>NZ_CP032550.1:2432624-2736702 GCF_009735645.1 Microbacterium oryzae | reverse complement strand
CGAGATGAGCTTCGTCGACCAGGAGGACGTGATCGCGCTCGGCGAGCAGATCGTCCAGGCGCTGTGGCGCCTCATCGACGTGGAGATCCCCACGCCGATCGAGCGCATCACCTTCGCCGATGCCATGCGCCTGTACGGCTCCGACAAGCCCGACCTGCGCTTCGGCAACCCGATCGTCGAGCTGCGCGAGTACTTCGCCGAGACGACGTTCCGCGTCTTCCAGCAGGAGTACGTCGGCTCGGTCGTGCACCCGGGCGGCGCCTCGCTCCCCCGCCGTCAGTTCGACGCGTGGCAGGACTGGGCGAAGTCCCGCGGCGCCAAGGGCCTCGCGTACGTCACCTTCGGCGAGGACGGGACGCTCGGCGGCCCCGTCGCGAAGAACCTCTCCGACGCCGAGCGCGAGGGCCTCGCCGCGGCGACCGGCGCGCAGCCCGGCGACGCGGTGTTCTTCGCCGCGGGTGCGACCACGCAGGCGCAGGCCCTCCTCGGCGCCGCGCGCGTGGAGATCGCCAAGCGCACCGGGCAGATCGACGAGAACGCCTGGGCCTTCGTGTGGGTCGTCGACGCCCCGCTGTTCAAGCCGACCGGCGAGGACGACGACGTCGACCTCGGCCACTCGGCCTGGACCGCCGTGCACCACGCCTTCACGTCGCCGAAGCCGGAGTGGGTCGACCGCTTCGAGGAGGCGCCGGGCGAGGCGCTCGCCTACGCATACGACATCGTCTGCAACGGCAACGAGATCGGCGGCGGCTCCGTCCGGATCCACCGTCGCGACGTGCAGGAGCGCGTGTTCGACGTCATGGGCATCGGGCCCGAGGAGGCGCAGGAGAAGTTCGGCTTCCTGCTCGACGCCTTCGCGTTCGGCGCCCCGCCGCACGCCGGCATCGCCTTCGGGTGGGACCGTGTCGTGTCGCTGCTGGCCGGAATGCCGTCGATCCGCGAGGTCATCGCCTTCCCGAAGACCGGAAACGGCTACGACCCGCTGACCGCGGCGCCCGCGCCGATCACGCCCGAGCAGCGCGCCGAGGCCGGCGTGGACTACGAGCCCGAGGACGACGAGGCCTGAGCCCGAGACGCCCCGGGGCGGCCGCGAGGTCGACCCGGGGCGTCTCTCGTTTCAGTGGTGCCGAACTCGCCGACTCAGCACCAATTCCGCGAGATCCACACCACCGAACCCGGACCATCCCGCCTCAGTGGTGCCGAACTCGCCGACTCAGCCCGCATTCCGCGAGATCCACACCACCGAACCCGGACCATCCCGCTTCAGTGGTGCCGAACTCGCCGTCTCAGCCCGCATTCCGCGAGATCCACACCACCGAACCCGGACCATCCCACCTCAGTGGTGCCGAACTCGCCGTCTCAGCCCGCATTCCGCGAGATCCACACCACCGAACCCGGACCATCCCGCCTCTGTAGTGCCGATCTGGCTGTCTCAGCCCGCGTTCGCGAGATTCTGTGTCGCCGCGGTGAGACGACATCGTCTGGGCGCGGGTAGGCGGGCGTGCGAGCGCGGGGCCCGCGCAGCGTCAGACTTCGAAGTCGATCGCAGCGCGGTCGCCGCGGATCGTGCCGATGTACTCCGCAACCTCGACATGAGCGGGGTGCGACCCGTACGCCTCGAGCGCGGCGAGATCGGGGAAGAGCGCGTCGAGGGCGACGTCGAAGTTCTGCCCCTCGAACGCGACGTTCCGCCCGACGGTCATCTCGAGCAGGTCGGGCACGACGCCGACCAGTCCCTCGAGGCGCTCCTTCATCTCCGCCGCGTGCGCGTCGCGGGTCTCCGCATCCGTCGCGGTGAGCTGGAACAGGACGATGTGGCGGATGGCCATGGCGATGCCTCTCGGGTCAGGTGGCGGAGACGAGCGCCTCGCGCAGGCGGTCCGGCGACACGCGCCAGTGCCCGTGCAGGCGTCCGTCGATGAGGACGACGGGGATCTTCTCCCACCACTGCGCGTGCAGCTCGGCGTCGTCCGCGATGGAGCGCTCGACCACCTCGATGCGGTCGGCGGTCTCGTCGGGGAGCTCGGCGACCACCTGATCGACGACCTCGCGCGCGACGTCGCAGAGGTGGCAGTCGGGCTTGCCGATGAGGGTGACCTGCGTCATGCGGCGCTCAGGCCTCGACGTCGTAGCCGGCCGCGCGCCGCGCGCTGGTGCCGCCGGCGACGTTGGTCGCCTCGTACCCGCGCTCGGTGAGCACCTCGACCACACGGCCCGACCGGCCGCCGACCTCGCAGATGACGTCGAAGGGCTCGGCGGGGAGGTCGCCGAGGCGCGCACCGAGCTCGGACATCGGCAGGTTGACGGCTCCCGGCACGTGACCGGCGGCGAATTCGTGCTCCTCGCGGACGTCGATGAGGGGCACGCCCTCGCGCGCGTGCAGGTCCTGGACGGTGATCTCGTTCATCACTCCAGTATCGCCCGAGAACCAGAAACGCCGGCCCGTGGATCACGGAGCCGGCGTTCGCGGGAAGCCGCTTACTTCTTGTTGCGGCGCTGGTGGCGAGTCTTGCGAAGCAGCTTGCGGTGCTTCTTCTTCGCCATGCGCTTGCGGCGCTTCTTGATGACAGAACCCACGGAAACCTCGCTATGTCAGGGGTTGGATATCCGGCGCGACCGATGTCGCGGACATCCGGGATCGGGCACCGTGAAAAGTGCCTCAGAGCATTCTAGCCCATCACGGGAGGAAGGGCGGAACCGAGCCGCTTCGGCGGTCAGCCGACGTCGGCGATCCGGCGCTCCGAGGGCATCTCGAGCATGGCGGTCACGGCGGACTCGGGGACACGGTAGCTGCGACCGAACCGGACGGCGGGGAGCTCGCCGGAGTGGACGAGCCGATAGACGGTCATCTTCGAGACGCGCATGATCTCTGCGACCTCGGCGACCGTGAGAAACCGCACATCCGGCAGTTCAGCCATACGTCCCACGACCCTCTCTGTTCGATCCTGACAACTCTACGGGCAAACGGAGAGGAGTCTATACCGAGCGGACCTCAGGCCCCCAGGCGTCGCAGCGCGGACTGGACGACGTTCTTGGCCGACGCCGCCGCCCGCCCGACCGACTCCGCCATGCGGGCGGCGGGCTCGGGAAGCGTGCCCGGAAGCTGCGCGGCGACCTCCTCGGCGAGCTCTGCCTCGTCCACGAAGAACGGCACCAGCCAGTCGTCCACCACCTCGAGGGGCGCCGGCGACAGGCTGTAGAAGCGGTGCTGCCCGACTTCGCGCACGGAGACGAGCCCGGCCTCCCGCAGCACCTTGAGGTGCTTGGAGATGGTGGGCTGGCTCACGCCGATCTCGGCGACGATCTCCGACACGCTCGTGCCCTCATGACCATCCGACGACCGGCGGAGCAGCAGCTGCAGGATCTCCCGCCTCGTGCCGTCCGCGATCACGTCGAAGATGTCCGCCATGCCGATAGGTTAGCCGCGCGCGCCGCGGAGTACCATGATGGGCGACTTCGGCACGGAGGGGGATGAGGATGGCGACGAGCCGGTCAGCGGCGTTCGCCGGATCCCTCGAACGAACCTCCCGCGCGGTCGGCGGCTATTTCCGAGACTTCACCACCTCGTCGCCGGCCCGATTCGCGATCCTCGTCTTCGTCTCGCTCATCCTGATCTTCACGGCTCTGCTGTCGCTGCCGATCGCTACCGAGGGTCGCTCCCACACGCCCCTGGCAGACGCGCTCTTCACGGCGGTCTCGACGATCTGCGTGACCGGACTCTCCACGGTCGACATGGCGACGCACTGGTCGGCTTTCGGCCACGCCGTCATCTTCGTGGGTGTGAACATCGGCGCACTCGGCGCCCTGACGCTCGCCTCCCTCCTGGGCCTCGTGATCTCGCGGCGGCTCGGGCTGCGCGCCAAGCTCATGGCGGCCGGCGACACGAACCCGCTGCGCTCGCACGGCGGCCCGGTCAACGAGAGCCAGACGGTGCGGCTCGGGGAGGTCGGCCAACTGCTGCGGGTCATCGCGCTCTCCACCCTCCTCATCGAGGCCGTCGTCGCGGTGCTGCTGTACGTCCCGATCCTCTCGGCGGGATACAGCTGGCTCGACGCGCTGTGGATCGCGCCCTACTACGCCGCGATGTCGTTCACCAACACCGGGTTCACCCCGACGGTGGGCGGGCTCGAGTCGTTCCACACGAACTACTTCTTCCTGAGCGTGATCATGATGTCGGTCTTTCTCGGCAGCATCGGGTTCCCGGTGATCTACGCGCTGTCCCGGCAGCTGCGCGCGCCCAAGCGGTGGCCGCTCCACACCAAGCTCACGCTCATCACCACGGTCATCCTCTTCGTCGCCGGCGGCGTCGTCTTTCTCATCCTCGAGTACGGGAACCCGGCCACGTGGGGTGAGAGCGATGCCTGGGACACCACTTTCCAGGCGTTCTTCCTCTCCGCGATGACGCGCTCGGGCGGGTTCTCAGTTATCGACCCCGGTCACCTGTACGAGTCGTCGATGCTCGCGGCGTCGATGCTCATGTTCGTCGGCGGCGGCTCGGCGTCGACGGCGGGCGGCATCAAGGTGACGACGCTGGCCGTGCTGGCGCTCGCCGTCTGGTCGGAGGCGAAGGGCCGACGCTCGGTCGAGGTGTTCGGGCGGCGCATCCCGAGCGACGTGCAGCGCGTGGCCGTCGCCGTCCTCGCCTGGGGCGCCACGATCGTGGCCCTGTCGACGATCATCATCGCGCAGATCACCAAGGCGCCGCTGTCGTCGGTGCTCTTCGACGTCATCTCCGCGTTCGCCACCGTGGGGCTCTCGACGGGCCTCACCGCGACACTCCCGGATCCCGCCATCTACGTCCTCGCCGTCACGATCTTCATGGGCCGCGTTGGTACAGTGACCCTCGCCGCGGCCGTGGCGGCGACCTCCCGGTCGCAGCACTACGCGCTGCCCGTCGAAAGGCCCATCGTTGGTTGAGCAGATCCGCAGTGACGCTCCCGTCCTCGTCATCGGTCTCGGCCGGTTCGGCGCCGCGTGCGCCGGCGAGCTGGACAGGCTCGACCGCGACGTGCTCGCGATCGACGACAACCTCGAGCTCGTGCAGAAGTGGTCGGAGCGCGTAACGCACACCGTGCAGACCGACGCGCGCAGCCTCGAGGCACTGCAGCAGATCGGCGCGGCCGACTTCCAGGTCGCCGTCGTGGCGGTCGGCTCCTCCATCGAGGCGTCGGTGCTCATCACGGCGAACCTCGTCGACCTGAAGGTGCCGCAGATCTGGGCGAAGGCCGTCTCGCAGTCGCACGGCAAGATCCTCGCCCGCGTCGGCGCGAACCACGTCATCTACCCCGAGCGCGAGGCCGGCGAGCGCGTCGCGCACCTCGTCAGCGGCCGCATGCTCGACTTCATCCGCTTCGACGACGACTTCGTGCTCGCGAAGATGTACCCGCCGCGGTTCATCCGCGGCCGCGGGCTCAACGAGTCGGGCGTCCGCTCGAAGTACGGCGTCACGGTCGTGGGCGTGAAGAGCCCCGGAAAGCCGTTCCGCTACGCCGAGGCGAACACGGTCGTGACGAACCACGACCTCATCATCGTGTCGGGCACGAACCAGGACATCGAGAGGTTCGCGGGCCTCGACCGCTGAGCGCTCGCGGGCCGGCCGCCGAGCGCCTACGCGCCCGCGGCGAGCTCCTTCGCGCGGGCGATCGCGGCATCCGCCGCGCGCTGGAAGACAGCGGCGAGCTCGGCCTCCTGCAGCACGGCGACGGCGCGCTCGGTGGTCCCCTTCGGGCTCGTCACCTGACGTCGCAGCTCCGACGGCTCCTCGTCCGACGCGTCGAGAAGCGCCGCGGCGCCGATGAACGTGCCCTCGACCATCCGACCCGCATCGCTCTCGTCGAATCCGAGCGCGACGGCCGCGCGGGTCAGCTCCTCGATGAGGAGGAAGACGTACGCGGGGCCCGAGCCGGAGATGGCCGACAGCGCGTCGATCCGCTCCTCGGGAACCTCGATGACCGTGCCGACCGCGGCGAACAGCTCGCGCACGAGCGCGGCGTCGTCGTTGGTGGCCGCCGCGCCGCGCGCGAGCCCGGTGACGCCCTTGCCGACGAGCGACGGGGTGTTGGGCATCGAGCGCAGCACCGACACGCCGTCGCCGAGGATGCGCTGGAACGTGTCGAGCGTCACGCCCGCGGCGAGGCTGACCACGATCGCGTCGTCGCGCAGCACGGGAGCGATCTCCTCCAGGAGCGCGGGCACCATGGCGGGCTTCACGCCGACGAGCACGATGCGCGCCTCCGAGGCCGCACGCGCGTTCCCGTCCGGCTCGTCGGCGAGCGCGATGCTCGTGACACCCGGCAGGCCGGCGAGTGCGGCGGCCTTCTCGGCGGTGCGGTTCGTGGCGAAGACGCCGCCCTCGACCGCGGGGCCGTCGGCGACGAGGCCGCGCAGGATCGCACCGCCCATCGAACCGGCACCGAGGAACGCGACGGATGGCAGGGGTCGAGACATGCCCTCATCCTACGGATCGGGCGCGCGGCCATCCGCCTCGTCGCGCCATGCGGCGGCCCCGCCCCGCATACAATCCCTGCATGAGCGCACACGGCGGCGGCAAGGCGATCCTCGCGGCATTCGCGGCGAACCTCGGCATCGCGATCGCGAAGTTCATCGGATGGCTCATCTCGGGTTCCGCGTCGATGCTCGCGGAGGGCATCCACTCGGTCGCCGACTCGGGCAACCAGCTGCTGCTCCTCCTGGGCGGGCGACGCGCGAAGCGCGCGGCCGACCGCGAGCACCCCTTCGGCCACGGCCGGGAGCGCTACGTGTACGCGTTCGTCGTGGCGATCATCCTCTTCTCGGTCGGCGGCGTCTTCTCGATCTACGAGGGCATCGAGAAGCTCACCCACCCGCACGAGCTCGAGCAGGCATGGCTGCCGATCGTGATCCTGCTCGTGGCGATCTGCCTGGAGGGCTTCTCGCTGCGCACCGCGATGAAGGAGAGCAACGCGGTGCGCGACCGCGGTCAGTCGTGGGTGTCGTTCGTGCGGCGCGCGAAGGCGCCCGAGCTGCCCGTGGTGCTCCTCGAGGACACCGCCGCGCTCCTCGGCCTCGTCTTCGCCCTGCTCGGCGTCGGGCTCACGGTCATCACGGGCGACGCCGTCTTCGACGCGATCGGCACGCTGTGCATCGGCGTGCTGCTCATCCTCGTCGCGATCATGCTGGGCATCGAGACGAAGAGCCTGCTGGTCGGCGAGGGCGCGACCGAGGCGGACTTCGACCGCATCGTCCGCGCGATCGAGTCGGGCCCCGAGGTCGAGAAGCTCATCCACGTGAAGACGCTCTACCTCGGCCCCGAGGAGCTGCTCGTGGCGGGCAAGATCGGGCTGCCCAAGGACGTGACGGTCGCGGAGGCCGCGCACGACATCGACGCGGTCGAGGCCCGCATCCGCGAGGCCGTGCCCGCGGCGAAGGTCATCTACCTCGAGCCCGACGTCTACCGTCCGCCGCACGAGCAGGGCCCGCCGACGGAGACCTTCATCTTCAAGTCGTCGAACTGACCCGCGACGCCCGCTGGCAGACTGAGCCCATGGAGTTCTGCGTCTTCACCGAGCCCCAGATGGGGGCCAGCTACGACACCCAGCTCGCGTTCGCGCAGGCGGCCGAGCGGGCGGGCTTCGACGGCTTCTTCCGATCCGACCACTACCTGACGATGGGCGACGACGGGATGCCCGGGCCCACCGACGCCTGGACCACCCTCGCCGGCCTCGCCCGCGAGACGACGCGGCTGCGCCTGGGGACCCTCGTCTCGTCGGTCACCTACCGCTGGCCCGGGATCCTCGCCATCCAGGTCGCTCAGGTCGACCAGATGTCGGATGGCCGTGCCGAGCTGGGGCTGGGAACCGGCTGGTTCGAGGCGGAGCATCTCGCGTACGGCATCCCGTTTCCGAAGAAGCGCTTCGGCCTGCTGGCCGAGCAGCTCGAGATCGTGAACGGGCTGTGGGCCACGCCGGTCGGCGAGCGCTACACGTTCGAGGGCGAGCACTACCGCCTCGTCGACTCCCCCGCGCTGCCGAAGCCCGCGCAGGAACGCGTGCCCGTCATCGTCGGCGGCGCCGGCCTCACCCGCACGCCCGAGCTCGCCGCACGGCACGCGACCGAGTTCAACATCGCGTTCCAGCCGGAGGACGTCATCGCCGATCGCTTCTCGCGCGTGCGTGCCGCGTGCGAGCAGGTGGGCCGCGCCCCGGGGAGCCTGAAGCTCAGCGTCGCGCTCACGACCCTCGCCGGCGGCTCTGCCGCGGACCTCGAGCGTCGCGCGGCCCGCACGGGCACGGATCTCGCGGCCTTCCGCGCCGGGCACAACTTCGCCGGGTCGGCCGACGAAATCGTCGAGAAGGCGTCGCAGCTCAAGGAGCTCGGCGCGACGCGCCTCTACTTCCAGCTCCTGGACATGAACGACCTCGACCACGTCGCCTACCTCGGCGAGGACGTGCTTCCCCGCCTCCGCTGAACCGCCATTCGAGAGGAACGACGATGTCCTTCCAGAGCTACCTCGACAACATCGAGACGAAGACCGGGCTCACGCCCCGACAGTTCATCGACCTCGCCGCCGAGCGCGGATTCGGCCCCGGCACGAAGGCGGGCCCCATCCTGGAATGGCTGAAGGAGGACTACGGCCTCGCTCGCGGGCACGGCATGGCGCTCGTGCACGTCATCACCAAGGGGCCGCGGATCGGCGACACGCATGTCGGCAGCACCGGCAGCCACGCCGACCCGTCGGACATGCTCTGGCTCGACGGCCGCGCGAGCAATCCGAATCTCTGAGTCGGTGCCTGCACCGAGAGGCTGCGTCAGCGGCGCGCGGTGAAGAACGCGCGCAGGCGCTGCACGGCCTCGTCCTCGCGCACGCCGCCGACCACCTCCGCCCGGTAGGGCAGCCGGCGGTCGCGCACGACGTCGTACATGGAGCCGGCCGCACCCGCCTTCTCATCCCACGCACCGAAGACGAGGCGCGCGAGGCGGGACTGCAGCACCGCGCCCGCGCACATGATGCAGGGCTCGAGGGTCACCACCAGCGTGCAGCCCTCGAGGTTCCACGAGCCGATCGCCGTCGCCGCCGCGCGCATCGCGACGATCTCGGCGTGGGCGGCCGGGTCGTGCGTCTCCTCCCGGAGGTTCCGCCCCTCCCCCAGGACACGGCCATCCGCCCCCAGCACCACGGCGCCGACGGGGATGTCGCCGTGAGCTGCGGCCTCGTCGGCCAGCGCGAGCGCGCGGTCCATCGCGGCACGGTCGGCGGCGGAGACGTTCACGCTCCGAGCCTAGATCGCGACGCGCTCACTGCTTCCCCGCACTCCGTCCCGGTAGCCTTTCGGTATGCGCCTGCACGTCGCCGACCATCCGCTCATCACGCACAAGCTCACGGTGCTCCGCGACAAGGCCACGCCGTCGCCGGTCTTCCGCCAGCTCACCGAGGAGCTCATGACGCTTCTCGCCTACGAGGCCACGCGCGACGTCCGCGTCGAGCCGGTGACGATCGATACCCCCGTCGTCCAGACGCAGGGTGTGCGCATCGCCGACCCGAAGCCGCTCGTCGTCCCCATCCTGCGCGCGGGTCTGGGCATGCTCGAGGGGATGACCAAGCTCGTCCCAACCGCGGAGGTCGGGTTCCTCGGCATCGTCCGCAATGAGGAGACCCTGCTCCCCGCCACGTACGCCGAGCGCCTGCCCGACGACCTCAGCGGCCGGCAGTGCTTCGTGCTCGACCCGATGCTCGCGACCGGCGGCTCGCTCGCCGCGGCGATCGAGTACCTCTTCGAGCGCGGCGCGACCGACGTGACCGCGGTCTGCCTGCTCGGCACGCCCGAGGGCATCAAGGCGATCGAGGCGCTCGGCGACGACCGCGACGTGACCCTCGTGCTCGGTGCGCTCGATGAGGGCCTCAACGAGAACGGGTACATCATCCCCGGGCTCGGCGACGCCGGCGACCGCCTCTACGGCACCGTCTGACCCGCCTCAGCTCAGCTCCAGACGCCAGGCCCGCTCCTCTCCGTAGGAGCGGAAACCGGCGCGCGCGAGGATCGGCGCGGAGGTGGCCACTCGCCCCTTGACGAGGGCGGTGGTCGCCCCGAGCTCGCGAGCGAGCCGGAGCCGCTCGGCGAGCACGGCGCGATACGCGCCGCGACCGCGCGCACTCTCCACCGTGGCGGCACCCCACAGGCGCACGAACTCGTCGACGATGGTCGCGCCGCCCGTGCTCACAGGGCGGCCGTCGATGCGAGCGAGCACGCGGAACCCGCGCCCCGCATCCCACTCCGCGACGACCTCCCGGAGCTCCTCGTCGAGCGCGTCCCCGTGGAGCGGCTCCTGGTTCCAGACCGGGACGTTGACCGCGTCCATGTCCTGCACCTGCGCGCGCGTGCGGACGGCCTCCACCGTCACGCCCGCGGCCGGCGCGGCAGCTCCCGACAGCGATGACGCCTCGTCGAGGGGCAGCGCGAACACCGTGACGGTGTCGTCGTGCACGGCGCCGCGTCGCCGCAGCTCCTCCTCGAGCCCGGCGGGTCGGTCGGACTCGCCGATCCAGAACGTGACCCGCGTCTCGCCCCACGCCCTCGTCTGCGCGAGGACCGCGTCGACGGCGGCTTCGGGAGGGCCGGGATGGGCGAAGGCCGAGACCCGCACGCCGCCGCCGAACCGAGCGGGATAGCGGACCATGACGCTGCCGTCGACGGCGTGCTCTGAGCCTCGTGGCAGCCACGTCCACTGCGCGGCGGCTCGGCGGATGTCGTCGGCGCTCGTCATCGCAGCTCTCCCTCCGAGACCAGTCGCGCGAACGCGCTCATGCGCGCGACGCCGGCCGGTGTGTAGGGCAGGTCGTCGAGCAGCGCGGGTGAGTGGAGGAGGAACGCGGCCACCATGGCGCGCGAGATCGCGACGTTGAGGCGGTTCTCGAGCAGCAGGAACTCGGTCCCGCGAGGTGCGTCTTTCCCTGAGGACGCGGCGAGCGTGACGATGGAGATCGCCGCCTCCTGTCCCTGGAACCGGTCGACCGTCCCCACCCGCACCCGCGACCATCCGGCCGCGCGCAGCGTCTGCTCGACGAGCTGCTGCTGCGCGTTGTAGGGCGCGACGACGATGATGTCGTCCTCCGTGAGCGGTCGCGGCGGGCAGACGTCGGCGCCGCCGTCGTCGTCGATCTCGATGCTCGTGAATGCGCGGCCCACGGCATCGCTCACGATCCGGACGACCTCGTCGGCCTCGTCCTGCGACTCGGTCGCATCGCCGCGATGCCGGACGGGCACGGGATGCAGCCCCGGATCGATCCCCTCGACCGTGCGCTGCTCGGCGCCCTCGCGCGACGCGAGCCGGCCCGCGTACGACAGATGGGAGACGGCCTCCGCGACCGCGGGATGCATGCGCCACGACCGGGCGAGGAAGTAGCCGTGCGTCTCGGGCAGCACCTGCCGGCCATCCATCACCCAGCCGAGCGCCGAGGTGTCCACCGGCGCGGGATGAACACCTTGGCTGACCTGCGGAAGCTGCTGCGGGTCGCCCAGCAGCAGGAGGTTGCGCGCAGCGGTCGACACGGCGATCGTCGACGCGAGCGAGAACTGTCCGGCCTCATCGATGACGAGAAGGTCGAGCGACCCGCGCGGGATGCGCCCGGTGTGAGTGAAGTCCCACGCCGTGCCGCCCACGACGAACCCGCCGCGCTGCTCGGACGTGAACCGCGCGACGCCGTTCTTCGCGATCACCGTGAACGACGGGTCGCGGGGCTCCGCGCCGGTCTTCGGCGCCTTCGCCACCCGCGCGCCGTCGACGCCCGCCGCCACGACGCGATCGAGCATGTTCTCCACGACGGCGTGCGACTGCGCGACGACGCCGACCCGGTAGCCGTGCTCGTTGACGAGTCGCGCGATGACGTGCGACCCCACGTACGTCTTGCCGGTGCCGGGCGGACCCTGCACCGCGACGTACGAGCGGTCGAGGTTCTGCACCGATCGCACGATGGCCGCCACGTCGTCACCCGCCGAGGGGACGATGCCGCCCCCGCGCGGCGGACGGCGGCGCAGGATGTCGGTGGCCGGGTCCTCAGGGAATCCGCCCGGCTCCCCCGCGCGCACCACGGTCTCGGCCCAGGCGTCGATGGCGCCCTGCTGGTTCCCGGCGCGGGGCGGCGGGGCGGGGGTGAGGGCGACCGGCAGCTCCTGCCAGGTCTCGCCGTCGGCCGCGCGCTCCTCGATCACGGCGCCGTCGTCGAGCACCTCGATCACGCGCGCCTGGCGCGGCACGTGCATCCACCGCGGCGAAGCCTGGTTCGCGAACGGCGCCGGCCGCGCGTAGAGAAGGAACGGTTCGCTGCCCTCGCTGAGGCGCGTTCCCGGGGCCAGCTCGCCGCGGAGCTCCACGACCCGCCGGAGCGAGCGCGCCCCCTCCGGCCGATCCCAGTCGTCCACGACGCGGCAGCGCGCGATGTCGACGGCCAACACGTCGCGCGTGTCGATCCACAGCCCGACCGGCTCGCGCAGCCGCTGGAAGTGCCCATGCCAGAAGCTCTTCGCCTCGCGCGGGTAGTAGTCGATGGCGGCCGAGGCCAGGCGCAGCGCGTCCTCGTCGGCGCTCGGCGTCGAGAGCGGGTCGGCGGCCACACGCGCGTCACGCCGTGCACCCGCCTGCGCGTCGAGCGCCAGCGCCAGCGGGGACGGCGCGTACGCGAACTCGTCGGGGACCTCCGGCGGCGCCGGCGTCACCCCGGTGTCCCGTGCGCGCTCGACGAGCCAGTCACGCAGCCGTCGCGTCGAGACGCAGTCGTAGCGGTTGTAGTCCGCGAGGTCGTCGAGGATCTCCTGCGCGGCGTCGTTCCGACCCTCCGCCTGCAGCGCCCGCGCCTCGACGTACCGGACGATCGAGTCATCGCCCTTCTGCACGTCCTGCGTCCGCACCTCGTCGCCCATGTACAGCGGCTCGAGCTTCTTGATCGAGTACGACCGCGACCCGACTCGCAGCGCGCGGCGCACGATCGGATACAGGTCGACGAAGAGCTCGTCACGGAGCATCCGATCGACGTCGGCTTCGCGCACGCCGTGACGAGCGGCCATGGCGGCCAGGTGGGTCGGCTCGTACGGCGCGTAGTGGTAGATGTGCATGTCGGGGTGCGCCGCTCGACGGGCCGCCACGAAGTCGCAGAAGCGCTCGAGCGCGACCTTCTCCTCCGCCAGCGTGTGCGCCCAGAGCGCGGAGTACTGCTCGCGCATGTCGACCCATCCGAACAGGTAGTCGATGCCCCAGGCTGCGGCCGATCCCACCCGCTCGCTGTACAGCGGGTCGCCCTCGAAGTCGAAGAACACGTCGCCCACGCTCGGCCGCGGCATCGCCCCGAGAGCCATCGGCTGCACGACCTCGTACGCGGGAATCGGGTGATCGCCCACGGGCTCGTCGCCCGGGACACCAGCCGGGCTCGCCAGCTGCAGACGCGCCTGCGTGCGCAGCGACGCGAACACGTCGGAGTTCATCTTCACGGGGCCGGTCTCCGCGGCCGCGAGGTCGTCGATGGTCTCGATGCCCGTGTCGCGCAGCCGCGCGCGCTGCGACGGACGCATGCCGGCGACCAGAAGCAGATCGCGATGCGCGACGACCTCGAGCTCGCACGTGGCGCACCGCCCGCACGCGGTGATCTGCAGCTCACCGCGCTCGTCACCCCAGCGGATGGCCTCGGCCGCGGCACCGAGATCGAGCCGGCGGTCGGCGATGAGGGCCCGCAGGCGCGCGCGGCGCACGGCGAACATCGGCATGAGATCGGCCACGCGGTGTGTGGACGTCGTGCCGTCGCCGAGGAGGAGGTCCACCTCGTCGGACGTCGGGACGCCCAGCCGCTGCAGCTGGTCGACGTATGCGGCGAGCTGCATGAGCGCGGTGACCCGAGCCGTCCGCGCGAGCTTGCTGTCCTGAACGCGCCACCGGCCATCCGCCTCGTGCACGAGGAAGTCGGCGAACCCGACGAACTCGTCGGTGGCGAAAGCCGCCTGGAAGAGCACCGCCGCGTCCGAGTGCAGCGCCTCGACGGTCTCGGCCACCACGGCGGCGAGCGCCTGCTGGTCCCGCGACGAGACCTTCTCGATCTCGACGACCCGATCGCCGAACGTGTCGCGGTAGGCCTCGAGCACGCGCTCCTCGTGGCGGTCGCCGAGGCGAGCCGCCCGCTCGAGCATGACGTCCTCCGGGTCCTCCACCGCCGCGATGCGCCCCGCCTTGGCGTCGATCGCGCGCAGCCAGGCGAACTCGCACTCGGCGGCCGCCTTGAGGTCGCTGGCGCTCCAGATCACGCGCTGCTCGGTCGGGATGTATCTCACGCCTTCGACGCTAGTCGGGGTCGCCGACATCGGCCTGCGCGCCGGGGCCCTCCCCGCCCCGCGTAGCATCGGGGGCACGCGAACGGAAGGCAACGGCATGCAGAGCACGTCCCCCTGGACCCGACTGACCCGCGACCCGTACCCGCTCGGCGAGGGCCTCCGGCTCGTCGACGGCGTCGTCCACTGGGTCGACCTCGAGGGCGGCGTGCTGCATGCGTGGACCCCGGAGGGCGGGGCCGCCGACACCCATCGCCTCGATATGCCGATCGGGTTCGCCGAGCGCGCGCCCGACGGACGCCTCATCGCCGCGGCGGGCGCGGGCGTCGTCGAGCTCAGCATCTTCGGAGACCACACCCGCCTCGCCGACACCGGGCTCGATCCCGCGCATCACCGCGTGAACGACGGCGCCTTCGCACCCGACGGCTCGCTCTGGTTCGGGACCATGGCGCGCGGCGACGAGCCGGCGGAGGGCTCGGTCTGGCGATGGGATGCCGTGACCGGCGAGGTGACGCGCCTGCTGCCCGACATCGACATCCCGAACGGACCGACCTTCCTGCGCGGCGGCGAGCACGTCCTCATCGCGGACACGACGAAGGGGCGCATCCTGCGTGCGCGCGTCGCCGACGTGACCGCGCTGGAGACGTTCGCCGAGGTCGAGGGCGGATCGCCGGATGGCCTGCACGTCGACCCGCAGGGACGCATCTGGAACGCGATCTACGGCGGCGCGCGCCTGGACGTGTATGCCGTCGACGGCACGCTTCTCGCGCAGGTGCCGGTGCCCGCGCAGAACCCGACGAGCGCGCTCGTCACCCGAGACGGACGCGTCATCGTCACGAGCGCGAGCAACGGACTCGACGAGCCCGGCGAGTTCGACGGCCACACCTTCGCCGCGCCGCTCGCGGCCGTCCTGCCCGCGTAGGCCCGGCCATCCCGCTCGCGTCTCGTTCCGGGCGGCACGTCCTTCCCGGCGACGCGGCATCCGTCAACCCCTGGCATCCGGCCCTCGCCCGGGTGCCAGACTGGTCGACGTGAGCGAGTACGCATTCGAGAGCGCATACGGCCATGGCTACGCCCGCGTGGCGGCGGCGACGATCCCCCTCGCGATCGCGGATCCCGCCGCGAACGCGGCCGCGGTCATCGAGAGCGCGCGCGAGCTGAGCGACGACGCGGTCGCGGTGGTCGTCTACCCCGAACTGTGCCTGTCGGGGTACTCGATCGAGGATCTGGTCCTGCAGGATCCGCTTCTCGACGCGGTGCACGCGGCCATCCAGACGATCGTCGAGGCCTCCGCGGATCTTCTCCCGGTGCTCGTCGTCGGCGCGCCGCTCGCTCACGGCAACCGGCTCTTCAACACGGCCGTCGTGATCCATCGCGGCGAGATCCTCGGCGTCGCGCCGAAGTCGAATCTTCCCACCTACCGGGAGTTCTACGAGCGTCGCTGGTACGCGCCGGGTGACGACCAGCGCGGTACGATCGCGGTCGCCGGTCGCGAGGTGCCGTTCGGCCCCGACCTGCTGTTCGACGCCACGGACATTCCCGGCCTCGTCATCCACGCGGAGATCTGCGAGGACATGTGGGTGCCGGTGCCGCCGTCCTCGCTCGCCGCGCTGGCCGGCGCGAGCGTGCTCCTGAACCTCTCCGGCAGCCCGATCACCATCGCGCGCGCGGACGACCGGCACCTGCTGTGCCAGTCCGCATCGGCGCGCTGCCTGGCGGTGTACGCGTATGCCGCCGCGGGTCTCGGCGAGTCGACGAACGACGTCTCGTGGGATGGCCAGACGATGATCTACGAGGGCGGCACGCTGCTCGCGCAGACCGAGCGCTTCCCGGATGGCCCGCGCTATTCCGTCGCGGACGTCGACCTCGATCGGCTGCGCCAGGACCGCATGCGCGCGGGCACCTTCGACGACAACCGCCGGACGCACGGCGAAAAGCTCGAGTTCCGCACCATCCGCTTCGAGCTCGACCCGCCGCGCGGCGACGTCGGCCTGCGGCGCGTGCTCGACCGCTTCCCCTTCGTTCCGGATGACCCCGCTCGCCTCGCGCAGGACTGCTACGAGGCGTTCAACATCCAGGTCTCCGGCCTCGTGCAGCGCATGCGCGCGATCGGCGACCCGAAGCCCGTCATCGGCGTCAGCGGCGGCCTCGACTCCACGCACGCGCTCCTCGTCATCGCCCGCGCCATGGACCGGATGGGGCGGCCGCGCAGCGACATCCTCGCCTACACGATGCCCGGCTTCGCGACGAGCGAGCACACGAAGTCGAACGCGATCGCCCTCGCGGAGTCGGTCGGCGCGTCGATCGAGACCATCGACATCCGCCCCGCCGCAACCGAGATGCTCAAGCAGATGGGCCATCCGTTCGGTCGCGGGGAGCCGGTCTACGACGTGACGTTCGAGAACGTGCAGGCGGGTATGCGGACCGACTACCTGTTCCGGCTCGCGAACCACCACGGCGGCATCGTCGTCGGCACGGGCGACCTGTCGGAGATCGCACTCGGGTGGGCGACGTACGGGGTGGGCGACCAGATGAGCCACTACTCGGTGAACCCCGGGGTGCCGAAGACGCTCATGCAGCACCTCATCCGCTGGGTGATCGCGCACGGCGAGGGCGTCTCCGAGGCCGAGCGCACCGTGCTGCAGTCGGTGCTCGACACCGAGATCAGCCCCGAGCTCGTGCCGGCCGGTCAAGACGGCAAGACCCAGTCCACCGAGAGCACGATCGGCCCGTACGCACTGCACGACTTCACGCTCTTCCACATCCTGCGCTACGGCCTGCGCCCGTCGAAGATCGCGTTCCTCGCACAGCACGCGTGGGCGGATGCGGAGTCCGGCGCCTGGCCTCCGGGATTCCCCGAGGACGAGCACTACGCCTACGACCTCGCGACGATCGTGAAGTGGGAGCAGGTGTTCCTCAAGCGCTTCTTCGGCTTCGCGCAGTTCAAGCGCTCCGCCATCCCGAACGGGCCGAAGGTCTCGCCCGCGGGCTCGCTGTCGCCTCGCGGCGACTGGCGGGCTCCCTCGGACGGCAACGCGCGCGCGTGGCTCGCCGAGCTGAAGGCGGCGCTTCCCGACCTCGTCGACTGACGCCCAGCCATCCGACGTCAGGAAGCGGTGGAGTCGGGCGGCGCGACGCGGTCGCGCAGGCCCACCCGGTCCGGGATCTGCATGGCGAGGCCGGGCAGCCAGTTCGCCGGGTCGGGCCAGGGGCGCGAGGTCGGCAGGCTGCGGAGCATGCGGCGGAGCGCATCGGCCCCGGACGACGCGTGGATGGGGAGCACGCGACGTGGAGCGCGGTAGCCGAGCGCCCCGCACCACCAGTGCCGCCAGATCTCGGGAGCGTCGTCGGGCTCGAGCACGAGGTAGTAATCCGGCATGAGCGCGTGGCCCCGCTCGAATTGCCCGAGCGCGTCGTCGATCTCGGCTTCGAGGGCGCCGAGCGTCGCGCGCTCCTGGAAGAACTCGATCCAGGCAGAGGCGACGTGCTCGAGCGGATCCGCGTCATGGACGACCCAGGGCGTGCCCGAGGCCGAGATCCGGTGCGACGCGATCGCGGGCTCGGAGCCGCGGAGCGAGAGCGCTGAGACACCGCCGAGCACGTCGGCGGAGGCGAGCACGTCGTCGGCACCGGGGCCGACGACGGCGACGATGGTTCCGGTGGTGCTGTCCATGCCTCAATATATGCGTAGCTGGTTTCGCGCGACCAGCCCCCTTGACCGCGGCCTCGCGGTGCGCTTCTCGTCAAGCCCCTGACGCCGTCGACGCGCCGTCGTAGCGTGACGGCATGGACGGCTTCGCTGCGGTCGATTTCACCTTCGCGCGCGAGGTGCTCCAGCGCGGCATCGCGGCGCTGTACCTCGTCGCCTTCCTGTCGAGCCTGAACCAGTTCCGAGCGCTGCTCGGCGAGCACGGTCTGCTCCCGGCTCCTGAGCTTCTGGAGTGGGCGCGCTCCTCCGACCGCGCGAAGAAGGCCGTGCGTCCGACGCTCTTCCGGTGGGTGCGGTACTCCGACCGGCGGCTCGCGGCGCTCTGCATCGTCGGAATCCTCGTGAGCGCACTCCTCATCGCCGGCGTCCCCCAGCTCGGGCCGCCCTGGGTGCCGATGCTGTGCTTCCTGGCGATCTGGTTCGGCTACATGTCGATCGTCTCGATCGGCCAGACGTTCTACGGGTTCGGATGGGAGATGCTGCTCCTCGAGGCCGGCTTCCTCGCCGCGTTCCTCGGGTCGAGCGATCAGCCACCTGCGACTGCCGTCATCGTGCTCTTCTGGTGGCTCGTGTTCCGCCTCGAGTTCGGGGCAGGGATGATCAAGATCCGCGGCGGACGGGAATGGCGCGACCTCACCGCCCTCACCTTCCACCATGAGACGCAGCCGATGCCCGGTCCGCTGAGCCGTCATGCGCACCTCCTGCCGCGGTGGTTCCACAAGCTCGAGGTGGTGGGCAATCACTTCGCGCAGCTGGTCGTGCCGTGGCTGCTGTTCGTGCCGATCCTGGGCCTCTGGTTGCCCGACGACATCCCGCTGCTCGTCGGCGCGCTCGCCGCCGCCATCGTCGTCGCGACGCAGCTCTGGCTCGTGCTCACCGGCAACTTCGCGTGGCTGAACTGGGCGACCATCGTGCTCGGCTTCTCGGCGATCGGCATCCCCGGTGACGCGAGCGGGACCATCCCGCTGTACTGGATCGTCGTCACGTCCGCCGTCGCGCTGCTCTACATCGTGCTGAGCTGGGCGCCGCTGAAGAACCTCTTCGCCCACCGCCAGCTGATGAACGCGAGCTTCAACCGCTGGAACCTCGCCAATGCGTACGGCGCGTTCGGCACCGTGACGAAGGAGCGCATCGAGTACGTGGCGGAGGGCACGCTCGATGCGAACCCCGAGCTCGCCGAATGGAGCGAGTACGGATTCCGCGGCAAGCCCGGCGACGTGCGACGGACCCCGCCGCAGTGGGCGCCGTACCACCTGCGCCTCGACTGGCTGATGTGGTTTCTGCCGCTCGGGTACCGTCTCGAGGACTGGTTCCTCGTCTTCCTGGTGCGGCTGCTGCAGGCGGATGGTCCCACGCTGCGGCTCCTGAAGAACGACCCGTTCGACGGCCATCGGCCGCGGTTCGTCCGCGTCGTCTCGTACCGTTACCGCTTCGCCACGCGCGCCGAGCGGAAGGAGACCGGTGCGGTGTGGGTGCGCGATCGCCGGCGCGTTCTCGTGCAGCCGCTCTCGCTCGAGGGCTGACGGCCCCCGTCGGGTCAGCCGCGGCGCGAGCTGAAGAGCGAGCGGATGACGAAGAACACGATCACCGCGACGACGGCGACGACCAGCAGCTTGAAGACGAACGCGAGCACCGAGAACAGCACGTTCACCAGCCACCAGGCGATGATGACGGCGAGGATGCCGCCGAGGACGCTCCAGATGGTGCTCTTATTCATGTCCTCCACAGTAGCGGGCGACGCCATCGTCTACACACGGCAGGAGCGGCGTAGTCCCTGGCCGGGCGGCGCGAGCACCCGCGCAGAAAGGTGCGGGCGGGTGTCGGTGCGGACGCGCCGCTCAGGGGTGCCGTCATCGGTTCATCGCCGCTCACGGCCTGTCCCCGGCGTCGTCGCCCTCGGCGGAGTCAGCGGGTCTCGATCCCGTACTTCCCTTGCCGTCGCTCTTCTCGTCGTCGCGCTTCTTCTTGTCGTCGCCCTTGGTCTCGCGCGCGGCCTTCGCCTTCTCGCAGGCGGCCTTCGCGGCTTCGGTGGCGCGTGTTGCGGCGTTGGTGACGACGTGGAAGCGGACCTGTGGGAGGGGGTGGTCGACGTAGCGGCGGCCGGCGGGGCTTGTCCATTCGAGGACGCCGGGACGGATCTGCCGCACCGTCCACGGGGTGTGGTGCTTGTCCTTGTGACACCCCGGACACAGCGCCTCGAGGTTGGAGACGTGGGTGCTCCCGCCCTGCGAGTACGGGATCGTGTGGTCCAGGTCGGCGTGGATGGCGAGGTTCTCACATCCCGGGGTGCGGCACACCTCGTCCCTCGCCCTGAGGAACCGCTTCTGCGCCGGTGTGGGCGTGTACCGGTCGACGGTCTCCAGCGCTCCGGTGTCGGGGTGGAAGAACAGCCGGTCCCACCCGGGTTCGTCGCTGGCGAGGTGTCTGGCTGTGGCGGGGTCGACGGGCCCGTTGCCGGTGAGGAATCCGGTGTCCTCGCAGGTTCCGGCGAGGGTGGTGGCGGGGACGGTGACCTGGATATTCGCCCGAATGGCACCGAGGGCGAGGTCTTCGCCGTTCATCCGGGAATGCGCATCGACGGTCCCGGTGAGGAGCATCTCCAACGCCATGTCGGAGGCGACCTGGGTCCGGGTGCGCTCGTCCGCCCACGCCTCGGCCCGCTGCCGGTACTCGGCGACTCTCTCGAGGTCGGCGGGCTCGGACACCGCCTTCGCGAGAGAGCCGGGAGCGAACTCCGCTCCCTCGTCGGGGTCGGGAAGCCCGACATTCGCGCACCATGACGCGTACAGGGCGTCCAACTCCTCGATGCTGAGATCGACCTCGACCGTGTCACCATCGTCCGGACCGATGTCGTTCGGGTCGATGTCGTCGGGACCGATGTCGACGGGATCGGTATCGGGAGAATCGGGCGGCCACCAGGGGTCCCCGGGTTCGGCGTGGAGGATCCGGTCCTCGATGGACCGCAGCCAGTCCTCCACCTCCTCCGCACTCGCGACCGCCACGAAATCGGCATCCCCTGCTTCGTCGTCCGGCCACGCATCCGGCGATAATCCGTCGGGAAGTTCGTCGAAGCGCCCGTCGATGATGGGGCCGGGAGGGCGAGCGCCGTTCATGCTTCCCGAGGCATTGAGGTCGTCACCGCGGCCGATGCCCATGCCGTAACGGGTATCGGGTTGGTTGGCCGTTCCGCGGAGTCTTCCGCCGTTGCCCGTGCACGAGGCTTCGAGGAGCTCGCCGAAGAGCTTCTCGTCCTCCTCGGACACGTTCAACCACCACCGATCCACCCCCTTCCCGCCGTTCGCTGACTGGGAGGGTTCCGGGGTGTCCGAGGAACCCGAGGAATCCGCCGAATCGGACGAGGTCGCGTCGTCCTCCGTCTCCGGGGAGGAGGCTTCGGCCCGCGACGCACCGGAGCGCGCCTGCTCAGACGGCTTCCGCTCCTCACGTTCCCGTTCCGACTGCTCGGCCTCCGTGCGTCCAGCGGGCTCGTGCGCTGCTGCCGACTCGCCTTCCGACCGCTCAGGTTCAGCCCGCCCGTCCTCCGCTCGCTTCGGGTCGGTCTTCTCGCCCTGACCCTGCTCGGCGTGCTCGCCCTGACCCCGCTCACGCTCCGCCTGCTCGCGCTCGGCTTCCGCGCGCTCGGCCCGCTCGCGTTGGGTCTGCTCCCATTCGCGCTGCTCCCGGTCGGCGCGCTCTTGCTCGGCGGCCTGTTCGCGCTCTCGTTGGCGTTCCTGCGCGCGGACGTACCGGGTGTACGCGCGCGCCATCCGCTGCAACCGGTCGCGGACGGCGTGGATCTTCACCGCATCCCCGACCACGTGCAGCTCCGCGAGCCCGTCGGGGAGGTCCTCGGACCACACCGTCCGCCGCTTCAACGCGTCCTGCTGCCGCTCCCGGAACGACCGCGGATTCAACTCCTCCGCCACCCGCACCGCGAAACCCCGCAACACCCCCGGCGACACCTCCTCCGCCACCGGAAGAAGAGCCTCCTCGAACACCCCCAGCACCTCCTCGGGCAGGTTCCCCGACTCCCGCCGGATCACATCCGCATGCCGCAGCGTGATCCGCCCCTCCCGCAACGCTTCCACCGTGGTGGGGAACCGCTTCAACAGCTCATCCGCGTCCGCCATCCGCGTCTGGGTGCGGCCCTTCGACTCATGCACCGCCGCGGCGATCTCCCCCGCCATCGACCGCATCGGGAACACGTACCGCGAATCCGACTCCGCCCGCCCCATCTGCCCCCACGCGATCGAAGACGCCTCCGCGAGAGCATCGATCTCCATCGCATCCGCCACCGCCCGCAACCGACGCGCCTCCACCAGCTTGTCGAGGAGGTGCAGGGTCGCGGAGACCTCGGCGTCCGTGGGCTCCCACGGAACCCCCGACACCTCACCCGGCTCAGTCCCCTTCGACATACCCCCACGCTATGAGCGACCACCGACATTGCCACCCGTTATCCACAGGGCGACACGGGGTTCTCGAGAACGTCTTCCGGCGTCTCGTCTCGCTCCGCTCGCTCGACGAACGAGGGCGGGCGAGCTCGACGAACGAGGCGGGCGAGCTCCACAAACGAGGTGGGGCGCCCTCTACGAGCCGACACTCTCCCCACGAACCGAGCCCAGGCCATCCGATCGCTCATAGCCTGGAGATTCCGGTTTCCTCGCGAAAGGACTGCACTATGGCACGCATCGGCACCAGTGACCTCGACGTCTTCCCCCTCAACCTCGGCGGCAACGTCTTCGGATGGACTGCGGACCGCGATGAGTCGTTCCGAATCCTCGACGCGTTCGTCGAAGGCGGCGGAAACTTCATCGACACCGCCGATTCGTACAGCGCGTGGGTGGAGGGCAACACCGGCGGCGACAGCGAGCGCATCATCGGCGCCTGGCTGGCCGACCGGAAGCCCGCGAACGTCACCGTCGCGACCAAGGTGAGCCAGCACCCCGACTTCACGGGACTGTCCGCGTCCAACGTCCGCGCCGCTGCGGAGGCCTCGCTCGAGCGCCTCGGCGTCGAGCAGATCGACCTCTACTACGCGCACTTCGACGATGAGTCGGTGCCGCTCGAGGAGACGGTGGCTGCGTTCGGCAACCTCGTCGCCGACGGCCTCGTGCGGTACACGGCGGTGTCCAACTACTCGGCAGATCGAATCCGCGAGTGGATCCGCATCGCTCGCGACCTCGGCGTCGCGGAGCCCGTGGCCGTGCAGCCGCACTACAACCTCGTGGAGCGCGGCATCGAGGAGACGGTGCTGCCCGTGGCCGAGGAGTTCGGGCTGAGCGTCTTCCCGTACTTCTCGCTCGCGAAGGGCTTCCTCGCGGGGAAGTACCGTTCGGCCGACGACGCCGGTTCGCCCCGCGCCGGCGCCGCGAAGGAGTACATCAACGAGGAGAACCTCGCGCTCCTCGACGCCGTCGAGCGCATCGGACAGGCGCACGACGCCTCGATCGCCACGACGTCGCTGGCGTGGCTCCGCTCGCGTCCGGCTGTTCTCGCGCCGATCGCGTCGGCGTCCCGCGTCGACCAGGTCGCGGACCTGCTCGCGGCGGGCCGCCTCGAGCTCACGGAGGACGAGCTCGCCGAGCTCGACCGTCTCTCCAGCCCGACGGTCTCGCAGAGCGCCTGACCCCGTTGACCGGCAAGTATGAGCTTGCCTAACGTGAGCGCATGGCCGATGTCTTCAAGGCCCTCGCGGACGGGACGCGCCGCGCCATCCTCGATGAGCTGACCGAGCGCGACGGGCAGACGCTCTTCGAGCTGTGCGGTCGGCTCGCGATGCGGCACGGCATCGCGTCCTCGCGCCAGGCGGTCTCTCAGCACCTCGACGTGCTGGAGACCGCCGGGCTCGTTCGGACGCGTCGCGAGGGGCGCTACAAGTTCCATGATCTCGACACGGGTCCGCTCGCGAGCATCGTGGAGCGCTGGCTGACGCCATCGGACAGCGGCGGCCGCTCCGCCCGGGAACGCGAATGAGGATCGACATGAGAATCAACCTGACGAGCGTGTTCGTCGACGATCAGGAGAAGGCGCTCCGCTTCTACACGGATGTGCTGGGCTTCGTGAAGAAGGACGACGTGCCGGTCGGCGAGGACCGCTGGCTGACGGTGGCGTCGCCGGACGACCCGGATGGCGTCCGCCTGCTTCTCGAGCCGAGCGGACATCCCGCGGTGGGACCGTACCGCGATGCACTCGTCGCCGACGGGATCCCGCTGGCGCAGTTCGACGTCGAGGATGTGGTCGCGGAGCACGCGCGCCTGACCGCGCTCGGCGTGCGATTCACGCAGGACCCGATGGAGATGGGCCCCGTGACCACGGCCGTCTTCGACGACACCGTCGGCAACCTCATCCAGATCGCCCACATGCGCTGAGCCTCGGGTGGGGGTCACTCCCCGCCCGAACGCGCACCGCGCGCTACTGCGAGACGGTGCTCCAGCCCTGCGGCGTGCGGTCCACCCGCAGCTGAGCCGGGATCTGCTCCTTCATCGCCTCGACGTGGCTGATGACGCCGACCGTGCGCCCGCCCTCACGCAGGCCGTCGAGGGTGCGCATGGCGGTCTCGAGGGTCTCGCTGTCGAGAGACCCGAAGCCCTCGTCGATGAAGAGCGTGTCGAGGGTGATGCCGCCGGCGCGGTTCGTGACGACCTCCGCGAGGCCGAGCGCGAGCGCGAGGGACGCGAGGAAGGTCTCGCCGCCGGACAGCGACCGCGGCGAGCGCGGCTGCCCCGTGAATCTGTCGAGCACCTCGAGACCGAGGCCGCTCGCCGCATTGCGATACGCCAGCGCGTCGGTGTGCTGCAGCGCGTACCGGCCGTCCGACATCTCGTCCAGGCGTCGGTTCGCCGCCTCCACGATTCCCTCGAGCTCGGCGGCGAGCACGAAGGTCTCGAGGTCCATCTTCTTCATGTTCCGGCCGGCAACCGCATCGGCGAGGTCGCGGATCACCGCGGCTTCCCGCGCGGCATCGGCGATCTGCCCATGCGCGTCCTCCGCCCGACGGAGGGCATCGGCGAGCGACGCCGCGAGCTGCCGCATGGACGACAGGTGCGCGACGGCGGCATCGCGCTCGTCCTCCGCCTGCGTCAGCGCCGCGCGCGCTCCGTCGACGTCGATCTCCTCGTCGGGAAGCACGAGCAGTTCGAGTTCGACGAGCGCCGCCTTCGTGCTCTGGAGGTCGGCGTCATATGTGCTGATCGCGCGTTCCAGACGCTCTTGGGTTGCGGCATCCCGGATGGCCGCGCGCGCGTTCTCGACATCGACGAACCCGGCCTCGGCGACGGCCTCGGCCAGCGCTTCCGCCGCAGCTGCGGCTGCGCGCTCCGCGCGGGAGGCCTCGCGCTGCGCTTCGGCGTAACCCGAGGCCGCCGCGGCTCGGCGGCGCTCGACGTCCAGACGGGCGGCGACGGAGTCGGCATCCCCGCGCGCCTCTGCGACGGAGGCGCGGCTCTTCTGCAGCTCGTTCTCCGCCGAGCGGATGGCCGCGAGAAGCTCCGAACTCTCCTCCTCGGCCGCTGTCCGCTCGTTGCCGAGTCGCTGCTCCGCCGCGGCGAGCGCGCGCTGGGAGGCTTCGAGATCTGACAGCTCGGCTGCCGCGGATTCCGCGTCCTTCTGCTGCGCAAGCGCCGTGTCGCGGTCAGCCTCGAGATCGGCGAGGGCACGACCGCCTGCTTTCGCCTCCGCCTCGGCGAGGGCCCGCTGCGCGTCACGTCGCTCGTCAGAGACCTTGAACTCCGCGCGCGCAGCGGCGGTCTTCCGCTCGTCCGCGGCATCGATCTCGTCCGCCGTGACGTGCTCGTCGCCGCGCTCGGCCGGAGCGGGGTGCGCGGTCGACCCGCACACTGCGCAGGGGCTGCCCGCGACGAGCTCGGACGCGAGTTCCGCCGCATACCCGTCGAGACGACGACGATGCAGCTCGCCGAGCTCGCGATCGGCCCGGTCGCGCGCCTGCAGCGCCTCCTCGGCGCGACGAGCCACCCGCTCGTACTCCTCCACGAGCCGGGAGACCTCGCGCGCAGCCTCGAGCTGGGCGGTCAGCGCCGTCACGCGCTCCTCGGCATGCGGCCGTCCCGCCGCGCGCTCAGCCGCCGACCGCGCGTCCGACTCCAGGCGCTTCCGCTGCTCGGGGATCCCCGCGAGCTCCGCCTCGAGTTCTCGCCGGCGAGCGGCGACCTGCTCGGCTTCCGAACGAAGGTGCTCGAGCCTCGTCTCGGATTCTGGAAGCCGCTGCTCGACCTCGAGCATCGGCTGCCACGCGCCGATGCGCTGCTGCGCCTGCTCGACCAGTGCGTCGAGCTCCCCGGGCGTGCTCGCACCGGAGGCGTCGATCTCCTCCCACGCCGCCCGAGCGCCCTCGAGCGTCGCAACGGCGGAGGTCACCGATGCGAGCGCCCGCGTCGCGGCGTCAAGAGCGCCGCGCACACTCTCTGCGCGCCGAGCCGCCTTGAGCTCGCCACGGTCGACCGCGACAGACGCGGCACGGGCGTCGAGCTCCTCGAGCTTCTGCCGCAGCTCGTCGCGCTGACGCTGCTTCTCCCGCTCGCCGCGCAGCCGCTCGTACTCGGCAGCTGCGGACTCCCGGATGCGCCGAGCCGCCACCTCGGCGGCTTCCGCGACCTCCACCTCATGCCGGGAGCGGTGCTCGGCTCGCGAGAGCCCCGTGAGGCGAGCTTCCTCGGAAGCCGCCCCCGGGCCATCCGTCGACCCCATCTCGCTGCCGTCGGTCTCTTCGCGCGGCGGCAGGCCGGTGGCGATGGCATCGGCCTGATCGAGCACGACGGAGAGGAGCTGCCGCCCTTCCGACACCGACGCCTCGGCAGCGCGGCGGCGCTGGTCGAGCTCGTTCTCGTAGTCCTCGAAGCGGCGGGAGCCGAAGAGCGTGCGCAGCAGCTTCTGCCGGTCGTTGTTGTCGGCGAGCAGGAAACGGGCGAAGCGCCCCTGCGCGAGCAGGATGACCTGCAGGAACTGCTGCTGGTTGAGCCCGACCACCTCGGCGACGAGGTTGGCCACGTCGCGGTCCTTCGCGGCCTTCCACTCGACCGCGCCGCTGGTGACCTCGCCCATCTGCGCGCGTGCGGCGGCGATCGTCATGCCGTCGCCCCGCTTCTTCGGGCGCTCGTACTCGGGCGAGCGCTCGATCCGCCAGCGGGTGCCGCCCGTGGTGAACTCCACCGCGACGCTGGTCGGGTCGTCCGGCTCGCAGTGGTCGCTGCGCAGGCGCTTCTCGCCGCCCTCGTAGCGCGGGACGGATCCGAAGATCGCGAAGGTGATGGCGTCGAGGATGCTCGACTTGCCAGCGCCGGTGCGCCCGCCGATGAGGAAAAGCCCGTCCACGGCGTATGCGTCGAGATCGATGACCTGTCGTTCTCGGAACGGCCCGAAGCCCTCGATCTCGACGCGGTGGATTCTCATGCTCGCGTCTCCGCGGCGGCGTGGATGGAGACGACCTCGCCGATGATCTCGCGCTCGGCATCCGTGGCGCTCTCGCCATTGCGGACGTGCGCGAGGAAGTCCTGCACGAGATCGCCATCCGATCGGGCGTTCTCGACCCGCTCCCGGAACGTGCGGCCATCCGTCTTCACGCCGCCGGCGGGCGCGAGCTGGATGGTCGCGCATCCGTCGAACCGCGCGCGCAACTTGCGCATGGGCTCGAGCGGCGGGTTCACGTCGGTGAGCATCGCGCAGACCCAGGCCTCCTCGTACTCGGCGAAGCGCTCGTCCGTGAGGAGCTCGTCGAGCGTCCCGCGCAGGGTCACGAGGCGACGCGGGATGGGCAGGTCGAGCCACTCGATGCGCTCCACGACCTCGGCGCCGAGGTCGACGATCCACGCGCCGCGCGGCTTGTCGCCCTCGCCGAAGCTGTAGTGCAGCGGCGCCCCGGAGTAGCGGACGTTCTCGGCGAGCCGCGACCGCCCGTGGATGTGCCCGAGCGCGACGTAGTCCGGCCCCTCGAAGTCGACGAGCGGCACGACGTCGAGCGCCCCCTGGCGGATCTCGCGCTCGACGCCCGCCGTCGGCTCGACATCGCCCGCGAAGCAGTGCGACGCGACAATCGAGCGTCCGCCGCGCTCAGCCCGATCCGCGTTCACGAGGCTCATCGCGTGACGGATGGCCTGCTCCTGCGTCCGCAGGTCGACCTCTGGCCATACGGTGCGGACGATCGCCGGCTCCAGGTACGGCAGACCGTAGAAGTGGACGGGGCCGTGCTCGTCTTCGATCGTGATGGGAGCGCCGACCGACCGCGGGTCGGTCACGATGTGCACGCCGGCCACGCCGAGCAGCGGCGCCTGGAAGCCCAGTCGTGCGGCGGAGTCGTGGTTGCCGCTCGTCACGACGATCTGCGCGCCGGCCTCGCGGATGGCCCGGAGCGTGTCCGTCAGGAGCTCGAACGCGGCAGCGGCCGGGGTGCCCGAGTCGAACACGTCCCCGGCGACGACGACCACGTCGACGTTCCGCGCGCGGACCTCGTCGACGAGGGCACCGAAGACGTCGCGCAGCGCATCGAGCGTCGAGAACCCGTGGAAGGTGCGCCCGATGTGCCAGTCCGAGGTGTGGAGGATCCGCATGCTTCCACGGTAAGGAGGGGGTCGGACATTGCCGCGACGGCGCGGCGGGGACGGCGAACGCTTCAGCCTCTCGCTCGCCCTACTCGACCCGCAGCAGCCGAAATTCCCGTCGCCTCAACGCACGCAGCACCCAGGAAGCAGGCGGGCCGAAGGCGCGAAGCCCCGCGCGCACGGCGTACGGCTCGACGGCGACGATCGGGAACCACTCGCCCTGATACAGCACGCGTCCGCCACCGGCAACGATGTTCCGGTACCAGTTCACGTCGGGGCCGTAAGTCAGCTCCGTCACGAACCCTTCCGGCACGCGCGCGAGGATGACCGGCGCCTCGTAGGTGCGACCGGTGCGACGGCCGACGTGCTCGACGAGCGAGAACGGACCCCGACCGCTGTGGGCGGCACGAAGTGTGAGCGGATTCAGGGTGCGATTCAGCACCTTCAAGAACGCGGTCTTAAAGCGACCCATGACGCCTCCTTCCCGGGATCATCTTGCGCCGTTTCGTCTCGCTCCGCTCGCTCAACGTCCGAAGGCGGGTTGCGCCGTTTCGGCTCGCTTCGCTCGCTCAACGTCTGAAGGTGGGCTGTGCCGTTTCGACTCGCTCCGCTCGCTCAACGCCCGAAAGCGCAGCGCCCGGAGGCGGGCCTCCCTACGCCCCGTACTTCTCCACCAGCCGGTCGAACGCAGCATCCAGCTCCTCGTCGACGACCTGACGCGACTCATCCGCCAGATACCACTCGACGATCTCGCGAGCGCCCTCCGAGAAGGGAGTCGTCGCCACCCAACCCGGCACGAGCCGCTTGACGCGCGTGTTGTCGAAGAGCACCGAGTGCGCCTTGTCGCCCACGAGACCGGGGCCCATCGACGGGATCTCGCGCGCGATCGCCTCCGACGTCACGTGCACGATCTCCGGCTCGCGCCCGAGTGCCCGGCCGAGCTGGCGTGCGATCTCGTCCCACGTCAGGCTCTCATCGCTCGTGATGTGCACGGCCTGACCGATCGCGTGCGGGTTGCCGAAGAGCCCCACGAACGCGCGCGCGAAGTCGCGGGAGTGGGTGAGCGTCCACCAGCTCGTGCCATCCCCGTGCACGACGATGGGGCGGCCATCCTTGATGCGCTGCAGCGTGGTCCAGCCGCCCTCGAGCGGGATGAGCGACGACCCGTACGTGTGACTCGGACGCACGATCGTCATCGGAAAGCCCGACTCGCGGTACGCCGCGACGAGCAGGTCCTCGCTGGCGATCTTCTTCCGCGAGTACTCCCAGAACGGGTTCCGCAGCGGCGTCGACTCGACGATCGGCACCTGCGCGACGGGCTTCTGGTACGCCGAGGCGCTGGAGATGTAGATGTACTGCGCGGTGCGTCCGGAGAAGATGCGGATGTCGTCGGTCACCTGCCGCGGCGAGAAGCTGCGGAAGTTCGCCACCACGTCGAACGTCTCATCGCCGACCGCCTGCTCGATCGACGCGGCATCGCCGGCGTCCCCGATCAGCGAGCGGACGCCATCCGGCACCTCGCTCTTGCCGCGATTGAGCACGGCCACGTCGTGACCGCCCTCCACCGCGAGCGCGGTGACGTAGGAGCTGATGTTGCCGGTGCCGCCGATGAGGAGGATGCGCATGCGCGCCACGCTACCGCGGCGAGCGCGCACCGGGACGGGTCAGGGCCGTTCCCAGCTCTCGATCGGCCCCGGGATGATCGTGAAGAGCGGATGGGCCGTGGGGCCCGGCAGCGCGGCATGCGCCGTATGCAGGTCGGGTGCGCGGACGGCGAGCTTCCGTAGCAGGTGCTCCCACTCGTACTCGAGCTGCCCCGACGTCGTGTAGATCGTCGCGAGAGGCTCCGCGGGCGGCGGCTGCACGATTCGCGACGCGTCGAAGTTGTACCCGCGGCGCTCGGCCTCGGCGCGCACCTCAGCGAGGTAGACGCCGATCGCGGCGGTCGGATGGGCGTGCCTGCGGAAGCGGTGCAGCTGCGGGTGCTGCGTGTAGCCGCGGGTCTTCCCCAGCAGCACCGCCTGCGCGAGCAGTCCCTCGCGCCACTCGGCGACGAGACCGGTCCGATCGAGCAGGGAGGGGTGGATGGTCCACAGCCGCATGCGGTCGCCCCGGCTCAGCGGGCGGCGAGCACGGCGGTGCGCTCGGGGTGCGCGGCGAACCAGTCGGCGACGTACCAGCACACCGGCAGCACGCGGCGATCCCCCTGCGCCTCGATCTCGGCGACGGCACGGTCGGTGACGATGGCGGCGTACCCATGGCCGCGGTGCGCGGGGTTCGTGTAGGCGCGCGTCAGGGCGACAGTCTGGCCGTTGTCACGGTAGTCGAGAACGCTCACGAGATCGTCGCCACGCCGCAGCTCGTAGCGGTTCGCCTCGGGCGCGTGAGTGAAGCTGAGCTCGGTCACGATTCGAGACTACGCCCGGCGGGATGGCCGAGGGCCGGTGTGCAGATCGCCTCGCGCATCCCGCCCGGAGACGTCAGATCCGTCATCTTTCGTCACGGAATCCGTCACATGCGGTCTCCGTTTGACATGCGCCGACACGCCCGGACATAATCGGCGACATGACTGACAGCACACAGCCCTTGTCCGCCCAGGAGGCGAACGGGACTGCCGGCATGATGATGGCCGGCTGTGTTGTCACGTGCTGTCGAATGTGCCGCTGACTCGGATAACCCCTCAGCAGCACCGACAGGGCACAGCGAGATCCGCATGACCGCCTTGCCCCCGAGCTCCGACTCCTTCGGAGCCTTCGACACCGCCGCACCCGGCACCGGCCGTCCTCCAGATCAGGCGATCACCGCCGATCCGGCCGACTCTCAGCACGACCGAACCCTCCCGGTTCCCCCGCAGAAGGATTCCATCATCATGTCCGCTTCCCTCCTCGAGCGCACCACGACCATCCCCGCCGCCCGCCCCGCCACGCGCCCGACGCACCTGCGCGCCGTGCCGAACTCCGTCGACGTCGCGCCGCAGCCGACCGCTCAGCCGGGTGCCGCTCAGCCGGGTGTCGCCCCGCGCGGGTTCGCCCTCTACGTCGGTCTGGACGAGATCAAGGCCGCCGCCGACGGCGTCTCGCTCTCCACGATCGTCGAGGCGCTGCGTCGCACGATCTCCGAGCTCTCCCCCTCCGCCGAGACGTACGCGGCCGTCGCCCTCGCGCCGCAGTCGGCCGGCGGACGCGACGTCGACGTCGTGCGCCTCGCCCTCAAGGAGCCGGGAGCCGTCGCGCGCATCCAGCCCGAGACGACCGAGCCCGACCACGCGCAGGGCGTCGTCGTCGACATCTCCCGCAAGCGCGTGCTGCTGGACGGCGAGTCCGCGGCGCTCACGTTCAAGGAGTTCGAGCTGCTGCAGTACCTCGTCCTCCGCGAGGGCCGCACCATCGAGCGCACCGAGCTCGTCGAGTCGCTCTGGCAGGCGCAGAGCGACGACGAGGCTCCCGGTGAGCGCACGATCGACGTGCACGTGCGTCGCCTGCGCGCGAAGCTCGGCCGCTACGAGGACATCGTCCGCACCGTGCGCGGTGCCGGCTACCGCTTCGACCGGCACGCCGACGTCACGATCCGCTACGGCGCCGGCGCTCCTTCGCCCGACCGCTTCTGACGTCGACGGGTCTGCCCCGCGACGGGTCCACGAGTTTGTCGGACGCGCGGCGTAGCCTGGCGGCATGATCCCCCCGGCCGCGCTCGAGTCGCGCTTCGCGACCCGTGAGCGCGACCCGAGGCCGGATGCCGGACCACGCCTGGAGACGGTGTACCGACCGCGGCGGCCGCTGAACCTCTTCGCCACGGTGGCCGTGTTCCAGCGCGGGCCGGGCGACCCGGCTCAGGCCTTCGCCGACGGGATGATCTGGCGCGCGACCCGCACGCCGGAGGGCGTCGCCTGCACGGCGCTGCGCCAGATGCCGGATGGCGCGGTGCGAGCAGCCGCGTGGGGTCCGGGCCGCGCGTGGGCGATCGGCCAGGTGCCCGCGCTCTGCGGAGCGCTCGACGATGACGACGGCTTCGACCCGTCCGGCCATCCGCTCGTCGAAGACGCGCACCGCCGCTATCCGGGCGTGCGGCTGGGGCGCAGCGACCTGCTCTTCGACGCGCTCGCGCAGGCGATCACCGAGCAGAAGGTGACGCTGCAGCAGGCGTTCGGTGCGTGGCGCAGCCTCGTGACCTGGTTCGGCGAGCGCGTGCCCGGGCCGACGCCGCGCCCGATGTTCGCCCCGCCGACCATCGATGGGTGGCGGCTCATCCCCTCCTGGGCATGGCATCGCGCGGGCCTCGAGCCGCCGCAGTCGCGCACGATCGTCGAGGCTGCGCGCCGTGGGCCGTCGCTCGTGCGCGCCACCCTGGCCGCCTCGGATGGCGAGGGCCGGGATCGCGCGCTCACGGCCATCCGCGGGATCGGCGTCTGGACGGCCTCGGAGACGAGGATCCGCGCGCTCGGCGACCCCGATGCCGTGAGCGTGGGCGACTTCCACCTCGCGCATCAGGTCGGCTATGCGCTGACGGGCACCCGCACCGACGACGACGGCATGCTGGAGCTGCTCGAGCCGTGGCGCGGCCACCGGCACCGCGTCATCCGGCTGCTGCTCGCGTCGGGGGTAAGCGAGCCGCGTCGCGCACCGCGCCTGCACATGGAGGACCACCGCAACCGTTGAACCGCGGGGCATGATGGAGCCATGACTCGCTCCCGCACGGTTCTCGTGGCCATCGGCGTCCTCGTGCTGGCGGTGGTCGTGGGGCTCATCCTCGGCAACGTGTGGCTCGGGCTCATCCTCGGCCTCGTGGTCGGCCTGATCCTGTTCCTGTCGCTCGAGTCGCGTCGCGGTGACAATCAGGGCGTGAACGACGAGGGGCACGGCATCGAGCTGTAGCGGCGGCGGGTCGAGCGTTCGGTGCACGCTCGGTTCGGTGGTGCCGAGCTCGCCGATAGGCCGCGCTCTACGCGAGAACCGCACCACCGAGCGCGCGCGCCCTCGATCCGGTGGTGCCGAACTCACGCTTAGGGGCCCGTATACGCGAGAACCGCACCACCGAAGGCTCCGCCCCTCGATTCAGTGGTGCCGAACTCACCGAATGGCCGCCGTATGCGAGAGTTCCGCACCACCGAGCCCCGGCCGCGCTACCCGTAGTAGAGCGCGACGGGCTTGCCGTCGATCTGCCGCACATCGACCGCGGTGTCGTACACGGCCTCGAGCACGTCCGGGCGCATGATCTCCGCCGCGGGAGCATCCGCGACGACTCGGCCTTGGCGCATCGCGACGATGCGGTCGGAGTACGTCGCGGCGAAGTTGATGTCGTGCAGCACGACGATGATGCGCTTGCCGAGCTCATCGGCCATCCGCCGCACCAGCCGCATGATCTCGGTCATGTGCTTGAGGTCGAGGTTGTTGAGCGGCTCGTCCAGCAGCACGTACTTCGTGTCCTGTGCGAGAACCATGGCGATGAACGCGCGCTGGCGTTGCCCGCCCGACAGCTCGTCGAGGAACCGGTCGCGGTACGCCTGCAGGTCGAGGTAGTCGATCGCGCGCTCGATGTGCTCGCGGTCGACGGCGGTGTGGCGCCCCTTCGAGTGCGGGAAGCGCCCGAACTCCACCAGGTCGTGCACGGTCAGCCTCGCGGAGATGTGATTGTCCTGCCGCAGCACCGCGAGGCGCTTGGCGAGGTCTGACGACGCCGCCTTCGCGACCTCCGTCCCGTCGACCGTGACGCGGCCAGCGTCGGGTGGGATGAGCCGCCCGACGAGCCCGAAGAGCGTCGACTTGCCCGCACCGTTCGGCCCGATGAGTGCGGTCACGCCCTCGTCGCCGAACGCGATCGACACGTCGTCGAGCACGGTCTGACGCCCGTAGCGCTTGGTGGCGTTCTCGAGCGCGATCATCGCGCCCCCTTTCGCAGAACGAGGAAGAGGAAGAAGAGCCCGCCGGCGAACTCGATGACCATCGACAGGCTGCCGCCGAACGCGAAGATCTGCTCGAGCACGAGCTGGCCGCCGAGCAGGCACACGACGCCGAGCAGGGCGGCGGTCGGCAGCGTCCACGCGTGGCGGAAGGTGCCGGCGTACGAGTATGCGAGGTTCGCGACGATGAGCCCGAAGAAGAGGATGGGTCCGACGAGCGCCGTCGACGCGGCGACCATGACCGACACGATGCCGAACAGCGCCATGACCACGCGTCGGTGGTTCACGCCGAGCCCGACGGCGGCGGGTTCGCCGAGGGTGAGGACGTCGAGGGTCCGCAGCAGGGGCACGACCGCGGCGCAGGCGGCCGCGACGAGGATGGCCGTGAGCAGCAGGAGCGTCTCGTCGGGCCGGGTGAGCGAGGCGAACATCGCGTCCGACAGCACCTGGAAGTCGAGCGGATCGAGCATCCGCTGCATCCACTCCGTGAAGCTCCGGAAGAACGTGCCGAGCACGATGCCGACGAGCAGCATGAGATGGATGGAGCGCCGCTTCCCGCCGAACATCCAGGTGAAGAGCACCACGCTGAAGGCCACCATCACGACCAGCTGCACGGCCCACAGGGTGAGCGCGTCCATCCGCAGGAACGACGCCGAGCCGAAGAAGAAGACCACGATCGTGGAGATGAGCACGTAGAACGCGTCGAACCCCATGATCGACGGCGTGAGGATGCGGTTCTGCGTGAGCGTGTGGAAGATCACCGTCGAGACGCCGACCGCCGTCGCGACGACGACCATCGCGAGCACCGAGAGCCCGCGCACCTTGAGCGCGAAGGCGAGCGATCCCGGCACGTCGGTGAAGAGGTAGGTCGCGATCAGCGCGAGCACGGCCGCGACGAGCAGCGAGAGACGAGCGGATGGCCGTCGCCAGAGAGCGACGACGCGTGCGGATGGCGCGGGTGCGGTCTCAGTGAGCACGGCTCCTCCTTCGCAGCAGCAGCCAGAGGAAGAGCAGGGCGCCCACGATGCCGACGATGACCGACAGCGGGATCTCGTACGGGAAGCGCACGACGCGCGCGACGATGTCGCATCCGACGACGAAGACCGCGCCGAGACCGGCGACCCACGGGATGGACCGGCGCACGTTGTCGCCGATGATGAGGCTGACGACGTTGGGGACGACAAGCCCGAGGAACGGGATCATCCCGGCGGTGACGAGCACGGCGGCGGTGATGACGGCGACGATGACCATCCCGACGGCGACCACGCGGCGGTAGTCGAGCCCCAGGTTCGTCGCGAACTCCTCCCCCATGCCGATGACGCTGAACCGGTCGGCGGCGAACCACGCCACCACGACCATGACGCCGGCGACCCAGAGCATCTCGTAGCGCCCCTGCATCACGGTGGCGAAGCTGCCCTGCGCCCACTGTCCGAGCGACTGCAGGAGGTCGAGCCGGTACGCGAAGAAGGTCGTGACCGCGCCGACCACCCCGCCGAGCATGATGCCGACGAGCGGCACGAGCACGAGCTGCCGGACGGGCACTGCCCGCACGACGCGGAGGAAGACCCAGGTGCCGACGAGCCCGAAGACCGCCGCCACGCCCATCTTCCCGACCACGGCCATCCCGGGCCAGAAGACGATCGTGACGAGCATGCCGAGGGTGGCGAACTCGCTGACCCCGGTCGTGCCGGGCTCGACGAAGCGGTTGCGGACGAGCATCTGCATGATGAGGCCGGCGATGCCGAGCGAGGCGCCCACGAGGATGGCCGCGAGCGTCCGCGGGATGCGGCTCGCGACGAGCAGGTAGGCCGCGCTGCTGTCGGGCCCGCCGGTGAGGAGCGACAGCGGCGACACGTCGGAGACGCCGACGAACAGGCTGACGCCGACGAGCGCCACGAGGCACGCGCCGATGAGCGCCCCCACCCACGTCCGCCGAGGGCGGGTGGGGGCGGGGGCGCTCGTCGGCGCCGAGGCGGTGAGGGTCACGGTCGATCGAGTGAACCGATCAGGACGCGATCTGCATCACGTCGTCGATGAGCAGCTGCGTTGTCTCGATGCCGCCGTAGACGATGTACCAGGCGACCGGGTCGAGGTAGACGATGCGGTCGTTCTGAGCCGCCGCGGTCTGCTTGACGATGTCGTTGTCGAGCACCTCCGCCGCCGCACCCGCCTCGGCCTCGCCGGTGGCGACGTCGCGGTCGACGACCCACAGCGTGTCGGGGTTCTTCTCGAGGAGGAACTCGAACGAGACCGGCTCGCCGTGGGTGGCGGAGGCGATGTCCTCCACGACGGGCTCGACGCCGAAGACGTCGTACAGCAGGCCGCCGCGGACGTTGGCGCTGCCGCCGCCCTGCTCAGACGGGGCGAGGGCGCTGAGCTCGCCGCCCGACACCATGACGCCGAGGCCGGTGCCGGCTTCGGCCGTGACCGCCTTGGCCTCGTCGATCCCCGCCTCGAGGTCTTCGAGCGCGCTGGCGGCCTCGTCCTCGGCGCCGAGCACCTCGCCGAGGAACGTGACGTTGCGCTCGAGCGTCTCGGTGTACGTGCCGGCGATGCCGAGGTCGATGGTGGGGGCGATCTCGCTCAGGTCCTCGTAGAGCCCGGACGAGCGCCCGCCGATGACGATGAGGTCGGGCTGCTGCGCCTCGATCTCGATGAGGTCAGCCTCGAAGAGGGTGCCCGCGTTGAAGGCGTCGTCGGCGAGGGCGTCCTGGAGGTAGTCGGGCACGGAGTCGAGCGGGGCACCGGCGACCTCGCCGCCGAGAGCACCGATCGTGTCGACCGTCGACATCTCGAAGGCGACGATCTTCTCCGGATTCTTCGGCACCTCGACCGTCGTCTTCTCGAGCTCCGGCTCCTCGTCCTCGCCGGCGATATTGCGGTCCCACGAGAACTCCACGGTCTCCGCCTCCGATGCGGTGGGAGCATCTGCGGCTTCGGCCGCCTCCTCGCCGGCGGACGAGCAGCCCGCGAGGACGAGAGCGGATGCCGCGACGAGCGAGAGCGTCGCGATCGGACGGGTGATGTGCATGCTGTGCCTCCTGGAAGGGAGAGCGCGGTGTCTTCCGCGGTCTCGATGTGGGGGACGATGCCGGCGGCGCCTCGCGCCGAGGTGTCTCACTCAGGTAAGCGCAACCTAACCGGATCGAAGGAAGGCTAACCTAACTTCTATGACCCTGTCGAATCCCGCCGTCATCACGTTCTCGCTCGAGCGCACTCGTCTCGAGCTCCGCTTCCGCCTCACGCGTCTCGTCGCGAGGGACTGGATCGCGCCGGACTACGTCCGCGTGCGGGTGCAGGGCGATGACCTCGCGGGCTTCGGCGAGGGGCTCGGCGACGACGATCACATCCGCATCTTCTTCCCCGAGGGCGAGCCGGCGAGCGTTGCCGAGCTGCGCGAGTCGCCGTCGCGCGAGTTCACCCCGCTGCAGTGGGGCGAGGACTGGCTCGACCTCGAGTTCGCCGTCCACGGCGACGCGGGCGTCGCCGGCGTCTGGGCCGCGACGGCGCCCCTCGGCTCACTCCTCGGGGTCGGCGGGCCGCGCGGCACGTGCCGGATCGAGGGCGCACCCGAGGCCTGGTTCCTCGCGGGAGATGAGACCGCCATCCCGCAGATCCGGCGCTTCGCGGCGGCGATTCCGGATGGCGCGAGCGCGCGGATCCTCGTCGAGGTGGCGGATGCCGCGCACGAGGTGGCGATCGACGCGCCGGTGCCGGTCGAGTACCTTCACCGCGACGGCGCCGCCCCGAGCGCGGCGCTCATCGCGCGTCTCGACCAGCTGACGGAGACGGACCGCCCGGAGGGCGACGTGTTCGCGTTCATCGCGGCCGAGCAGGCGGTCGTGAAGGCTGGCCGTGCGCTCGTCGCCGGGCGCTGGGGCATCGACCCCGAGCGCGCGGTGATCAAGGGGTACTGGAAGGCGGACGAGAGCGGCGCGACGTACCACGCCGCGCACTAGCGGCCGGCCTCAGCGGCTGGGTCCCACTCCATCGAGCCAGGACGCCCAGTGCGCCTTCCACCACTCCGCCTCGTCGATCGTGGGGAGCTTCTCGTGCGTCACAGTGAGCTTCGTCGTCTCCCCGGCGACCTCGGCGGCGAACACGACGTCGCCCGCGCTCTTCCCGTCGTACATCACGCGGAAGCGCAGCCGCTTCGTCTCGGGCTTCGACACCAGCCGTGTCTCCAGGCCGGGGAGCAGGTCGCGCCGCAGGTCGTCATCGAGCAGCGCGGCGCGGAAGGTCTCCGCCTGCACGAGGATGGTCCGGCTGCGGGAGACGCTGAAGGTGCCGTCGGGCATCTGGCCGGGGAGACGCAGCCCGCGGATCCGCTCGTAGCCGACGGTGACGGCCTGCGCCCACCACGGGTCGACGTTCTCGTCGTCGACGAGCCATCGGGCGATCGCAGTGTGGCCGGCGTCAGGCCCGGGACCGGCGTCGATGCGCTCGACCCACTCCGGCCATCCGCGCCCCGTGGCGGTCGTCACGGCGGCGTCGTCGACCGACGGCTGAGCAACCCATCCGCTGTCCATGGAGCGACTCTATGCCCGGCGGTGCGAGACTGGGCGGCATGTGGATCGGCTGGGTCGTGTTCGACCTGCTCCTCGGCGACGTGCGCTCGCTCAAGGAGAAGCGCAGCATCATCCGCCCGCTCATCGCCGACCTGTCTCGACGCACCGAGGCGGCCGCGGCGGAGGTGGGCGCGCACGACCTGCATCGCCGGGCGGAGATCGGCATCTCCGTGATCGGCGGCGACGCGACGCACGTGCGTGACGTGCTCGATCGCGCCGAGCGCATGCTCGCGGAGGAGCACCCCGAGATCACCCTGCTCTCCGCACACCGGGGCCTGCACTCGAGCGACGACTGAGGGTCGCGCTGCGGCCGTGCGTCAGGCGCGGACGGCGAGCACCGCGTCGACCACGGCGTCGGCGACCTCGCGCTTGGTACCCGAAGCGGAGGCCGCGACCGAGTCGCGTGCATCGATGATCGTCACGGTGTTGTCTGCGCTCTCGAAGCCCTGGGTCCAGCCGACCGCATTCACGACGAGCAGGTCGGCGCCCTTGCGGCGGCGCTTGCGGACGCCGCGCTCGACGAGGTCCTCTCCCGTCTCCGGTGTCTCCGCCGCGAACCCGACGATGGTCTGCCCCTCCCGGCGATCGCGTGCGAGCGTCGCGAGGATGTCGTCGTTCTCGACGAGCTCGAGGGTGGGCGGAACGCCGTTCGCGGCCTCCTTGGTCAGCTTCCGCTGCGCAACCTCGGCCACGCGGTAGTCCGCGACCGCCGCCGCCATGATGACGACGTCCGCCGTCGGCGCGAACTCGCGCATCACCTGGCCCAATTCGGCCGCCGTCCCCACGCGTCGCACGTCGATACCGGCGAGCTCGGCGACCACGACGTCGTCGACGTGCGCTGCGACGAGCGTCACCTCCGCGCCCCGGTCGGCCGCGGCACGTGCGATCGCCGCTCCCTGGCGTCCGCTCGAGCGGTTGCCGAGGTAGCGCACGGGGTCGATCGGCTCCCGTGTGCCGCCCGCGGAGACGACGATGCGCAGTCCGGCGGCATCCTGAGGCCGGAGCGCCGCTGCGATCGCCGCATGGATCTGCTCGGGCTCCGCCATCCGCCCCGGCCCGCTGTCGTCGCCCGTCAGCTGTCCGGATTCCGGGCCGATGAAGCGGATGCCCCGGTCCCGCAGCGTCGCGACGTTCGCCTGCGTCGCGGGGTGCTGCCACATCTCCGTGTGCATGGCGGGCGCCGCGAGCACCGGCGCACGGGTGGCGAGCAGGGTCGTGCCGAGGAGGTCGTCGGCGAGACCCGCGGCCATCCGCGCGAGTGTATTGGCCGTCGCGGGCGCGACGACGATGAGGTCGGCGGCTTGGCCGAGTGCGACGTGCCGCACGCTCGCGACGTCGTCGTGCACGGAGGTGGTCACCGGATGGCGGCTGATCGCCTCCCAGGTCGGCAGTCCGACGAACCGCAGCGCATCGGCGGTCGGCACGACGTGCACCTCGTGGCCGTCCTTCACCAGCAGTCGCACGAGCTGCACGACCTTGTACGCGGCGATCCCGCCCGTGACTCCCACGACGATGTTCATCGTGAGCGATTCTCGCATCGGACCGCCGCCCCCGCTTCGGATGGCGGCAATAGGCTGGGGGCGATCGTCATGTGCACCGTCGTCATCCGCGTCCCCGAGATCGCTTCCGAGCCCATCCGTCTGCTCGCCGTGCGCGACGAGGACCCCGACCGCCCGTGGAACCCACTGGGCCCGTGGTGGTCGGAGCGGCCCGGCGTCGTCGGCGTGCAGGACCGCCTCGCCGGCGGAGCGTGGCTGGCCGCTCGCGGCGATCGTCTCGCCGTGCTGCTCAATCGCGCGGGCGAGCCGGACCTCCCAGCAGAGCAGATCACGTCGCGGGGCGGCATCGTGCTCGACGCGGTCGAGGGCGTCGAGCCCTCGGCGCCGTCGACGCTGGGGTTCAATCTCGTCACCGTCGGGGGTGGAGCTGTGTCCGTCACCTCGTGGGATGGCCGGCGCCTGCAGGTGCAGGATCTCGCGCCGGGCACGCACATGGTCGCGCATGACGACGTCGACGACCGCGGCACTCCGCGCATCGCCGCCTGGCTCGACGCGTTCGCGTCGGCGCCGACGAGCGGGACGAGCGGAGAGTGGTGGCGGGAATGGCTTCAGGTGCTCGAACGCAGTGCCCGTGTGGGCTCGGAAGACGATCGCGCGATCATCCGGGACAATCGGCCGCACGGCTATCCGACGCAGTCACTCCTCGCGTGCGTGGCCACGATCGACGCACGCGGCAGCGACGTGAGGTACGCGGAGCTGTTGCACCCCGGGAAATGGTCGCCGCTCTCTTTTTGGTGAGCAGCCGCCCCGTCCCGGTCGTTGAGCGAGGGAGCGCAGCGACCGAGCCGGAACGCGGTGGGCGGGGAATGGGCCTGGAATGCACGAAAGGCCACCCGTCGTCGGGTGGCCTTTCGGTTACGTGAAGTCCGGCGGTGTCCTACTCTCCCACAAGGTCCCCCTTGCAGTACCATCGGCGCTGAGAGGCTTAGCTTCCGGGTTCGGAATGTGACCGGGCGTTTCCCTCTCGCTATGACCGCCGAAACACTTGGTGATGTGTTTCTGACATCTAGCTTCTCTATGAAACTGTTTGGTGCCCGTACATCGGGAACCACAAAGTGGACGCGAGCACTCGCAGAAGGAGTGTGTTATCAAGTCATCGGCTTATTAGTACCAGTCAGCTGCACCCATTGCTGGGCTTCCACGTCTGGCCTATCAACCCAGTAGTCTGCTGGGAGCCTCTCACCCCGAAGGGTATGGAAGTCTCATCTTGAGGCCGGCTTCCCGCTTAGATGCTTTCAGCGGTTATCCATCCCGAACGTAGCCAACCAGCGGTGCCCTTGGCAGGACAACTGGCACACCAGAGGTTCGTCCAACCCGGTCCTCTCGTACTAGGGTCAGATCCTCTCAAACTTCCTACGCGCGCAGCGGATAGGGACCGAACTGTCTCACGACGTTCTAAACCCAGCTCGCGTACCGCTTTAATGGGCGAACAGCCCAACCCTTGGGACCTACTCCAGCCCCAGGATGCGACGAGCCGACATCGAGGTGCCAAACCATGCCGTCGATATGGACTCTTGGGCAAGATCAGCCTGTTATCCCCGAGGTACCTTTTATCCGTTGAGCGACAGCGCTTCCACAAGCCACTGCCGGATCACTAGTCCCGACTTTCGTCCCTGCTCGACCTGTCAGTCTCACAGTCAAGCTCCCTTGTGCACTTACACTCGCCACCTGATTGCCAACCAGGTTGAGGGAACCTTTGGGCGCCTCCGTTACTCTTTAGGAGGCAACCGCCCCAGTTAAACTACCCACCAGGCACTGTCCCTGAACCGGATCACGGTTCGAAGTTAGATATCCAGAGTGACCAGAGTGGTATTTCAACAACGACTCCACGGTAACTGGCGTCACCGCTTCAACGTCTCCCACCTATCCTACACAAGCCACACCGAACACCAATACCAAGCTGTAGTAAAGGTCACGGGGTCTTTCCGTCCTGCTGCGCGTAACGAGCATCTTTACTCGTAATGCAATTTCGCCGAGTTCGTGGTTGAGACAGTTGGGAAGTCGTTACGCCATTCGTGCAGGTCGGAACTTACCCGACAAGGAATTTCGCTACCTTAGGATGGTTATAGTTACCACCGCCGTTTACTGGGGCTTAAATTCTCAGCTTCGCCTTGCGGCTAACCGGTCCTCTTAACCTTCCAGCACCGGGCAGGCGTCAGTCCGTATACATCGTCTTGCGACTTCGCACGGACCTGTGTTTTTAGTAAACAGTCGCTACCCACTGGTCTCTGCGGCCACCACACCCTTTCCGGAGCAAGTCCGTATAAGTGGATGGCCCCCCTTCTCCCGAAGTTACGGGGGCATTTTGCCGAGTTCCTTAACCACGATTATCTCGATCTCCTTGGTATTCTCTACCTGACCACCTGAGTCGGTTTGGGGTACGGGCGGCTAGAACCTCGCGTCGATGCTTTTCTTGGCAGCATAGGATCACCCACTTTTTATCCCCATCACATCTCAGCCTTAATGAGTCACGGATTTGCCTATGACTCGGCCTACATGCTTGGACCAGGACAACCATCGCCTGGCTTGGGCTACCTTCCTGCGTCACACCTGTTAATACGCTAACCGCACCAGCATGGGGTCACGCGCTCCCCCGGACGGTGCCACCCGAAGGTGACGATGTCCGGCTTTGGGCGTTTAGCACCACTGGATTGATTGGGGCGGTTCTTCGCCGGTACGGGAATATCAACCCGTTGTCCATCGACTACGCCTGTCGGCCTCGCCTTAGGTCCCGACTTACCCAGGGAAGATTAGCTTGACCCTGGAACCCTTGGTCTTCCGGAGGACGTGTTTCTCACACGTCTTTCGCTACTCATGCCTGCATTCTCACTCGTGTGCCGTCCACGGCTGGATCACTCCGCCGCTTCACCCCGCACACGACGCTCTCCTACCCATCAACACGGCTGGACCACGAAGGCCTACCATTAATGTCAATGCCACAGCTTCGGTGGCGTGCTTGAGCCCCGTTACATTGTCGGCGCGGAATCACTTGACCAGTGAGCTATTACGCACTCTTTCAAGGGTGGCTGCTTCTAAGCCAACCTCCTGGTTGTCTAAGCAACTCCACATCCTTTCCCACTTAGCACGCGCTTAGGGACCTTAGATGGTGGTCTGGGTTGTTTCCCTCTCGACGATGAAGCTTATCCCCCACCGTCTCACTGCTGCGCTCTCACTTACCGGCATTCGGAGTTTGGCTGACGTCAGTAACCTTGTAGGGCCCATCGGCCATCCAGTAGCTCTACCTCCGGCAAGAAACACGCAACGCTGCACCTAAATGCATTTCGGAGAGAACCAGCTATCACGAAGTTTGATTGGCCTTTCACCCCTATCCACAGCTCATCCCCTCAGTTTTCAACCTAAGTGGGTTCGGCCCTCCACGACGTCTTACCGTCGCTTCAGCCTGGCCATGGATAGATCACTTCGCTTCGGGTCTAGGACACGCGACTGATGATCGCCCTATTCAGACTCGCTTTCGCTACGGCTACCCCACACGGGTTAACCTCGCCACGTATCGCTAACTCGCAGGCTCATTCTTCAAAAGGCACGCCGTCACCCCAACAAGGAGGCTCCGACGGTTTGTAAGCAAACGGTTTCAGGTACTATTTCACTCCCCTCCCGGGGTACTTTTCACCTTTCCCTCACGGTACTTGTCCGCTATCGGTCATCTGGGAGTATTTAGGCTTACCAGGTGGTCCTGGCAGATTCACACGGGATTTCACGGGCCCCGTGCTACTCGGGATACCACTCGCGGCAGGAACACGCATGTCGACTACGGGGCTACCACCCGCTCTGGCCGGCCATTCAAAACCGTTCGTCTATACGCACCTGTACCACGCGGAACACGGCAGCGTCCCCTAGTGGTCCCACAACCCCGAACGTGCAACGCCTGCCGGCTATCACACACGACTCGGTTTAGCCTCTTCCGCTTTCGCTCGCCACTACTCACGGAATCACTATTGTTTTCTCTTCCTGTGGGTACTGAGATGTTTCACTTCCCCACGTTCCCTCTACCCGCCCTATATATTCAGGCGGGAGTCACCAGGTCAGCACGCCGCCTGGCGGGGTTTCCCCATTCGGAGACCCTCGGATCACAGCCCGCTTATCGGCTCCCCAAGGCTTATCGCAGATTGCTACGTCCTTCTTCGGCTCCAGATGCCAAGGCATCCACCGTTTGCTCTTAAAGACTTGAAATCACATGAGTACACACACCCCAGCCGAAACCGGAGTATGCGAATTTCTTTAAGATGCTCGCGTCCACTGTGTAGTTCTCAAAGTACGGGCGGCACCACCCCACCCACCGGAAAACCCGGCTTCAGGATGGCCCACAAGGATCCAGCCACCAACAGGTGCCTGAGCCCTCAGGACCCAACAACGTGCACGCGCCCCACCCGCAGCCAGCACCCCGTTCCCACCCCGTCCGAAGACGAGACGTACTAAGAGCACCAGCGCGACTGAGGCGCCTTGTCAAATGTTCCACCCATGAGCTACCAGCACCACACATTCGGTGATGAACTGGCCTCTAGAACCTAAAAGGTTCGAGATGCTCCTTAGAAAGGAGGTGATCCAGCCGCACCTTCCGGTACGGCTACCTTGTTACGACTTAGTCCTAATTACCGATCCCACCTTCGACAGCTCCCTCCCACAAGGGGTTAGGCCACCGGCTTCAGGTGTTACCGACTTTCATGACTTGACGGGCGGTGTGTACAAGACCCGGGAACGTATTCACCGCAGCGTTGCTGATCTGCGATTACTAGCGACTCCGACTTCATGAGGTCGAGTTGCAGACCTCAATCCGAACTGGGACCGGCTTTTTGGGATTCGCTCCACCTCACGGTATTGCAGCCCTTTGTACCGGCCATTGTAGCATGCGTGAAGCCCAAGACATAAGGGGCATGATGATTTGACGTCATCCCCACCTTCCTCCGAGTTGACCCCGGCAGTATCCCATGAGTTCCCACCATAACGTGCTGGCAACATAGAACGAGGGTTGCGCTCGTTGCGGGACTTAACCCAACATCTCACGACACGAGCTGACGACAACCATGCACCACCTGTACACCGACCATAAAGGGGCGACCATCTCTGGCCGTTTCCGGTGTATGTCAAGCCTTGGTAAGGTTCTTCGCGTTGCATCGAATTAATCCGCATGCTCCGCCGCTTGTGCGGGTCCCCGTCAATTCCTTTGAGTTTTAGCCTTGCGGCCGTACTCCCCAGGCGGGGAACTTAATGCGTTAGCTGCGTCACGGAGACCGTGGAAAGGCCCCCACAACTAGTTCCCAACGTTTACGGGGTGGACTACCAGGGTATCTAAGCCTGTTTGCTCCCCACCCTTTCGCTCCTCAGCGTCAGTAACGGCCCAGAGATCTGCCTTCGCCATCGGTGTTCCTCCTGATATCTGCGCATTCCACCGCTACACCAGGAATTCCAATCTCCCCTACCGCACTCTAGTCTGCCCGTACCCACTGCAGGCCCGAGGTTGAGCCTCGGGTTTTCACAGCAGACGCGACAAACCGCCTACGAGCTCTTTACGCCCAATAATTCCGGATAACGCTTGCGCCCTACGTATTACCGCGGCTGCTGGCACGTAGTTAGCCGGCGCTTTTTCTGCAGGTACCGTCACTTTCGCTTCTTCCCTGCTAAAAGAGGTTTACAACCCGAAGGCCGTCGTCCCTCACGCGGCGTTGCTGCATCAGGCTTCCGCCCATTGTGCAATATTCCCCACTGCTGCCTCCCGTAGGAGTCTGGGCCGTGTCTCAGTCCCAGTGTGGCCGGTCACCCTCTCAGGCCGGCTACCCGTCGACGCCTTGGTGAGCCACTACCTCACCAACAAGCTGATAGGCCGCGAGCCCATCCCCAACCGAAAAATCTTTCCCATCACAGACCATGCGGCCATGATGCATATCCGGTATTAGCAACCGTTTCCGGCTGTTATCCCAGAGTCAGGGGCAGGTTGCTCACGTGTTACTCACCCGTTCGCCACTAATCCACCCAGCAAGCTGGGCTTCATCGTTCGACTTGCATGTGTTAAGCACGCCGCCAGCGTTCATCCTGAGCCAGGATCAAACTCTCCGTAAAAAACAGAAGCTGACCGCCACCGGGAAAACGGTGAAACGAACAGCGAGTTCAATCATGACCAAATACGGATGTCATAACTGACAACCATTGTTTTGATCCAAAGGAATTCTCAAACCCAGTCACAAAGACCAGGCCGAGGATAATTTGGCATTTGACAAGTGCACGCTGTTGAGTTCTCAAGGATCAGACGCACCCAGCCCCACGACTCCCGCCGTGGCCCTCCGGGGCAACCATCCACCCCCAGAACAAGACCAGAAGCCTCGAACCGGGGAGTTATGTTTTGTGTTTGTCGCTGACCTGGGGCGGGGAACCTTCCGGCTCAACCTCGCTGCTTGGCGGCGACAAGAGACAACATTACGCCCGCACCCCCACCCCCGCAAACCGGTCCACACCTCGGGCGTGTCGCACAACTGGGGGCGTCCGCGTGCCGGCTCGGGCATCGGGCGTACTGCTGCGCCGGGCGTACTGCGGCGCCGGGCGCTCGCCAACCGCGCATCCGCTCCCACTGAGCACGCTCCACGTGCAGGTTCCGAGCAATGGCGCCGTCCCGGAGCATCAGCGGGATCCCGGCGCGAGGATGCGGTCCACGAGCGAACTCGCCGTCTCCGAGCGGCCGTGCAGTCTCGACAGCGCACGCTGGGCCATCCCTCCCAATGAGCACGCTCCGCGCGCGGTCTCGGAGCGTGAGCGCATCGCCGGAGCGAAAGCGCAGCCTCGGAGCGAGGGCGCAGTCCCGGAGCGAGAGCGCAGCCTCGGAGCGAGAGCGCATCGCCGGGGCGAGAGCCCAGCCTCGGAGCGACGGCGCATCATCGGAGCAGCACCGCTGACAGGACGGCACCCCACCCGCGATCTCGGCACGGCGCGAGACACTGGAGGGCATGGATGCCCCCGCACTCGCCTCGGTCGCGTTCGAGGTCGGCGAGCAGTTCCCGGCCGTCACCCGCGAGCAGCCCTTCGGCCCCGACGTCGAAGTGCTGAAGGTGCGCGGGCGCGTCTTCCTTCTCGTCATGGGAACGCCGGAGCGGCCGCTCGTCACCGTGAAGACCGATCCGTACGACGGCGAACAGCTGCGAGGCGCCTTCCCCGACATCGCCCCGGGCTATCACATGAACAAGCGCCACTGGATCTCGGTCTCCCCCGACGGACCGGTGGACGACGACATGCTGCGCGAGCTCGTCACGGACTCCTACCGACTCGTCGTCGCGGGGCTCCCCGCGCGCGAGCGTCCGGTCGATCCGGAGAGGTTCGGGCTGCCTGGCTGAAATGCGAGGATGGCCGCCCACACCGCGGACGGCCATCCTCGAGCGCACCTCAGTACGCGGCGGTGAAGCGCGCGCGCTGATGCCGCGGGTTCTCGATCTCCTCGACGATCGCGAGTGCGAGGTCGGCGCCCGAGATGAACGACTCCCCGTCCTCGTCGACCAGCAGCACGTCTCCACCGAGACGGTATGAGCCGGTCTCCTCACCCGGGTTGAAGGCGCCGAAGCCCGCGGCCGGGCTCACGAAGAACCAGTCGAGCTCGTCGGCGCGCTCACGCAGCGCATCGAGCACCTCGGTCATCTCGAGGGCCTCGGGCTTGAACTCCTCCGGGAAGCCGGCGTCGAGGAGGCGCGGGCCGTCTTCGGAGACGAACAGCGAGCCCGCCCCGCCGATGACGCCCAGCCGGACCCCGGCCGCACGCGCCTCCTCTGCGGCGTCGGCCAGCGCGGGGGCCACCCGGCCGGCCATCTCGCCGCGCGGAGCCACGGCGCTCACCACGACGTCCGCACTGGCGAATGCCTCCGCACGGGTATCGGCGTCGAGGAGCGACCCGGTCCGGTACTCCACCCCGGCGACCGGCTCGGCGGGCTCGGACCGGCTGTACGAGACGGCCGAGTGACCGCGCTCTGCGGCGATGCGGACGATGTGCGAGCCGGCGAAGCCGGTGCCGCCGAAGACGACGATGCGTGCCATGGAAGGTTCCTCCTGAGTTCGTTCCGGCCTCGATGGAAGCCGATACTCACTCTAGGAGAGTCGGTTACTGTGGGAAACCAGGCACTTTTCGGTGCCCTGGTCACCGCGAGGTAAGCGAGGCGCCGTGAACACGAAGCAGGACTGGGATCCGTACGCGCGTGACTGCCCGAGTCGGCAGCTGCTCGATCGCATCGGCGATCGCTGGACGGTTCTCGTGCTCGGCACCCTCGAGGATGGCCCGCTCCGCTTCTCGGAGGTCGCGCGCCGGGTGGACGGCGTGTCTCAGAAGATGCTCACGCAGACCCTGCGCGCGGCGGAGCGCGACGGACTGGTGACGCGCACCGTCTTCGCTGAGGTGCCTCCTCGCGTCGAGTACGAGCTCTCCGCGCTCGGTCGGAGCCTGCGCGAGCCGCTGCGCGCCCTCGAGGCCTGGGCGACGACGCACATGCCGGATGTGCTCGACGCGAGATCCCGCGCGCACGCCTGAGTTCTCAGTGCACTCCTAGCGAGAGAGTGCAAAAATGCACTCTATGACGGAGAGTGCACCGAACCTGCGCGAGCAGCGCAAGCAGGAGACCCTGCGTCGGCTCGCGGAGACCGCTCGGGAGCTGACGGCCGCACGCGGACTCCACGGGTTCACCATCGAGGAGCTGTGCGAGGCGGCCGGGGTCTCGCGCCGCACGTTCTTCAACTACTTCGCGGCCAAGGAGGACGCCGTCCTCGGCTTCACGCTGCTCCACGACGACGGCGAGCGGGACGAGGACTTCCTCGCTCGCGGCACCGCGACGGACGGCGGGCTCAGCGCGACCCTCGTCGACGACCTCGTCGCGCTCTTCGTCGAGCGGTGGCAGCGGATGGCGCTCACCGCGTCCGAGGCAGAGCGCGTCTTCCGGATCGTCGAGCAGGAGCCGCGGCTCCACAACCGCATCTTCCAGGTGATGCGCGAGGCCGAGCAGGCGATGATCTCCCTCGTCGAGCGCCGCGAGGGCCTGCCTCCCGGCGACGTCCGCGCACAGACGCTCGTGCACGTCGTCGGCACCCTGAATCGCCTGGTCGCGGAGGAGAGTCTCGGCGCGCACGGCGACGACCTTCCCTCGATCGACCGCTTCCGCGGGCAGATGCGCGAGCGCGCGCAGATCGTCCGCGACCTCTTCACCTGACCTTCCCTCCATCCGCCCTGTCCTTCTCGGAGCCTCCATGACATCGACCACCGCAGGATCGTCGTTCCTGCTCACCAAGCGGCGCATCTGGATCATCTTCAGCGCGCTCATCGCCGGCATGCTGCTGTCGAGCCTCGACCAGACGATCGTCTCGACCGCCATGCCGACCATCGTCGGCGAGCTCGGCGGCGTCGAGCACCAGGTCTGGATCACGACCGCGTACCTGCTCGCCACCACGATCGTCATGCCGATCTACGGCAAGTTCGGCGACGTGCTGGGCCGGCGCAGCCTCTTCCTCCTCGCCATCGCGCTGTTCACGCTCGCCTCGATCGGCTGCGCCTTCGCGACCGACTTCTGGATGTTCGTGGTCTTCCGCGCACTGCAGGGCCTCGGCGGCGGCGGACTCATGATCCTGTCGCAGGCGATCATCGCCGACATCGTGCCCGCCAACGAGCGCGGCAAGTACATGGGCCCCCTGGGCGCGGTCTTCGGGCTCTCGGCCGTCGCCGGCCCGCTCCTCGGCGGCTTCTTCGTCGACCACCTGACGTGGCAGTGGGCGTTCTACATCAACATCCCGGTCGGGATCGCGGCCTTCGTCATCGCCCTCGTCGCGCTGCAGCTGCCGAGCAAGAAGGCCGAGAAGCCGATCGACATCCTCGGCGTCGTCTTCCTCTCCGCGGCCACCACGTGCCTGATCTTCTTCACCGACTTCGGCGGCGACGCAGCCTACGGCTGGGACTCCCTCGCGACCTGGATGTGGGGCGCCGGTCTCGTGATCGCCGCGACCGCCTTCGTCATCACCGAGTCGCGCGTGCAGGACCCGATCATCCCGCTCGGCCTCTTCCGCAACCCGATCTTCGTGAACGCGACCGCCATCGGCCTCGTCCTCGGCATCGGGATGTTCGCCGCGATCGGATTCGTGCCCACCTTCCTGCAGATGTCCTCGGGCACGTCCGCCGCGGCATCCGGTCTGCTCATGATCCCGATGATGGTGGGCCTCATGGGCACCTCGATCGCGTCGGGGATCGCGATCTCGAAGACCGGGAAGTACAAGCTCTATCCGATCGCGGGCACCATCGTCACCGGCATCGCGATGGGCGCGTTCACCACTCTCACGGCGGAGACGCCCGTCTGGCTCATCTGCGTGTTCCTGTTCGTCTTCGGCGCCGGGCTCGGCCTCATCATGCAGGTCGTCGTCCTCGTCGTGCAGAACGCCGTCCCCGCGAGCGAGATCGGCACCGCCACCAGCACGAACAACTACTTCCGCGAGGTGGGCGCATCGCTCGGCACGGCGGTGTTCGGCACCATCTTCACCACGCGCCTCTCGGACAACCTCATGGAGGTCTTCCGCGGCGCGGGAGCGAGCCCCGAGGACGCGGCCGCCGCGACCTCGACCATCGACCCGGCGACCATGAACGCGCTGCCCGACGAGGTGCGCGATGGCATCGTCACGGCATACGCCGACGCGCTGGCGCCCGTGTTCTGGTACCTCATCCCGTTCGTGGCGCTCGCGCTGCTGCTGTCGCTCTTCCTCAAGCAGATCCCGCTGTCCGACCAGGCCGGCCTGATCGCGCGCGGCGAGGCGATCGGCGGCGAGGAGGCCGAGCGCCTGGAGGCCGAGCTGCGCGCGGCCACTGCGGGCGGCGACGGCGCGGATGGCCGTGGCGCGGATGGCCGCGAGCTCACGGATGCGCGGACGGGCTCGACCCCGACGCTCTGACGCGATCCCCCGCGAGGCGCGGTTCCGGTTCCGGCCGGGCCGCGCCTCGCTGCATCCGGGCGCGCTACGCGAGCAGGTCGCGCACCCGCTCGGCGGCCTTGAGGCCGGAGCCGCTCAGCATGACGACCGTGGTCTCGTCCGTTCGGATCGCGCCGCGCGCGACGAGCGCATCGAAGGCCGCGGCCGCCGTCGCACTCGTCGGCTCCACGAACAGCCCGTCCTCGCAGAGCCCGCGCAGCGCCGCGACGATCTCCTCCTCCGCGATCGCGACCGCGTCGCCATCCGTCTCGCGGATCGCCTGCAGGATCTGGGCCATCCGCAGGGGCGAGCGGATGGCCGTGCCCTCGGCGAGCGTCGGAGCGACCGGGCGCCCGCTCTCGCCGCGCAGCTCGGCCTCGACGGGCGAGCAGTTGCGCGGCTGGGCGGCGAAGAGGCGCGGCATCCGGGCGATCTGGCCCGCCGCGCGCAGCTCGCGGAACCCGAGCCAGCACCCGAGCAGGCTGCTGCCCGCACCGACCGGGACGACGACGTTGTCGGGCGCACGGAACCCCAGGTCTTCCCAGAATTCGTACGCGAGCGTCTTCGTGCCCTCGAGGAACAGCGCCTGCCAGTTGTGGCTCGCGTAGAACGTCTCGTCGGCGGCGCGGATGGCGGCCTCCTGCGATGCCTCCCGCGGCCCGTCGACGAGCTCGACGTCCGCGCCGTACGCGCGCACCTGCGCGATCTTCGCCGGCGAGGTCGACGAGGGCGCGAAGATGCGCACACCCAGTCCGCCGGCCGCCGCGTATCCGGCCACCGAGGAGCCGCCGTTGCCGGAGCTGTCCTCGAGAACGGACGTGACGCCGCGCTCGCGCAGGTACGACAGCATGACGCTCGTGCCGCGGTCCTTGAAGCTGCCCGTCGGCTGGAACCAGTCGAGCTTGAACAGCGGGCGATGCCGACCGCGCTCCCGCTCGACGAGCGGCGTGCAGCCCTCACCGAGCGTGATCGGCCGCGCGATGTCGACCGGCAGCGCGGCCCGGTAGCGCCACAGCGACCGCTCGCCCGTCTCGATATCGCCCCGAGAGATGCCCGGCTGCGCGGACACCAGGAGCGGCCGCCCTGCCTCGGAGCGCCAGCGCGGCTCCGCGAGCGGGAAGGTGCGTTCGTCGACCGGATCCACGTAGGTCGCGACCATGGGCATCCCCTCTCGGATGGCCGCGGGCGCGACCGAGGACGATGCTCTCACGCGACGTGGCCGCGTTCGCGAGCTCGGCCATCCGCCGTCAACCCCTCGCCCACGGCGAGCGCCGCGCCTAGCGTGAACCGCATGACGGATCTCACCGCGCCGACCGGGCGCGAGCCTGCCCTGCGTGCTCAGCCCCGAGCCGACGGATCGGCGCCGCGGGCGCTCGTGCTGGGCGCCACCGGCTACATCGGCGGGCGGCTCACGCCGCGTCTGCTGGCGGCCGGGTACCGAGTGCGGGTTCTCGCCCGAGACGCGGCGCGCGTCGCGGCATTCCCGTGGGGTGAGGACTGCGACGTCGTCGAGGGGTCCGCAGACGACGCGGAGGCGGTCGCCCGCGCCTGCGCGGACGTCGACGTGATCTTCTACCTCATCCACTCGATGGGCGCGGGGCGGGACTTCGAGGCCGCCGACGCTCGAGCCGCGAGCACCGTGGCGAGCGCCGCCGCGACGGCCGGAGTCGGGCGCATCGTCTACCTCGGCGGCCTGCATCCGGACGACGCCGAGCTCTCGCCGCACCTGCGCTCGCGTGTGGAGGTGGGGCGCACCTTCCTCGAGTCGGGGGTGCCGACCCTCGTCCTGCAGGCCGGGGTGGTCATCGGATCGGGCTCGGCGTCGTTCGAGATGATCCGGCATCTGACCGAGGTGCTCCCCTACATGCCGGCGCCGCACTGGGTGCGCAACCGGATCCAGCCGATCGCCGTGCGCGACGTGCTGCACTACCTCCTCGGCGCGGCGCGGGTGGATGCCTCGGTCAACCGCGCCGTCGACATCGGCGGCCCCGACGTGCTCCGCTACGGGCAGATGATGAACGGCTACGCGCTGGAAGCCGGGCTGCGACAGCGCGCGATCGCCGCGCTTCCCGTGCTGACGCCGGGGCTCGCGTCGCACTGGGTGAATCTGGTGACCCCGGTGCCGCGGGCGATCGCGCGGCCGCTCATCGCGTCGCTGCAGAACGAGTGCGTGATGAAGGACCACGACGTCGACGCGCTGATCCCGCCGCCCGACGGCGGCCTCACGCCGTACCGCACCGCGGTCGCCCTCGCGCTGGGTCGGCTCGAGAACGACCGCGTCGAGACGAGCTGGAAGGACGCGGAGGTCAGCGGCGCCCCGAGCGACCCGCTCCCCAACGACCCCGATTGGGCCGGGCGCACCGTCTACACCGACGAGCGCACCGTCCGCACGGACGCGAGCCCCGAGGACCTCTGGTCGATCATCATCGGCATCGGCGGCGACAACGGCTGGTACTCGTCACCGCTCCTCTGGGCCGCGCGCGGGTGGATGGACCGGCTCGTCGGCGGCGTCGGGCTCCGGCGCGGGCGCCGCAGCCGGAGCGAGGCGCACGTCGGCGACGCCATCGACTTCTGGCGGGTCGAGCAGGTCGAGCACGGCCGACTGCTGCGGCTGCGGGCGGAGATGAAGGTGCCCGGCGACGCATGGCTCGAGCTGCGCGCCGAGCCGGATGGCCGGGGCGCGCGATACGAGCAGCGTGCGGTCTTCTTCCCGCGGGGCCTCGCCGGCCGGCTCTACTGGCTGAGCGTGCTGCCGTTCCACGGCGCCATCTTCGCGGGGATGGCCGCGCGCATCACGCAGGCGGCCGAGGCGCTGACCCGGACGGAGCGTGTCAGGAGCTGACGGGCGCGAGGGTGCGGAATGCGCGATCCACGTACACGACCGGCTCGCCATCCTCACCCGAGATGACGTCGAGCACCTCGGCGAGGACCAGCGACGAGTCGCCGACGGGCGTGATGGTGAGCGGGCGGCAGCGCAGCGCGTACCGCGCGCTGGGCAGGTGCGGCTCACCGGTCTCCAGGGTCGTCCACCCCTGCTCGGGCGTGAAACGGGGAGCGCCGGAGACGGCGAAGGCCTGCGCGGTCTCGACGTCGCGCGCGGTGATGAGGTGCACGAGGAACGTCTCCGCACGCAAGATGCCGCCCGCGCTGCCCCGCGCGCGCGTCACCGAGAAGGCGAGGGCGAGCGGGTCGACACCGACCGACGCGACACTCGACGCCGTGAGGCCGACCGGCCCCTCGGGAGTGCTCGCCGTGATGACCGCCACGCCGGAGGGGTGCAGGCGGAACGCGGTCTTGAAGGCATCGACGGAGGAGCTGTGCATGCTTCGACGCTAGATGGTTTCTCGAGCTCTGTGCCGCGTCGACGGCAGCTGTCGAAGAGGACGCACAGGAATCGTGCGCCCTCTTCGCCCCCGGATCCGGGTGTCAGCCGTTCGACCGGCCGGTCTTCTCCTGCAGCCGGTCGATCTGCTCGGATGCCTCCGCCTTCGTCATGTCGGCGGAGATCTCCTCCCCCGCCTCACGAGCGAGGGTGTCGATGTAGCTGCGCTGCGGGGCGGTCATGGGCTCGTCGCCGGTGACCCACGTCGAGGGGTCCTTCTCGGCCGAGCTGTCCGCGTCTCCGGTCGCACCGAGGGTTTCGCCAGTGGGGTTCGTGTCAGACATGTCGGCGATGCTACGCGGCGGCGGAGACGAGCCCACGGGGGTTGACACGTCCGCACCGAGCTCCCTCGCCTAGCGGGGTTCCCGCCGCGCGTCCAGCCGGTTCCCGCGGTCCGGCGCTCGCGCCATCCTGATCCTCACGCACCGCCCCGCGGAACAGGAGAACACCATGGCCGCACTGCCCCCGCCGAGCGACTCGGCGATGAAGACCGCCAAGCACCCCCGCACCGCCCTCGCCGGCCCCTACGGCCATCCCTTCCACGCGATGATGGTGACGATCCCCATCGGCGCGTGGACCGCCGCGATCGTCTTCGACATCATCGCGCTGGCCAGAGACGACGACGCCTTCGCCACCGGTGCCTTCTGGCTCATCGTCATCGGCATCGTCGGCGCCGCCATCGCGGCGGTGCTCGGGCTGATGGACTTCACCGTGATCGCCAAGGGGACTCGCGCCCACAAGGTCGCGCTCACGCACATGGTGCTCAACACGTTCGCGTTGCTGCTCTTCGTCGGGAGCGTGCTGCTGCGCCTGCGCGAGCCGGATGAGCCGAGCGTCTGGGGCTTCGTCGTCGCGGTCGTCGCCTTCCTCGTCGTCGGCGCCTCCGGATTCCTCGGCGGCGAGATCGCCTATCGCTTCGGCGTGCGCGTGGCCGACGAGTCCACGCAGCGGACCTACTTCGAGCCGGTCCAGCGCGACGCGCCCTGACCCGGGCGGATCATCAGGCGCGAGGCGCCGCCGCCTTCAGCAGGTCGGCGGCGATGGCGCGCGCGTGCTGGAGGCGACGCGAGTCGCCATCCACGCCCTGGTGCGCGATCCCGCCCTCCAGCAGGAGGAAGAGGTGCTCGGCGAGGACGGCCGGCTCGCCGACGCCGTCCTCACCGAGCAGCTCCTCGATCCGCGCGCGCACGCGCCGCTTGTGGTCGCGGATGATCGCGAAGCCCGCGTCCGCGGATGACAGCTCGGCTGCCGCGTTGAGGAACGCGCAGCCCCGACCCGACGGCTCGGCATCCTCGACGTACGCCTCGAAGACGGTCAGAACGCGCGGGGCACCGGCTGTCTCCAGGCGCTTCTCCCACCGTGCCCACCACTCCTCGTCGCGCCGACGGAGGTAAGCCGCGACGAGCGCGTCCTTGGACCCGAACCGGTCGTACAGGGTGCGCTTCGTGACGCCGGAGCCCGCCGCCACCGCGTCGACCCCGACCGCATGGATGCCTCGCTCGTAGAACAGCGTCGTGGCGGCGTCGAGGATGCGGCGAGCGCCCGGCGTCATCGCCGGCTGTGTCGTCGCCATGGTGCCACCTCCGTTGACTTCACCGATCAGTGTACTAGCGTGTGACTTCACAGGTCGGTGAACCAGAAGGAGGCGCGCATGGCTGACACCTCCGCGCTCACCCGCGGCGGCACCATCCGGATGGCCGCGGCCGGGTTGGCGCTGATCGCCGCCTGCTACGGCCTCGCCCGGTTCGCCTACGGGCTCTTCGTGCCGAGCTTCCGCGCCGCGTTCGACCTCGACGCGGGCACGGCGGGCCTCATCGCCTCGGGCAGCTACGTCGCCTACTGCGTGGGAGTGACGCTCGCGACCGCCGCGACCCCGCGTCTCGGATCACGCTTCGTGGCGGTGAGCGCGGGCGCCGCCGCCACCGTGGGAACCGCGTTCGTCGCGATGGCACCCGACGCGCCCCTGCTCGCCGTCGGCGTCCTCATCGCGGGCTCCAGCACCGGCATCGCCTCTCCGCCGCTCGCGCACGCCGTCGCACATCGCGTCGCCGCGCCCGCCCGTGACCGCGTGCAGAGCATCGTGAACGCCGGCACGGGGCTCGGCGTCGTCGTCTCCGGTCCCGTCGCGCTCGTCGTCGCCGATCAGTGGCGGATGGCGTGGCTCGCGTTCTCCGCGATCGCCGCGGCCGTGACGGTCTGGGTCGCCTTCGTCGTCCCCGCCGCGCGGCGATCGTCCGTTCCCGCCTCCCCCGCGCGTGCGCGGTTCCCACCCGGTGCACTGCTCCTCGGAGCGGCCGCCGCGCTGATGGGCGTCGGGAGCGCCGCGGTGTGGACCTTCGGCCAGGACCTCGTGGGCGCGCACACGGGGCGCGGCGTCGCCACCGTGGCCTGGATCGTCCTCGGCGCATGCGGTCTGCTCGGCGCGGCCGCCGGCGATCTCGTCGAGCGACTGGGGATGGGCGCAGCGTGGGCCGCCCTCATGGTCGCGATGGCGGCGAGCACGGCCGCGCTCGCCGTCGCGCCCGGGGCCGCCGTCGTCGTCCTTGCGGCATCCGGCGTCTTCGGCGCGGTCTACATCGCCGCAACCGGCGTGCTCCTCGTCTGGAGCACGCAGGTGTTTCCGGAATCCCCCGCCCGCGGAGTCGGCCTGGTGTTCCTCCTCCTCGCGGTCGGACAGGCCGTCGCGGCGCCGGCGTGGGGCGCGCTCGCGGATCTCGCCGGGCTCCGCATGGCCTTCTGCGCAGCATCCATCCTGTCCGCGCTCGCGGTGCTGCTGCGGCCGCGGGCCTGTCGACCGTGAGGGCGTCCGAGCGTCACTCGCCGCAATGGACGTCGCCCGCGAAGCGCAGCCACTCAGGGAGGTCCGATGTGAACTCCGCGGCCGTCATCTCGTCGCTGAGGACCGACCAGGCGACAGTGTCGTCGACCTCGGGCTCGAGCTTCGTCCACTCGAACCAGTTGATCATCCGCAGCATCGGGAAGACTTCGCGCGTCTCGGGCGCGAGGACCTGGCGCCACCACGCCCGCTTGATCTCGGCCTCGCTCTCGGGCTCGCCCCGCTCGACGACGAGCGCGGCGGTCTCGGGGATGGCCACCGGCTTGTCGCGCCGCTCTCCGTACTCTGCGTAGAAGTCGGGGATGGCGCTGTCGTCGCCCCCCAGTCCGCTGTAGGTCCCGGTCAGCTGAGCGGCGAACTTCCCCTCCTCCGGGACCTCGTTCTCGCCCCACGGGTACGCCGATCCCCAGTGATAGAGCGACATGCCGACCCAGTCGACGTACTCGTCGCCCGGGTAGTACGGCGCGTAGGGGTCATCGGCGTCGGTCACGGCGCCGTCGCCGTCGGTGTCGAGAGCCCGCGCGGCGGGAGTGCCCGCCTCGGCCATGTACGCGCCGCCCGTGAAGGGATACCCGCCGCCGTAGTTCGGCGCCCACATCATCGCCGCGCCGGGCACATCGTCGTGGACGGCGGACGCCACGCGTCGGAAGGTGTCGACGTACTCGTCGGGCTGCTGGCCCCACGCGTACCAGGAGCCGTTCATCTCGTGCGCGAAACGCAGCACGACCGGCACGCCGAGCTCGGTGACCTCCTGCAGCAGGGTCACGAGGTCCGCGACCGCCGCATCGTCGACCGCGGCCAGGCCATCCTGCGGCTCGATCGTCAGCAGGTGCGCGGACCCGGCGACGGCCGCCTGTTGCGCGGCCTCCAGCGCCCACTGGCGCTCGTGGCCGTCCCACGGCAGCGGGACGAAGGAGACGACGTCCGCCGGCTGCCGGCCGAGGAGGTCGGCATACTCCTTCACCGACTGGCTGCCCCAGTCGAGGTTGACGCCGAAGGCCACGCCCTCGGAGTCGGCGAGCGAATCCACCGCGCAGGCCGCACGCTCACGCAGGTCGGCCTTCGTGGGCGGCTCGGGGTCCGGGGCGGAAGGAGCGACGCTCGCGCAGGAGGCGAGCAGGGTGGCGGTCAGGGCGGCGACCGCCTCGCTGGCGAGAACACGACGAAGAGCCATCCCCTCCAGTGTGCCGGTATCCCGGACGTGGGAGGAGCGGCTTGACAGCTCGGCGCATCGGAAGCAGTCCTGATCAGCCGCGCGGCGCGAGGTGGATCGAGCGGACGGACGTCGTCGACTCCGCCCCGAGGAAGACGAACGACCCCGCGACGAGCTGCAGCGCCGTGCAGGCGGGATCGCCGACACGGGGAGACGGCGCCTCGGCGGGGGAAGCGGGCGAGTGGACGACGAGAGCGGGCATGGGATTCCTTTCGGCGCGGTCGATATCTCAACCCTCCCGTGCCCGCTCTGCGCGGTCATCGTCCTGCGGAACGAACTGCGGTCATCCAGTCGGAGTACATCGCGGGCCCTACGCCGGCACGACCGCCGCTCCCACCGACGCGTCCGGCACGGTCGGCTGCGTCGCCCTGCGCCGACGGCGCAGCGCCGAGGCGAGGACCGTGAGAAGCAGCGCGCCCACCAGCCAGCAGGCGAGGACCAGCACGGACTGCGCGACGCCGATCGTGCCGCCCGCGATGAGGGAGCGGAACGCCTCCACGCTGTACGTCAGCGGAAGCATGCCGTGGATGGCCTGGAAGAACGCGGGCGCGGTCTCGATCGGGTACGTGCCGCCGGCAGACGAGAGCTGCAGCACGATCATGAGGAGCGCGAGGAAGCGTCCCGGCGCATCCAGCAGGGCGATGAGCGCCTGGTTGATCGCGATGAAGGTCACGCTGGTGAGCACAGCGATGCCGATGAGCCCGGGCAGGTCCGTCGCCTCGATCCCCACCGCGAAGCGGAGCACGAGTGCCGCCAGCACCCCCTGCACGACGCCCATGAGCGCTCCCGGCAGGAAGCTGCGGAGGGCGATCTCCCACGAGGGCCGGCCCAGCGCGATGAGGCGCTCCCGCAGCGGCGAGCTCATCAGGTAGAAGGCGAGGGCGCCCACCCACAGCGCGAGGGCCATGAAGTACGGGGCCAGGCCGTAGCCGTATCCGGGCACCTCGTTGATCCGGTCGGTGTCGAGGGTCACCGGCGTCGCCGCGATCCCGCTGAGCGAGCTCGCCTCCTCGTCCGTGTAGGTGGGCACCTCGTCCGCGCCGTCCTTCAGGCCGTCGGTCAGCGTCTGCGCGCCGCCGACCAGCGAGCCGAGCCCGTCGGCGAGCGTCTGCGCGCCGCCCGTCGCCTCGCTCGACCCCGTCGCGGCGGAGGCCGCGCCCGCGGCGAGCGTGCTCGCGCCGTCCGCCAGCGCGCCGTTGCCCGACGCGAGCTTCTGAGCGCCGGTCGCGGCGTCGGAGATGCCCGTCGTGAGCGGACCCATCCCGCTGACGAGCGCACTCGTGCCGTCCGCGACCTGACCCGCGCCGTCGTCGAGGGCGGCGGCGCCGTCCGCTGCCTGCTGCGCGCCGACGACAACGGAGTCCGCACCGTCGTGGAGCGTCGCCGCACCGTCGGCGAGCGAGCGGACGCCCGGGGCGAGGTCCGCCGCGCCTTCGGCGACCGAGGCCGCGCCCGCGTCGAGCGCGGTCAGGCCGGACGCCTCGTCGCCCACGAGCGCGTTCGCGCCGGCCGCGAGGCCGGAGGCGCCGTCATCGACGGCATGCGCTCCCGAGGCGACCTGCTCGGAGGCGGCCTCGAGTTGCGTGAGCGCGGCCATCCGCTGCTCGTCGGTCATCGCGCCGTAACCGGCGACCAGGCCCTGCAGGCCGGACGTCACCGCGTCGGCGCCCTCGCCGAGGGCAGGGGTGCTCTCGGCGAGCTGCCCCGCGCCGGAGGCGAGCTGCTGCGCGCCGGCGAGCGCGCCATCCGCCCCGTCGTGCAGCGAGGCGGCGCCGGTCGCGAGGCTCTCCGCCCCGGTGGCGGCGTCGGCAGCGCCGGTCGCGAGCGAGCCCGCGCCGTCGTCGAGCGAGGTGGCGCCGGCGACGAGATCGCCGAGCCCAGCGTGCAGGGTCTGCGCACCCGAGGCGACCGCCTGCGCACCGCCGTCGAGCTGCGTCACGCGGTCGGGCAGGGCGGCGGCCGCCGACTGCAGCTGACTGAGGCCTGCCGAGAGCGACTGCGCGCCGGTCGAAGCGTCGGCGGCGCCGGCGGCCAGGTCGCTCGCGCCATCGGCGAGCTTCGCGGTGCCGTCCTGCAGCGACGTGAGGCCGACCACGAGCTCGGACGAGCCGGACGCGGCGTCGGTCGCGCCGTCGGCGAGCTCGCCGGCTCCCTCCGCGGCGTCCTGCAGATTCGCGTGGACGTCGGTGAACCCGAGGTAGACGTTCTCGAGGTAGGTCTCGCTGACCTCCTCCTTCAGGCTCTCGGTCACCGCGGTGCCGATGTTGCCGGCGATGTTGCCGACGATGAGGTTGGCGCCGTCGTTGGTCTCGACGGAGAGCTTGCCCGCGACCGCGGCGTTCGGGTCGTCGCCGCCGATCGATGCGACGTTCTCCGAGAAGTCGGCGGGCACCGTGAGAACGGCGTAGACGTCGCCGGACTCGAGGTCGGCGGCGGCCTGCTCGGCGCTCTCGGCCGACCACCGGAAGTTCGACTCCGAGTCGGTCGACGTCAGCTCGTCGGCCAGCGAGTCCCCCAGATCGAGCTCTGACCCATCGGCCGACGTCGCGCCCTGGTCCTCGTTGACGATCGCGGCCGGCACGCTGTCGAGGTGGTGCGTCGGGTCCTCGTTCGCAGACGTCAGCAGCCCCGCGTAGATGAGCGGAATGAGTGCGATCGCCGAGAAGACGACGGCGCTGCGCGGGTTCAGCTTGCCCTTGAGGCGACGGGTCATGCTCACAGCAGGGGTCCTCACTTCGTGGATGCGGCGCCCGTGGGGCGCTGCGCGGTGATGCTGGTGACGAGGAGGTCCGCGATCTCCTCCGCCCCCTCGGGTACGGATGGCCGCCGATCGGCTTCCAGAAGCCATCCGACGACCAGCCAGGTCGCACCGGCGGCGAGGAAGGTGGCCGACCGCTGGAGGCGGCGCGCGTCGGCGCCCGCGCGGACGGCGTCGCCGAGGGGCGAGAAAGCCAGCAGGCGCGCGGCGAGGAACTCCACCACGCGCTCCTGGAACGCGTGGGCGTTGGAGCTGCGGAGCACCCGGCCGTAGAAGTCGGCATCGGCGAAGAGGCTGTCGAGGAGCTCGCTGACGACGCGGGGCATCGCCGCCTCCCACTGCTCGCCCGCGGGATCGGGCACGACGCGGTCGAACAGCACCCGCAGCCGCTCCACGGCCGCCGCCTGCACCAGCGACGAGACGTCGGCGAAGTGCTGGTAGAACGTCGGGCGGCTCACGCCCGCGGCCGAGCAGACATCGGTGATCGACGGCAGACGGTCCTCGCTGTCGACGAGCAGGTCGCCGATGGCGGCCGTGAGCGCGTCTCGTGTGCGCACCATGCGAGCATCCATGACGCCCCCTTCCTTTACGAACGTAAGACAGCTTACATCCGTAAAAGAATCGCGGCAACTCGCTCCGGCGGCCTCAGGGGACGCGCTGCGAGCGCACCGCTCGGACCGACGCCTCGTGCACCTCGAGCAGCGGCTCCGTCGCGCTGGGGCGCACGCGCGGATCGACGTGGACGCCGGAGTCGGGAGCCCAGGCGAAGGCGCGGAGGCTCAGGCCGTGCCGGCGGATCAGGTCGCGATACGGCAGCAGGTCGACCTCGAGCGCGCGCCCCGACCAGAACTGGTCCATGATCAGCAGATCGCCCGCCGAGATGCGGAGGACGTCGCCCGTCCACCGCAGTGAGAGGACGAGCCGCTCCACATCCTCGAAGCACTCGTCGGGGATGTCCACCGGCACCGACTCCAGGGACGCGAAGTCCTCCTCGGTCGGCGCCGACAGCCGTCGCGCCGGGCCGCCGACACGGACCGGCGCCACCTGCTTCTCCGCGAAGGACGGCGTCGGCAGCGCGCGCCGGCCATCCGCCCCGCCCACCGGCACCCGCGTGAAGAGGCCGTCGTCACCGGCGAGAGCGGGATGGATCAGCACGCGGTCGCCCTCCGAACCGGGAACGACGCGGAAGCGGTCGCCGTCGAACCAGCCGTCGCCCCGCCAGAGGACGACGCGCTCCTCGCCCGCGACCGGGCCCTTCCAGACCGCGTCCGCCGTCTCCGGGTCGAGGATCACGAAGGTGGTGCCCCGCGCGGTGACCCGGCAGTCGAGACCCGGGCGGGCGTCCGGCGTCACGACGACGCCGCCCCGCTCCGGCTCCTGCGCCGTTACGACGCGCGCGCCGCTCACCTCGCTCGCGCTCACGCCCGCGAGCTGCAGCTCGACGGGCACACCGGGCGTCGCCGCGAGGAAGACCGTGACGCCCTCGCCCGTCGCCACCTGCGTGATGGGCTGCGCGGTGGCGGTCACCGCCGGAAGGTCGCCGAAGCGCTGCCGCAGCGGCCAGACCGCGAAGACGCCGCGCCGCAGGGTGAAGGGCTCCGTCGGCACGGTGACAGGGGCGGCGGCGAGCTCGACGTGGAACTGCACGTCGGGCACCTCGTCGAGCGGCGCGGCGGCGGGCTGGTGGTTGTTGACGAAGAGCCACCCGCTCTCCTCGCCCGCGCGCACCGACCAGCGCAGTCCGTTCTCCCCGTTCTCTCCGTTCTCCGCGCTCTGGTCGGGGATGGCCGCGGGCCACGGCGCGAGGCGCTCGCCGAAGGCCTCGAGGAGCAGGTGCTGGCGCCGCAGCGCGTGGAAGTGCGGCCGCTGCTGCCCCGCGCCGCCGATCGGCGCGAAGAAGTCGTAGTCGCGCACCGGGACGTCGTTCGGGTACCCGGTGGCCTGCGACTCCTGCGTCGTGGAGCGCTCGCCGAGCACCTGCGTGCCGCCGTGATAGAGGTAGTACCCCGGCCAGGCCGAGCCGCTGCCGAGCTTCACGAGCGCGAGCGCCGCGACGTCCGCCGGGTCCACGTGCGGTCGCCGATGGTACGCCACCTGCATCCCGCCGCCGAGCTCGCACGTGGCGAACGGCCACGGGTCCTCGGCGGCATCCGCGGCGACGCCGGTCGCCGGCGCATCGCGGAGGTCGGCGCCGACGGTGAGGTCGTCGCGCACCGTCGAGAAGGTGAAGTGCATCCTCCCGAACTCCGGCCATCCGGTGGTCGACTCCTCCCAGAAGCCGTCGGAGTAGCCCGCGTACACGGGCAGCACCCGCCGTGCGGGGAGCTGCGCCCCGCCCCATCCGGTCGCCGTCCAGAGCGAGGCGCGCATGCCCGCCGCCTCGGCCAGGTCGCGAAGCGTGGCGAGGTGATCCGGCTGATCGTAGAGCTCGTTCTCGACCTGCACGCCGATGATCGGCGCCGCGGGATCACGATCGTCGTGAAACAGCCCGGCCACCTGCCGGCCGATCGCATCGAACCAGTCCCGCACCAGGGCGAGGTACTCGGGGGCGTCGGTGCGGTGCGCGATGGGCAGCTCCTGCAGCCAGTCGGGGAAGCCGCCGTTGCGCGTCTCGCCGTGCGCCCACGGTCCGATGCGCAGCACGACCTTCAGGCCCACGCGGTCCGCCGTCTCGACGAAGCGGCGCAGATCGTTCGCCCCGTCCCACCGCACGTCGCCGCGGGTCTCCTCGTGCAGGATCCAGAGCACGTACGTGGCGACGACGTTCACCCCGCCCGCGCGCATCTTCCGCAGCTCGGTCTCCCAGTGCTCGGGCAGGTCCCGGCTGAAGTGGTACTCCCCCATGATCGGGAACCACGGCCGGCCGGCGCGCTCGACGAACCGGGTGGTCAGGCGGATGGCATCGGCCGCGTCGGCGGGGTCGCCCATGTCGAGAGGCGCCGGCTCCGGCGAGCGCGGAGCGGGAACGCGGATGTGAAGCGGACGGCGGGCGGCGGGGCTGGCGGTCACCCCTGCGACTGTAGCCATCCCGCGGCGGGCGCGCGCGAGCTACCGTGGAGGCGACCATCCGTCTCGACCCGGAAGGGGCCATCCATGTCACGCTCGCGGCGCTTCGCGCAGGTCGACGTCTTCTCCGCCACGCCCTATCTCGGCAATCCCGTGGCAGTCGTGCTCGATGCCGAGGGGCTCGATGCCGACGACATGCTGCGCGTCGCGCGCTGGACCAATCTGTCGGAGACGACGTTCGTGCTGCCGGCGACGGTGCCGGGCGCGGATTACCGGCTGCGCATCTTCACGCCGGGCGGCGAGCTGCCGTTCGCCGGCCACCCCACGCTCGGCTCGGCGCACGCGTGGCTGGAGAGCGGCGGCACTCCCGCGGACGGCGCCTACGTCGTGCAGGAGTGCGGGGCCGGGCTCGTGCAGATCCGGCGCGGGCCCGGCGAGCTCGCGTTCGCCGCTCCCCCGACCCGCCGCGAGGGCGCGCTGGACGACGACCACCTCGAACTGCTCATCCGCGCGTTCGGCGTGACCCGCGACGACGTCGTCGGCCACCAGTGGGTCGACAACGGACCGGGCTGGGCGGTGCTGCGTCTGCGCTCGGCGGACGCGGTGCTCGCGCTCGACCCCGACCTCTCGCTCATCCCCGATGCCATGGTCGGCGCGGTCGGCGCCTACCCGCCCGGCTCTCCCCACGCGTTCGAGCTGCGCTCCTTCGCCCCTGCGATCGGAATCGCGGAGGATCCCGTGTGCGGGTCGATGAACGCCTCCGTCGCCCAGTGGCTCATCCGCAGCGGGGAGGCCTCCGACGCCTACCGGGTCTCGCAGGGCAAGCGCCTCGGGCGGGCCGGCGACATCGCGATCACGGCCGACGAAGACGGCGCGGTGTGGGTGGGCGGCGCGACGCAGACGCTCTTCCAGGGCACCGCGCTCATCTGATCGGCCGGATCGCGGGGGCTCAGGCGGCGCTCTGTCTAGTCCGTCGACTCCGCGGGCACGCGCACGGTGAGCTTGCCGGGTTCCACCCACGTGCGGATGGCGGTGGCGCGGCCGAACTCGTCGCCGTCGAGCTCGATCAGCTCGGGCCGGCTCACGGTCATCGTGAAGCGCTCGCCTCGGATGTAGTTGAGCGCTTCCACCTCCTTCGTCCGGAACCTCCGCCCCAGCCGGGTGCGGCTGAGAACCCCGTTCTCCCAGATGATCTTGCTGATGATCTGCGCCCAGCTGACGAGCCCCTCCGGGCGGAGCAGCACGATGTCGAGCTGCCCGTCGTCGACGGCGGCGTCGGGCAGCAGCAGCACGTTGGCCTGCAGCGACCCGCAGTTGCCGATGATGACGGTGTGCGCGCGCATCGAGCGGGTGCGCTCGGCATCCAGCTTGTATCGGATGCGCAGCTGGTTCTTGTCGCGGAGCGCGAGCACGATCGCCTTCACATACGCGAGCCAGCCGATCTTCGCCTTCAGCTCGTCGTCGGTGTTGGCCAGCATCTTCGCGTCGAGCCCGAACCCGGCCATGACGAGGTAGGCATGCCGGTCGACGCGGGAGTCCTCACGTCGGATCTCGACCATCGCGAGATCGATCTGCCGGTCATCGCCCGTGAACGCCGAGTGGATCGAGTGCTCGAGGTCGTCGAGAGTCAGCTTGAGGTTGCGGGCGAGCAGGTTCCCGGTGCCGGAAGGCAGCAGCGCCAGTGACACGTCGTGCTCGCTCACCGCTTCGGCGACCGCGCGCACGGTGCCGTCTCCTCCGGCGACGATGATCATGTCGACGTCCTCGGCGATGGCGGCCTCGGTCGCGCCCTTGCCGGGGTCCTCCGCGGTGGTCTCGAACCAGAGCGTCTCGCCCCATCCCGCCGCGGCCTGCTCCGCGGCGACGACCTCCTTGATGGCGGGCAGGTCCACCTTGATCGGGTTGTAGACGACGGCGGCGACGCGCCGCCGCCCCTCCGCCCCCGTTTGGGCCGGCAGGCCGGCATGAGTGTCATCGGTCATTCGGGTACCTCGCTCCGCGTGTATCGCCCTCATGCCATGATGGCCCCTCGGACGCGACGATTTCAGCGAGTCCGGGACGATGCTCACGCGACACGATGCTCATCCGCCGGCGATGACGGGCCACAAGGTGGCGACGACTCGTTCGGCGAAGTCGGCCGGCACGTCGCGACCGTACCGGTTGAAGTCGGCGAAGTAGCTGCCGAAGGCCAAGCTGACCACCATGTCGACGTCCACGTCCTCCCGGACGGCGCCCCTCCGCTGAAGCGCCACGAGCACGTCGGTCAGCTCCTGGCATCTCGGCTGATTGCCCTGCTCCCTCATCTGCGCGATCAGTCCCGGCTCGCGTTCCGCTTCCGCCATGAAGTTGCCGTGCAGGGTCATCGCGCGGGGATTGTGGAAGCGCGGGTCGAGCCGACGCACCGCCTCGACCACGGCCTCTCGCGGTGTGAGGTCATCCAGCTCCAGGGCCGGATAGGCCTCGCGTTGCTTTCGCAGGCCGTACCGCAGCGCTTCCACGACCAGCTCGTACTTGTTCGGCCAGCGCCGATACAGCGTCGGGCGCGTCACCCCGGCATCGGCGACGATGTCGCCGATCGTCATCGACGAGTAGCCCTTCGTCGCGAGCAGCTTGCGCGTCGACTGGATGATCGCCTCTTCGATGATCGGGTCGCGGGGACGCCCGCCGGCGCTCGTCGGCGTCTCCGCCGGACGGCTCTTCTCTGACATCCGGATTCCTCCTTCGTGTTCCGTTACACAACTTGACTGTAACGCGGCAGCGGCGCTAGTGTTCCGAGTGCCGGGTTCCGTTACAAGGTTTGGTTGTAACTTAATCCGCCGCATCGACGCATCTACAGGGCAGGAACACCGATGACAACAACTCTCATCACCGGCGGAAACCGCGGACTCGGCTATGAGGTCGCCCGCCGCCTGATCGACGCAGGCCAGACCGTCTGGATCGGCGGCCGCGACGCGACCGGGGGGCAGGAGGCAGCCGATCGCCTCGGCGCGCAGTTCGTGCAGCTGGACGTGACGGACGACGCGTCAGTCGAGTCGGCCGCTGCCCGCATCGAGGGGCGCGTCGGCCACCTGGATGTCCTCATCAACAACGCGGGCATCCTCGGCGAGGTGGCAGCACCCGAAGACATGACCGCCGACCAGCTGCGCGATGTGTACGAGACGAACGTCTTCGGTCTCGTCAGGGTCACACGCGCCTTCCTGCCGCTGCTGCGGAAGGGAACCGACCCCTCGGTGATCAACGTCACCAGCGGCATGGGATCGTTCACGCTGACTCACGATCCGGCACGCGTGGAATCGCAGTACACGCTCGCGGCATACGGCTCTTCGAAGAGCGCCGTCACCATGCTCACCACGCAGTATGCGAAGACGATTCCGGACATCCGATTCAACGCCGTCGATCCCGGGCAGACGGCGACGGCTTTCACCGGCAACGTCGGCCAGACCGTCGCGGAAGGCGCGGAGGCCGCGGTGCGCGTCGCCACCCTCGGCGCCGCGGCCCCCACCGGAACCGTGACGGACCGGGCGGGTGTTCTGCCGTGGTGAACGATCACACCGGGCGCCCGGGCGAGACCCGGACCCGGCGCGCCGACATCTCGAGTACGGCAGACGCCGCACCCTCCGCCACCCCATCACCCGATACCCACTCAGAAGGAAAGCTCATGACGACCGGCAACCCGAAGAACATCGCCCTGGAACCTGCGGCCCAGGCTTTCGTCGATGCGACCGCGAACCCTCCGTTCCTCTACCAGCTCGCCCCCGAGGAAGGTCGCAAGGCCGTCGACGGCGTGCAGGACGAGCCGATCTGGAAGCCCGAGGTCGACGAGGAATGGATCACCGTCGAAGGCGGTCCCACCGGCTCCGTCCGGGCGCGCATCGTCAAGCCGAAGGGAGCGACGGGCGTGCTGCCCGTCGTGCTCTACACGCACGGCGCCGGCTGGGTCTTCGGCGACGCCCACACCCATGACCGTCTCGTGCGAGACCTCGCTGTCGGAGCCGGCGCAGCCGTCGTGTTCCCGGAGTACGACCGTGCTCCCGAGTTCCAGTACCCGGCGCAGAACGAGCAGTCCTACGCCGTCGGACAGTGGGTCGTGCAGCACGGCGCGGAGAAGGATCTCGACGGATCCAACATCGCGATCGCCGGCGACTCCGTCGGCGGCAACATGGCCATCGCCCTGAACCTCATGGGACGAGAGCGCGGAGATCTGACGTTCAAGGGCGCAGTGCTGTTCTACCCGGTCACGGACGCGCGGTTCGACACCGACTCGTACCAGGAGTTCGCAGAGGGGTACTTCCTCGCCCTGGACGGCATGAAGTGGTTCTGGGACCAGTACACGACCAGTGAGGAGGAGCGTGCGCAGATCACCGCCTCGCCGCTCCGAGCCACGCAGGAGCAGCTGGCGTTCTTCCCGCCGACGCTCGTCATCACCGGCGAGGCCGATGTGCTCCGCGATGAGGGCGAGGCGTTCGCCGCGAAGCTCCGCCGCGCCGGTGTCGACGTCACGCAGGTCCGCTACGCCGGCATCATCCACGACTTCGTGATGGTCAACAGCATGCACGACACCCGCGCGGCGAAGGCCGCGGTCGCGCAGGCCGTCGCTCACCTGAAGGACGTCCTCTCCGCGTAACCGACATCGTGCGGGTGGGGCGCGATCCGATCGCGCCCCACCCGCGCCTTCAGCACTTCATCGATTGGAGACCCGGTGACCGATCAGACCCGGCAGGAGCCAGCGTCCGCACCTCCCGTCGCCCACGGACGTCTGCGACGGGGAGATGACGCCGACGCCCAGCGCGCCGCGACGCTGGAGCTGTTCTACGACCTGGTGTTCGTCTTCACGATCACCCAGGTCTCGCACCTGCTCCTGAGCGACCTCACCTGGGCGGGAGCCGGCGAGGCGGCGATCGTCCTGCTCGCCGTCTGGTGGTCGTGGAACTACACGACATGGGCTACGAACGAGCTCGATCCGGAGAGGAATCCCGTCAGACTCGTGCTCATCGCGCTCATGCTCGGCAGCCTTCTCCTGGCCATCGCGGTCCCCCACGCCTTCGACGAGCGCGGCCTCCTCTTCGCCGGCGCCTACCTGGCGATACAGGTGGGCCGCCACTTTTTTCTCACGTTCGCAGCCGCCGCCCGCGGCAGCGCAGAACGAGAACAGGCGGGCCGGATTCTCGTCTGGTTCCTGATCGCCGGCGTGTTCTGGATCACCGGCGGGCTCGTCGAAGGCGGGTCGAGAGCATGGCTGTGGTCGATCGCTCTCGCCCTCGACTACATCGCTCCCCGCATCTACTTTCCGCTCCCCGGCCGCCCCCGGCTCGCAGCGGGATCCTGGCGCCTCGCTACCGGCCACTTCACCGAGCGGTTCGGGCTGATCGTGATCGCCGCCATCGGCGAGACGATCATCCAGACCGGGGCGACGACCGCCGCACGCGAGCTGGATGCCGCGACAGCGGCGGCCTTCATCAGCGCGTTCGCCGGCTCGGCAGCGCTCTGGTGGCTGTACTTCGTGTCCACGCGGGGACTCGGCGAGCGCTCCCTCGACGACCAGGCGAACCGCACCGGCCGCGCGCGGGACATCTACACCTACGGGCACGTCCTGATCGTCGGTGGAATCATCCTGACGGCGGTGGGCGACGAGATCGTCATCGCCCACCCGTGGACTCCCCTGGCGAGCGCAAAGCTCATCGCCGTCGTCGCCGGGCCCGCGCTCTTCCTCCTCGCACAATTCGCTCTCCGGCTGCGGGCGACTCGTCGAATCGAGTATGCGCGGCTGGTCGCGGTCGCGGCATGCGCGGGGACGGGTGCATTCGGCGGTTCCCTCCCTGCGCTGCTCGTCGGCGCGACGCTGGTCGCGGTGCTCATCGTCGTGGCGCTGGTCGACCTGCTCCCGCGTCGGAGTCACAGAAAGGTAACGCCACCCCTTGCCCTCGTTACCTCGCCGTTATAGAGTCATCGCACGGTAGCTGTTTTGCTGTGGCAGCTGCCGACATGTGATTGCAGGACACTCTTGGTGCAAGGGACAAGGGCCGGGCGGCTTCCTCTCCGCCCGGCCCTTACTTGCGTTCGGGCTCGCTCGCCGTTCGCGCGCACGACCTATGAGCGCGCATAGACCGCTACCCTGAACGCATGGGGGATCGAAGACTCGCGATCGAAGCGTGGGAGAGCCTCTTCCGAGCGCAGCACGAGGTGTTCGGCAAGCTCTCCGGCGATTTCGTCGGCAGCGACCTCTCGCAGGCGGAGTACGACGTGCTCCTCACCGTGACCCGCGCGCCCGACATGACGGCGCGACTGCGCGACGTGACGGCCAACATGCTCATCAGCCAGCCCAGCGTCTCGCGGCTGGTCGATCGGATGGTCGGCCGCGGCCTGGTGACGAAGTGCAGCGATCCCGACGACGGTCGCGGCGCGCTGGTCACCGCCACCGAGGAGGGCGCGCACGCCTTCCGCGTCATCGGCGCCGCGCACGGACGCAGCATCGCCGAGCACATGGCGTGCTTCGACGACGAGGAGCTGCGAACGCTCCTCACGCTCACCGAGAAGCTGCGCGGCTACCGCTCGGGCGAGTGATCGGGCGTCGCCGGTTCGTCGAACCCCGCCCGCGCCTCGACCGGTGAGATCAGACCCTCGCTCGACGCAGGCTCATTCGTGGCCGCACCCTGGCCATCCGTCGTGAACTGCTTCGACAGCGTGCGGTAGGCGGGCAGCAGGAATCCGGAGAGTGCGAGGGCGACCGCCACGACACCCGCCACGAGGAACACCAGACCGATGCCGCGGGCGTCTCCCTCGCCCAGCAGCCACGACCAGCGTCGCTGCCCGTCTTCCAACCGCATGTACGGAATGACCCACAGTTGCGCGATCGGCGCGATGAGGAACGACGTGATCGGCGCGGAGGCCGCCTCGAACGTCATCGCGAATCCGAACACGCGGCCCTGCTTCTCGTACGGCGTCACCTTCTGGATGACCGTCTGCTCGGCCGCCTCGACCGCCGGCACGAAGCACATGTAGACCCACATCCCCGCGACGTACAGCCACGCCCACTCGCGGAGGGCGAAGACCGCGCCGACGAGGCCGATGAACGCCGCGATGAGGAGCATCGTCCGGATCGGGTTGCGCCCGAGGCCGACCTTCGCGATCACCATGCCGCCGACGATGAAGCCGGTGGAGGTGACGGCGAGCCAGATGCCCCACATCTCGACGGAGAACATCTCGAGCCCGTACGGATCCATCAGCGCCATGTAGACGCCGCCGACGAGGTTGTTCAGCGTCGTGAAGAGGATGAGCGTCAGCAGCCCCGGGACGAGGCGCACCGCCCGCACGCCGCCGGCGACGTCCACCCAGCGCGGCTGCCCCTCCGCGTGCACGATCTCGCGCTCGGGGATGCGGATGGCGAGGAGGTGCACGAGCGAGAGGGCGATCGCGACGAGGGCGATGAGGATGGTCCCTCCCATGCCGAGGAAGCCGATCGACAGGCCGCTGAAGACGCTCGTCACGAGGAAGGCCAGCCCCTGCACCGTGCCGACGAGCCCGTTCGCGTTCGCGTGCTTCTCGACGGGGACGAGCAGGGTGACGGTCGTCGACAGCGCGATGTTGCGCAGCTGCTCGACGACCGCTCCCGCCAGCATCACGACCGCGAAGATCCAGAACCAGGGCTCGGTGAGATCGACCATCCGCTCCTCGCCGAGGAGGAAGTAGAACACGGCGTCGAGGCAGAAGACGACAAAGGCGGCGAGCGTCGCCCACGCCATGACCGCCTTCTTGCGGAACCGGTCGACGAGCGTGCCGAAGAACATGCTGAACAGCGCGATGAAGAGCATGTACGCGCCGCCGATGACGCCCGTCGCGATCACGTTCTCGGTCTCGAGGTAGATCCAGAACGTCAGCCCGAACCACAGGTAGCTCGTGGTGATGTTCGCGAACGCGGTGTTCACGAGCACGTGCACGAAGCTGCGCATGCCGTTCTCGGGTGGCGCGGGCGCGCCCGGATGAGTCTGCGGATCGGCCATGATCGTCCCGTCGTCGCACGCCGTCGTGTGGATGATCGTCCTCGCCGCGTGCCGCGTCAAGAGGATCAGTGCGCGTCGGCCCCGACGTCCGGGATCGGGCGTAACGTCGATGGCGACGGAGCAGACGCGAGCGGAGGCAGGGCCCATGACCAACGTGGCAGAGAACATCGTCGAGGTGCTGAAGGCGAACGGCGTCGAGCGGGTGTACGGCATCCCGGGCGACTCCCTCAACGGCTTCACCGACGCTCTGCGCAAGGACGGGTCCGTCGAGTGGGTGCACGTGCGCCACGAGGAGTCCGCCGCCTTCGCCGCCGCGGCCGACGCCGCCCTCACCGGCGAGCTCGCCGTCGCCGCCGGATCGTGCGGCCCCGGCAACCTCCACCTCATCAACGGGCTCTACGACGCGCAGCGCTCGCGTGTGCCGGTGCTCGCGATCGCCGCCCACATCCCCACCTCCGAGATCGGCACGAACTACTTCCAGGAGACGCACCCGCAGGAGCTGTTCCGCGAGTGCAGTGTGTACGTGGAGTACGTCGCCGACCCGAGCCAGATGCCGCGCATCCTCGAGATCGCCATGCGCGCCGCCATCGAGCAGCGCGGCGTGGCGGTCATCGTCATCCCGGGCGACGTGGCGCTCGCCGACGCGGCCTCCGAGCGCGTGACCGTCATCGAGCGCACGCATCCGGTCGTGGTGCCGAGCGAGGAGGAGCTCGCGCGCGCCGTGCGCATCCTCGACGGAGCGAAGAAGGTCACCATCCTCGCCGGAGCGGGAACGCAGGGCGCGCACGACGAGGTGGTCGCTCTCGCCGACCGGCTCGCAGCTCCCATCGTCCACGCACTGCGCGGCAAGGAGTTCCTCGAGTACGACAACCCGTACGACGTGGGTCTGACGGGCCTGCTCGGCTTCGCGTCCGGCTACCGCGCCATGGACGCGGCCGACGCGGTCCTCATGCTCGGCACCGACTTCCCGTACCCGCAGTTCTACCCCGATCACGCGAAGACCATTCAGGTCGACATCCGCGGCTCCCAGCTCGGGCGGCGCCATCCGCTCGACCTCGGCCTCGTCGGCGACGTGAAGGCGACCGCCGCGGCGCTCCTGCCGAGGCTGGCGGATGGCCGCTCCCGCAGCCACCTGGAGGACGCGCGCGATCACTACGTCAAGACGCGGCGCAAGCTCGACGAGCTCGCCGTTCCGCGGCGCGGCTCGCACCCGATCCATCCGCAATACCTCGCCCGTCTCATCGACGAGGCGGCGGGCGACGACACCGTCTTCACCGCCGATGTCGGCTCCCCCGTCGTGTGGGCGAGCCGCTACCTCACGATGAACGGTCGACGCCGACTCGTCGGCTCGTTCAGCCACGGCTCCATGGCGAACGCGCTCATGCACGGCATCGGCGCGCAGGCTGCCGACCGCGATCGGCAGGTCGTCGCCCTCGCCGGAGACGGCGGACTCGCCATGATGCTCGGCGAGCTCATCACGCTCACGCAGAACAAGCTGCCGGTGAAGACGGTGGTCTTCAACAACTCCTCGCTGAACTTCGTCGAGCTGGAGATGAAGGCCGCGGGGTTCGTCACGTACGGCACCGACCTCGCCAACCCCGACTTCGCCGCGGTGGCGAATGCGCTCGGCATCAAGGGCATCCGCGTCGAGCGGTCGGATCAGCTGCCCGACGCCGTGGCCGAGCTGCTCGCGCATGATGGGCCGGCTCTCCTCGACGTCGTGACCGAGCGGCAGGAGCTCTCGCTGCCGCCATCCATCTCGGCCGACCAGGTCGGCGGATTCGCGCTCTACGCCATCCGCACGGTGCTGTCGGGGCGGGGCGACGAGCTGCTCGACCTGGCGCGCGCGAACTGGCGGCAGCTGTTCTGAGCGCCCGGCATACTGGTCTCGTGGGAGCGCAGAACGATCACGTCGAGCAGCCGCTGGTGCTCACCGACGCCGGCCGGGTGCGCGGCTTCTGGCGCGGCGAGTGCGCGACGTTCCTCGGCATCCCGTACGCGCGGCCGCCGCGCGGAGCCCTCCGCTTTCAGGCGCCGATGCGGCCGGAGTACCGGGAGGACATTTACGACGCGACTCGGCAGGGCGCGACCCCGCAGCGCGGCGCCACCGGCATCACGCTGATCCCCGAGCCGTCGGTGCCGGGGCCGTCGACCCTCAACGTCAACATCTTCACCCCGACGACCGACCCGCATGCGGCGCTGCCCGTGATCGTCTATTTCCACGGCGGCGCGTACGTGTCGGGTTCCCCCGCGAGCCCCTGGTACGACGGGCGGTCGTTCGCCCGCGACGGGGTCGTCGTCGTCACCGCGTCGTACCGACTCGGCTTCGACGGCTTCGGCTGGATCGCGGATGCGCCGAGCAACCGCGGCGTGCGGGACTGGCTGGCGGCGCTCGAGTGGGTGCAGCGGAACATCCGCGGCTTCGGCGGCGATCCCGCGCAGGTCACGATCGCCGGGCAGTCGGCCGGCGCGGGCGCGGTGGTCACCCTCCTCGGCATGCCCGCAGCGCAGCACCTCTTCGCCGGCGCCTGGGCGATGTCGGCCACGATCGGCGCGATCATGCCCGATGAGGCCGAGCGCTTCGGGCGGATGGTCGCGCAGGAGGGCGGCGTCGAGCCCACGGTGGCGGGATGGCGCAGCCTCACCGAGAAGCAGGTGCGCCTCGCGGCGCAGGACCTCATCGGCATGCACGACCTGCACGGCGCGCAGGCCGTGCTGTCGGGCGGGCTCCGCCTCGGCCCCGTGGTCGATGGCGACCTCATCCCCGAGCCGACCGTCCGCGCGCTCGCGAACGGCGTGGGCTCCGACAAGCCTCTCGTGCTCGGCACGACCGACGACGAGTTCTCGATGATCGTCGACGACTACCGGAAGTGGCTGCGGTGGCTGCCTGCCGGACTCGTGCTCGCCGTCCTCGGTCTGCCGTGGAAGCGCCGTCGCGCGTACCTGCGGGCGAATGCGGAGCTGCGCCGGGAGCGCGGCGTTCCCGCCGCGATCGGCCGCTTCGTCACCGACGCGCTCTTCCGCCGGCACGTCGTGCGGATCGGCCGCGTCCGCTCGGCGACGGCCGGTGCGCGGACGTGGGCGTATCGGTTCGAGTGGGTCTCTCCCGTGCGCGGATGGTCGCTGCACTGCCTCGACGTGCCGTTCTTCTTCGACGTGCTCGACGCCGAGGGCGTCGAGATGATCGCCGGCGAGGATCCGCCGCAGGACCTCGCCGACGACGTGCACGGCGCGGCGGTGCGGTTCGCGCACGAGCACGCGGCGGACTGGAGCCCGTGGACCGCGGGCTCTGCGCCGTCGCGCGTGTTCACCCATCCCCGCCCGGCGTCGCGAGAGGACCTGCACGCCTACGACGGGGCCATCCCACTCGCCTGAACACGCGACGGGCCGCGCCTCCGGGGCGCGGGTCAGGGCGCGCGGCGCGTGTAGCGGCGCAGCACGACACGGGCGTCGGGGATGCGGTCGCCCATAATGCGGATGGCGTCGGGGTTGTCGTCGATGAGCACGGCGTCGCGGCCGAGCGCGGCGGCGACCGCGCCCGTCGTCCCGCTGCCGGCGAACATGTCGAGCACGCGGTCGCCGGGGCGCGACGACGCCTGCACGATGCGCCGCAGGATGCCCTCGGGCTTCTGCGTGGCGTAGCCGGTGCGCTCGCCGCCGCTCGTCGGCACGATGGTGTGCCACCACACGTCGGTGGGCAGCTTCCCGCGCCGTGCCTTCTCACGCGTGACGAGCCCGGGTGCCATGTAGGGCTCGCGGTCGACGGCCTCGGAGTCGAACCAGTACCGGTCGGGATCCTTGACGTAGACGAGGATCGTGTCGTGCTTGGTGGGCCAGCGCCGCCGCGACTTCGCCCCGTAGTCGTAGGCCCAGATCAGCTCGTTGAGGAACGAGTCCCGCCCGAACACGGCGTCGAGCATGACCTTCGCATAGTGCGCCTCGCGGTAGTCCAGGTGCAGGTACAGGGTGCCGTCGTCGGCGAGGAGGCGCCAGGCCTCCTCGATGCGCGGCATGAGGAAGCCCCAGTAGTCGTCGAACCGATCGTCGAACGACCGCAGGGCCCCGCGCACGCGCTCGTAGCTGCGCCCATGGAAGCCGGTGTGCGACGCCGCGCGGATCTCCGCCTCGCGGGTGTCGACCGCCGCGATGTCGGCGCCGTCGGGGCTGCCGAACAGCGCGCCGTCCTCGAGCTCGATCGCCATCGGCTCCTCCGGCTCCAGCGCCGGCGCGTCGGGGACGTGCACGGAGAAGCCGCGACGGCTCTCGTCGGTCTCGCGCCCCCGCCCGGTGTTGAACGGCGGGTCGAGGTAGGCGATCGTGAAGGCGCCGTCGGGCAGGGTGGCGGCGACGTCGAGGTTGTCGCCGTAGTGGATGGCCACGGCGCCGCGTCCCGGCGTGAGCGCCGCGAGCGGCTCGCCGTCGAGGATGTCGGAGGTCACGGGACGCGGTGCAGCCAGGCGTCGGTGGAGAACTTCGTGCGCACGAGCTCCTCCGCCTCGGCGAGCTCGTCCGGCGCCACATGGCCGCGCTCGGCGCCCGTGAACCTCTGGAACGACGCGATGAACCGGTCGAGGATCTCACGCCGCGCCATCCCCGTCTGGCTGCGGATGGGGTCGACCCGCTTCGCGGCGGACGTCGTGCCCTTGTCGCTGAGCTTCTCGCGCCCGATGCGGAGCACCTCGGTCATGACCTGGCCGTCGATGTCGTAGGAGAGCGTGGCGTGATGCAGCACGCCGCCGTTCGCGAGGCGCTTCTGCGCGGCGCCGCCGATCTTGCCCGACGGGCTCGCGATGTCGTTGAGGGGCTGGTAGGTCGCGTCGATGCCGACCTCGCGCAGTGCCTGCAGCACCCAGTCGTCGAGGAACGCGTAGGAGTCGGCGAACGTGAGGCCCGCGACGAGAGACGCCGGCACGTACAGCGAGTACGTGATGATCTGCTCGGCGCCCATGAGCATGGCGCCGCCGCCGGAGATGCGGCGCACGACCTGGAAGCCGTGCCGCTTCGCCCCCTCCGGGTCGACCTCGTTGCGGTACGACTGGAACGAGCCGATGACGACGGCGGACTGATCCCACTCCCAGATGCGCAGCGTCGGCTTGCGGCGCCCGTCGCCGACGCGGCCGGTGAGCACCTCGTCGAGGGCGAGGTTCGTCATGGGCGACACGGCGGGGTCGTCGATGACCTCCCACTCGAAGTCGCTCCACGTCGACGCGGTGACGAGGGCGCGGCGGACGGCTGTGCCCACCGCCTCCGGCGTGAAGCCGAGCATCTGCACCCCATCGGGGAGCTGCGCGCGGATCGCGGCGGCGATCGTCGACACCTCGGCGGTGTCGGGCAGGCCGGTCACGGCGCGGTTGATGTCGTCGAGCGCGGTGTCGGGCTCGAGGAAGAAGTCGCCCGCGAGGTGGAACGACGAGATCCTCCCGGCCTCGACCTCGAGGTCGACGACCACGAGCTTTCCACCGGGGACCTTGTACTCGCCATGCACCCGACCAGCCTACGTCGTCCCTCCCGCGCGCCGGCCGACAGCGGGGGGCGAAGAGACGGCAGCGCTAGGACGGCGCGGGGATGCGCGCGTCGAGCCAGGCGCGGATGTCCGCGCGCACCTGCCCCTGCACGGGCTCGTTGAGGATCTCGTGACGTCCGTCGTAGACGAGCGTGGTGACATCCGTCAGCCCCCCGCGCTCGCGATAGGCGCGGGCGAGGCGGTGGACGCCGCGCGGCCCGCCGACCGAGTCGTCGCGCCCGACGAGCAGGAGGACCGGCACGTCCCGCCCCGCCCGCTGCCGGAGGTCGCGCCGTGGGCGTCCGTAGATCCGGGCGGCCTCGGCCGGGCCGAAGAGCTTGAGCAGCGGCGTGTTCACGGCGAGCGGGTCGTCGAGGAACGCCTTCTGCACGGCCGGGTCGACCGAGAGCCATTCGACGCCGGTGGCGCCGACGGCCTTCCACCGCGCGTTGAGATCGCCCGCGTTGAGCGACCCGGGCCAGCGCAGCGAGGAGCCGACGAGGATGACGCCGTCGTACGCCTCAGGGTGGGCGTCGAAGAGGATCTGCGCGAGGAAGGACCCCCACGAGTGACCGAGCAGCACGAGCGGCAGCCCCGGCCGCTCCGCCCGGATCCGCTGACTCAGCTGCCAGACGGCGTCGACGGCCGCGCGGTGGCCGCCCACGCCGAGCCGGCCGAGCTTCGCCGCGTCGCCGTGCTGGCGCATGCCGGTGCGGCCGTGCCCGCGGTGGTCGTCGGCATAGACGACGTAGCCGGCGGCGGTGAGCGCCGCGGCGAGCGCGGCGTACCGCCCGGCGTGCTCGCCGACGCCGTGCAGCACCTGCACCACGCCCCGCGGCTGGCCCTCGGGCTCGTGCACGTCGTAGACGATGACGACCCCGTGCGCGTCGGCGAACTCCGGCATGCGGCGATCCTACACACCCCTTCCCTTAGCTTTACTAATGAGCTAGGCTAATGATTCACATGGCTAAGCAATCCGCATCCTCGAAGCTCTCCGCCGACGCCTCCGAGTTGCGCGCCGCCGTCTTCCGCCTGTCCCGCCGCCTCAAGCAGCAGCGCGCGGTGTCGGACATGACCGACGGGCAGTTCGCGGTGCTGGTGGCGCTCAAGCTGCACGGGCCGCACACCCTCTCGGCGCTGGCCGAGCGCGAGGGCGTCACCGCGCCATCCATGAACCGCACCGTCAACTGCCTCGAGGAGCTCGGCCACCTCAGCCGCACCGAGAACGGCGTCGACCGCCGCAAGGTCGACATCGTCATCACCGACAGCGGCCGTCGCGTCGTCGAGGAGACCGTCCGCCGACGCGACGAGTGGCTGTCGAAGGTCCTGTCGGGGCTCGACGGCGACGACCGGGAGACCCTGCGGCGAGCCGCCGCGATCATCATGAGGGAGGTGGAGCGATGAACGCGATGTTCCGATCCTTCGCGTCGTACAACTACCGCATCTGGTTCCTCGGCGCGCTCATCTCCAACGTGGGCGGATGGATGCAGTCCACCGCACAGGACTGGGTCGTGCTCACCGAGCTGACGAACAACGACGCGACCGCCATGGGCGCAACGATGGCGCTGCAGTTCGGCCCGCCGCTCGTGCTCGTGAGCGTCACGGGCTGGGTCGCCGACCGCTTCGACCGGCGACGCCTGCTGGTCGTCACGCAGTCCGCGCTGCTCCTCCTCGCCCTCGCGGTGGGCGCGCTGCTGCTCGCCGGGGTCATGACGCTCCCCCTCATGTTGCTGTTCGCGCTCGGCTTCGGCATCGCCAACGCCTTCGACAGCCCCGCGCGTCAGGCGTTCGTCTCCGACGTCGTCGAGCGCCGGTACGCGGCGAACGCGGTCGCCCTGAACTCCGCGTCGTTCAACATGGCGCGTCTCATCGGCCCCGCCGTCGGCGGCGTGCTCATCGTCGCGGTCGGCAGCGGCTGGGTGTTCTTCCTCAACGCCGCGACCTTCCTCGCGATGATCGTCGCGCTTCTCGCCATGCGCACGCGCGAGCTCGTGCCGCGGGTGCGGCGGCAGGGGGCCGCGCGCCTCGCCGACGGCTTCCGCTACGTCTCGCGCCGGCCCGACTTGATGGTGGCATTCGCGATGGTGTTCCTCGTGGGCGCGTTCGGCATGAACTTCCCGATCTTCGCCTCGACGATGGCGCTGGAGTTCGGGCGGCAGGCCGACGGCTACGGCGTGCTGAGCTCGGTGCTCGCGATCGGCTCGCTCGCCGGCGCGCTGCTCGCCGCGCGTCGGGAGCGCGCGCGGCTGCGCATCGTGATGTTCGCGGCCGGCGGCTTCGGCGTCGCCTCGATCGTCTCCGCGATGATGCCGAGCTACTGGACGTACGCCGCCGTGCTCGTCTTCGTCGGGTTCGGCACCGTCACCATGCTCACCACCGCGAACGGGTACGTGCAGACGAACTCGGATCCGGCGCTCCGCGGCCGCGTGCTCGCGCTCTACATGGCCGTCATCATGGGCTCGACGCCGATCGGCGCGCCGATCGCGGGCTGGGTCGCCGATACCTTCGGTCCGCGGGCGGCGATCACGCTCGGCGGCATCGCCGGCCTCGTCGCGTGCCTCATCGGGCTGGCGTGGGTCCTCCGATCCGGGCGCCTGCACCGTGAGAGCGGCAACCGCTTCGGCGTCGCGCTCGAGGAGACCCGCCCCCTCGAGATCATCACGCAGGCGACGCCCACCGTCGCGCCCGAGGAGTTCAGCGATCAGGTCGCCCAGACCACGGCCATCCGGATGGACGAGGACGACGAGCGGATGGCCGACGGCCGCCCCTGACGCCGTGCGTACGATGGACCTTTCGTTGTGAGAGAGGCCCGCATGAGCACCGACACCACCCCGCAGCGCGTCTGCTTCCGTCTTCGCGTGAAGCCGGAGATGCTCGACGAGTACATCGAGCGGCACAGTCCGGTGTGGCCGGAGATGCTCGAGGAGATCGCGGCGTCCGGGCGCCGGCACTACTCGATCTTCCACGTCGGCGGCGGCGAGCTCGTCGGCTTCTACGAGACGGACGACGACGCCGCTTCGCAGGCGTACCTCGCGACCTCCGAGGTCGCCGCGCGGTGGGAGGAGTCGATGGCTCCGTTCTTCGTCGCGCTCGACGGCCGCGCGGATCAGAACTCCGAGCACTTCCCCGAGGTGTTCCACCTCGAGTCGCAGCTCGCCGCGGCCCGGGGCTGACACCCGCGGCGGGCGGGAGCCGGGTCGCGGGGGCGGCCGGTGCGGGCGGGTGAGGCCGGCCCCCTTCGACCGCCAGACGATGTCGTCTCACCGAGGCGACACCATCCGCGCGTGAATACCGTGTCCCCGCGACGAGACGACATCGTTTGAACGCAAGAAGAAGGCCCCCGCGCCGATCTCGATGGATCGACGCGGGGGCCTTCTCGCGTGCGGACGGCTCAGACGGTGAGCTTCTCGCGCGAGGACGAGCGGTAGCGCTCCTCCTCGATCTGCTCGAGCGTCTTCCCCTGGGTGTCGGGCGCCCAGATCGTCCCGACGAGAAGCGCGACGGACAGGATGCCGATGAGCAGCGCGCCGAGGCCGTGGAGGCCCATGCTGTTCAGCCAGACCGGGAAGCCGTAGCTCAGCACGCCGACCATGACGCGCGCGGCGAAGAACAGCACGCCCTGCGCGGACGCGCGGTAGCGCGTCGAGAAGAGCTCGGCGGTCCACAGGCCGTAGAAGGCCTGCGCGCCGATGCCCGAGGCGAAGCCCCACAGCACCGCGAACGCGAGCATCGTGAAGGTCGATGCGGGGACGTAGACGAGCACGACCCAGCCGGCGATGCCCATGACCGCGCCGATGAAGTACAGCACGCGACGGGACATCCGGTCGGCGAAGCGCATGAAGCCGAAGTACGTGCCGAGCACGGTGAAGCCCCAGAGCAGCGCCTGCAGGAAGAACTGCTGCTGCGAGTCGGTGAGCCCGGCGGCCGTGTAGACGCGGGGCATGAAGATGCCCGCCTGGCCGGCGACGGTGTTCCAGAAGCCGTAGACGCCGACGAGGAACAGCAGCGCGGTGAGGTTCTGCTTGCGCGAGAACAGCGCCTTCAGGCCCTTGCCGCCGAGCGAGACCTTGGTCGTGTCGTCCTGCGACGCCTTCCAGCGCTTCGACTCGGCGAGCCCCTGCCGCATCCACCACGTGACGAACGCCACGACGAAGAGGTGCAGGAAGATGATGCGCGACCCGAGCAGGCCGAGCGGCACGAGGAGCGCCGCGAGAAGGAAGCCGATCATGGGCCCGATCGACCAGGCGAGCTGCGCGGTGCCGACGTGGGCTGCGCGCTTGTCGTCGGGCGCCTCCTCGGCGATGTAGGTCCAGGAGGCGGGGACGCCGGCGCCCACGGCGATGCCGGTGACGATGAACGCCGCGAGGAGCATCCACTGGTTCACGGCGAAGGCCGCCACGAGCACGCCCGCCATGTAGATCATGAGGTCGTACGTGTAGATGAACTTGCGCCCGAGACGGTCGCACAGCGGACCGCCGATGATGGCGCCGATCGCGGCGCCGAACGCGTTCGCGCTCAGCGCGGCGAGCACGCCCGTGAAGGAGTCGGAGAACCCGAACTCCTGCTGCCAGAACGCCAGGCTGGTCGCGATCGCGATGATCGATCCGGCCTCGATGTAATTGGACATGGCGACGGAGATGGTGGCTTTCCACCCCGTCGTCGACTTCGCACCGATGCGTGCCATGTGTCGTCTCTTCCTCGAACTCACTGCAGCGGGGTTCGCCGCGCTGCCCCCGTACGCCCGGTTGTGACCGTTCTCATAAAACGATTCAAAAGGGCCGAGGAGAAACCTTACGCTTCCCCGCGCGCGAGGCAAAACCGGCGCGAGCGGTGCCATCCGCGCGCGCCAGAGGATGTCGTCTCACCGAGCGCACACGGAATCCCGCGGAATACCGTGTCGCGCCGGTGAGACGACATCGTCTGGTGGCTCAGTCGACCGCCGCCTTTCCGCGCGACGGCCGGCCGCGCGCGGCGCCCTGCCCCGCGCGCGCCGACCCCCGCTCGCGTCAGCGGCCGAGCACGACGTGCAGCTGCTCGAGCGCCCAGTCCAGCTCGGTGGCGCGCACGACGAGGGGCGGGGCCATCCGGATCGTCTGACCGTGGGTGTCCTTCACGAGCACGCCGCGCGCCATGAGCGCCTCGGCGACCTCGCGCCCGGTGCCGACGGCGGGGTCGATGTCGATCCCCGCCCACAGACCGGCGACGCGGATGGCGGTGACGCCGTTCCCGAGGAAGCCCTCGAGCTTCTCGCGGAGGTGATCGCCGAGCAGCTGCGCGCGCTTCTGGAACTCGCCGGTCGCCAGCAGCTCCACCACGCGGTGCGCGACGGCGGCGGACAGCGGGTTGCCGCCGAACGTCGAGCCGTGCTCGCCGGGGCGGATGACGCCCAGCACATCGGCGTCGGCCACGACGGCCGAGACCGGCAGGATGCCGCCGCCGAGCGCCTTGCCGAGCAGGTAGACGTCGGGAACGACGCCCTCGCGGTCGCACGCGAAGGTCTCCCCCACGCGCCCGAGACCCGACTGGATCTCGTCGGCGATGAAGAGCACGTTCCGCTCGCGGGTGATTTCGCGCACGCGGCGCAGGTAGCCGTCCTCGGGGATCACCACGCCGGCCTCGCCCTGGATCGGCTCGATGAGCACGGCGGCGGTGTCGTCGTCGATGGCCGCGGCGAGCGCGTCGGCGTCGCCGAACGGCACCGCCACGAACCCCGGCGCGTACGGGCCGAAGCCGTCATGCGCCTCGGGGTCGTCGCTGAAGCCGACGATGGTGGTGGTGCGCCCGTGGAAGTTTCCGTGCGCGACGACGATCTTCGCGCGACCCTCGGCGATGCCCTTCACGCGGTAGCCCCACGCGCGGGCGACCTTGATGCCGGTCTCGACGGCCTCCGCGCCCGTGTTCATGGGCAGCACGAGGTCCTTGCCGCAGAGATCCGCCAGCGCCGTGGCGAACGCCTCGAGGCGTTCGTTCTCGAACGCGCGGCTCGTGAGGGTGATCCGCTCGAGCTGCTCCTGCGCGGCGGCGACGAGCTTCGGATGCCGGTGCCCGAAGTTCAGCGCCGAGTACCCGGCGAGCATGTCGAGGTAGCGCTTGCCCTCGACATCGGTCACCCACGCGCCCTCGCCGGTCGCGAGGACGACGGGCAGCGGATGGTAGTTGTGCGCGACGTGCGAAGCGGTCGCGGTATCGACGCCGGTCACTTCGCGCCTCGCAGCTCGAGCGTGCAGCACTTGATGCCGCCGCCGCCGAGGAGCAGCTCGGACAGGTCGATGAGCACGGGGTTGTACCCGCGCTCACGCAGCTGCGCCTCGAACCCCTTCGCGCGCGGAGAGATGAAGACGTTGTATCCGTCACTGGCGGAGTTCAGGCCGAACACCGCGCCGTCCTCATCCGAGACGAGGATGGCGTCGGGGAAGCGCTCCTCGAGGATGGCCCGGCTGCGGTCATCGAAGGCGCCCGGCAGGTAGGCGATGTTCGCCGGCCCGGTCGTCTCGTCCTGAACGGGGTCCAGCACGCTGAGAGCGGTGTCGAGGTGATAGAAGCGCGGGTCGACGAGGTTGAGGCTCACGACCTCGCGGCCGAAGACGCGGCCGACCTCGGCGTGGCTGTCGCCGGTGGAGCGGAATCCGGTGCCGGCGAGGATGACGTCGCCGGCGAGGAGGAAGTCACCCTCGCCCTCGTTGACCTCCTCGGGCACGACGGTCTCGTAGCCGTTCGCCCGGAACCAGTCGATGAACGCGGGCGCCTCGCCCTGGCGCTCGACGAAGCGGAAGCTCGGCGCGTAGGCGACGCCGTCGATCACGAAGCCGCCGTTGGCGGTGTAGACCATGTCGGGGTAGCCCGGCAGGGCGTCGATGAGCTCGACCTCGTGGCCCAGCTCGCGGTAGGTGTCGTAGAGCGTCTGCCACTGCTGCACCGCGCGTGCGGTGTCGGTCGGGCGGGTCGGCTCCATCCACGGATTGATGGAGTACGACACCGTGAAGTGCTCGGGACGGCACATGAGGTAGCGGCGCTTGTGCTGGGTGCGCGCGCGGGACTCGGTGGGTGCGGTGATCGTGTCGGACATTTCGCTCCTCGTTGCGATAACGGGCGGCGGACGCTGTCCAGAGGCCCGGCGGAGCTGTGGGAGGCCACGACCCGGGCACGCCTGCTTCATTCTTCCACGCGCACCCCGCGCGGCCGATGAGAACGCGGCGTCGCGCCATCCATGCCGGTGTCGGGCGCGGCATTCGGGAGGAGATGCGCACGGGGGAGGATGCTTCCGCAGCAGCATCTCCTCCCGACGGCACATCTCCTCCCGAAGTGCCTCAGCCCCGGACCCCGAAGCGCCTCACTCCCAGACGCTCGGCGCCGAGCGCCGCGCCGACGGCAGGGCGGACGCCTCGGCCCATGCGTGCAGCCAGTCGTCCACCTCGGGAAGGCCCTCCGGCACATCCACCGCCTGGAACAGGTCGTCGTGAGAGACCGGGCCTTCGGGCCCGAGAATGCGCGCGCGGACGATCGCGCGCGCATGGATCTCGCCGTCGACGACGGCGCGGTGCTCCATGTACAGCGCGCGGTCGTCGTGTCCGATCCAGCGCGTCTCCAGGTCGAAGCGCTGCCAGAGCTTCAGCGAGCGGCGGAAGGTGATGGTCTCGTTCGAGACGACCGCGTACCAGCGGCGGCCGCGGAAGATGCGGGTGAGGCCCGTGCGCTCGAGCATGTCCCAGCGACCGAGGTCGAACAGCGACAGGTACCGGCCGTTGTTCAGGTGCCGGAGCACGTCGATGTCGGTCGGCAGCACCCGCACGCGGATGCGGTGCACATCCGTGAGGGGGCGCAGTCCGGTGCGAGCGCGCAGTCGGGCGCGGAGCATCACGAGGAGGGTTCGCCAGAAGACGTTCACGAGGGCAGACGCTACCCCTCGCGAGCCGCAGCCTCGGGACGCTTGTCGACGTCGCACAACGCCCCGGGCCATCCGAGACGGCTCGATTTCGCCCCGTCTCGGGGCGCGCGTACTCTGACGGCATGTCCCCCCACACGCACACCGAAGTGCTCATCCGGCCCGTTCGCGACGTCGACGTCGAGGCGCTCGGACGGGTGCACGCCAAGGTCTGGCACGAGACCTACGACCAGCTCATCAGCACGGCGACGCTCGAGAACGTCTCGCCGCGCCGCCTCGCGGAGCTGTGGACCCACTACACCGCGCTCGGCCCCGAGTACCGGATGGCCGCCGCCCTCGTCGACGGCGAGATCATCGGCTTCGCCGGCTCGGGTCCCGCCCGCGACGCGGACGCCCCCGCTCCCCGCGAGCTCTACTTCGTCTACCTGCTGGACTCCTGGCACCGGAAGGGCATCGGCCGCGCCCTCTTCGACGCCGTCGTCGAGCCCGACGAGCCCCTCTACCTGTGGCTCGCCGAGCGCTACCCCGGCGCGCGGGACTTCTACGAGAAGCGCAACCTCCGCCTGGACGGCGCACGCCGCGAAGAGCCGTTCCTCGGTGAGACCCTCACCGAGGTGCGCTACTCGCGCTGATCCGGCGTGCTCCAGGTCTGGGCCCTCGAGGGCATCGGCGAGGTGCGCTCGGGGGACGACCTGCGCGCGATCGTGGGCGATGCTCTCGCGTCGTCGCACGAGGCGGTGGCGGATGGCGACATCCTCGTCGTGACGAGCAAGATCGTCTCGAAGGCCGAGGGTCGCTTCGTGATCGCCGACGACCGCGAGGAGGCCATCACCCGGGAGACGGTCCGCGTCGTCGCCTCGCGGACATCCCCCTCGGGGCATACGACGCGGATCGTGGAGAACCGACTCGGCATCGTCTCCGCGGCGGCGGGCGTGGATGCCTCGAACACTCCCGAGGGCACGGTCCTGCTGCTGCCTGACGACCCCGACGCCTCGGCGCGGGCCCTGGCGGCCGCGCTGCGCGAGCGCTTCGGCGTGCGGGTCGGCGTGCTGATCTCCGACACCCTCGGGCGCGCGTGGCGCGACGGACAGACCGATCACGCCATCGGCGCGGGCGGCGTGCACGTCTTCGAGGATCTGCGCGGCCAGGTCGACGCCCAGGGCCGTCCGCTCGTGGTGACCCTCCCGTGCGTCGCCGATGAGCTGTGCGCGGCGGCGGATCTCGTCAAGGGCAAGGCGACCGGGCTCCCCGTCGCCGTCGTGCGCGGCCGGGCGGATCTCGTGGGCGAGCTCGATCTGCCCGGCGCCCGCTCGATCGTCCGCACCGTCGAGCGCGACATGTTCCGCCTCGGTGCCGACGAGGCGTACGCCGAGGGCTATGCCGCCGGCCTCGCCGCCCGCTGACCGGCTTCGCTGGCCGAAGGGGTCAGCGCGCGAAGTCGCCCTCCCCAAAGCGCCCGGGAGTGGGCAGGATGGTGCTCGTGCGCTGCGGCGCCATCCCCGACCCCCGAGCAGAGGACGACGATGCCTTCTCCTTCCCCCAGACGCGCGATGGGCGCGACGGCCGTGACGGCCGCGTGCGCGCTCGCGTTCCTCCCCGCGGCAGCGAACGCCGCCGTCGAACCCGACACCACGGCCATCCGGGTGCTCACGATCAACGACTTCCACGGCCGAATCGAGGCGAACGGCGATGAGGTCGGCGCCGCGGTGCTCGCCGGCGCGGTCGCGCAGTTCAAGGCCGAGAACCCCAACACGATCTTCGCGTCCGCCGGCGACAACATCGGCGCCTCGACGTTCACGTCCTTCATCCAGGACGACGAGCCGACCATCGACGCCCTCATTGCCGCACAGCTCGACCTCAGCGCGGTCGGCAACCACGAGTTCGACCAGGGCTTCGCCGACCTCCGCGATCGGGTCATCCCGCGCTACGGCAGCGGCGACTACGCGCTGGGGGCGAACGTCTATGCAGCCGGCACGACCGATCCCGCCCTGCAGGAGTACGCCATCCGAGAGGTGGACGGCGTGAGAGTCGGCTTCATCGGCACCATCACGAGCGACACCGAGACGCTCGTCAGCCCCGCCGGCATCTCGGAGCTCGACTTCGGCGATCAGCTCGAGGCCGCGAACCGCGTCGCCGCGGAGATCGCCGGTGACACCGACGTCATCGTCCTGCTGACGCACTCGGGCGCGGCCGGCGAGGACTGCGCCGCGATCCCCGGCGAGCAGTCGGAGTACGGCGACCTCATCCGCGGCGCCTCGGCCGACATCGACGCGATCGTGTCGGGTCACACGCATCAGCTGTACAGCTGCGATGTCGACGGACGCCCGGTCATCTCGGCGCACCAGTACGGCACGACGCTCGGCGCCCTCGACATCCAGGTCGATGCGAGCACGGGCGAGCTCGTCTCCATCGCCGGGTCGACCGTCGACCTCGCGACCCAGGAGACGGACGAGAACGGCGAGGAGGTCGACGTCCCGCAGTTCCCCGCCGATGAGGAGGTGCAGCGGATCGTCGACGACGCGAGCGCCGAGGCCGACGTGCTGGGCCAGGAGGTCGTCGGGCAGATCAGCGGCGACATCCTGCGCGGCGGGAACCCTCCCGGCGACGACCGCGGCGTGGAGTCCAGCATGGGCAACCTCGTCGCCGACATCTACCTGTGGTCGACCACGGACTACGAGAACTACGGCGGCGCCCCGGCCGACATCGCGGTGATGAACCCGGGCGGCTTGCGCGACGACCTGCTCTACGGCGAGGACGGCACGGTCACCTACGAGGAGGTCGCGGCCGTGCAGCCCTTCGGCAACACGCTGACGACCACGACGCTCACAGGCGCGCAGCTCGAGGAGATGCTGGAGCAGCAGTGGCAGCCGGGCAACGAGCGGCCGAAGCTGCACCTCGGCATCTCGGATGGCCTCGCCTACGAGTACCTGGACGACGCGCCCGCGGGCGAGCACGTCGTGTCGATGACGTTCCAGGGCGAGGCGATCGCGCCGGAGGACACCTTCCTGGTGACGACGAACTCGTTCGTCTCGTCGGGCGGCGACGGCTTCACCGCCTTCCTCGAGGGCACCGGCACCGCCGACACCGGCCTCATCGACCTCTCCGCGACCGTCGACTACTTCGCGGCGCTGGATGTCGTCGACCCGGCTCCGCTCGGCCGCGCGGTGGCGGTCGAGGAGCCGGCACCGTCGCCGACACCGGAGCCCACCGCGGAGCCCACGGCCCAGCCGACCGCCCAGCCGACGGTCGAGCCGACCGCCCAGCCGACGGCTGAGCCGACCGCCCAGCCGCAGCCGTCGACGCCGCCCACGCGCGAGCCCGACCGGGAGCTGATCCCCACCGACGGCGACATGACCGGCCTGCTCGCGGGCGGCGCCGGCGTGCTCGTCCTCGGCGGCGCGCTGCTCGTCGCGCTGCGCCGGCGCACGCACGCGTAACCCGAACGCACGAGCACAGCGCCCCGCGACCGTCCCGGTCGCGGGGCGCTGTGCTGTTCGCCTGGCGTTCACCGGGGTGACACCTGGCCTCGACAGGGTGAGCGCGCCGGGCCCCGACCCGGCGTTCGATTCCTGCGATCACGAGGACAGCGATGCCTTCTCCCCTCTTCAGACGCGCCGTGGGCGCGGCCGCCGCCACGGCGACCGCCTGCGCGCTCGCCATCGTGCCGGTCGGCGCCGCCAGCGCCGCTCTGGTGCCCGACCCCATCGTCGGCGCCGCCTCCGACGCCCCCTTCTCCCTCACGCCCACCGGCACCTACGAGACCGGCGTGTTCGACGAGGGCGCGTCGGAGATCGTGCAGGCGCACGGCGACCGGCTCTTCTCCATCAACGCCTCGGAGGGCTCGGTGAGCGTCCTCGACATGAGCGACCCTGCCGCTCCCGCCCTCCTGTTCACCGTCGGAGCCGCCGGCTACGTCGCGAATTCCGTGGCCATCCGCGAAGACGGTCTCGGCGTCGTCGCCCTCGAGGTCGCGGCCGACAAGACCGCGCCCGGCGCGCTGCTGTTCTTCGATGCCGACGCCGACGAGCCCGCCGTCCTGGGTCAGGTGACCGTCGGCGCCCTGCCCGACATGGTGACGGTCTCCCCCGACGGGGCGTACGCGCTCGTCGCGAACGAGGGCGAGCCGGCCGACGACTTCTCCCGCGACCCCGAGGGCTCGGTGGGGGTCGTCACGCTTCCCGCGCTCGGCACGGTCGCCGCGCCCGCACAGGCCGACGTGCGCATCGCCGATTTCCACGCGTTCGAGAACGGCGCGCTGCCCGCCGATGTCCGCGTCTTCGGCCCCCGCCCGCACGGCGACGACCTGCCGGTGTCGCGCAACCTGGAGCCGGAGTACATCACGGTCTCGGGCGGCACGGCCTACGCGGCACTTCAGGAGGCGAACGCGGTCGCGGTCATCGACCTCGCCACGGCCGCCGTCACCGACATCTGGTCGCTCGGCTTCAAGAACTGGGGTGAGGTCGCCCTCGACCCGTCGGACCGCGATCCGAAGGACGCGCCGACCATCGACCTGCGCACGTACGACAACCTCTACGGCATGTACATGCCCGACGGCATCTCGTCGTACGAGGTGGACGGCGAGACGTACCTCGTCACCGCCAACGAGGGCGACGCCCGCGAGTGGGGCGAGTACGTCGAGCCCGCTCGCGTGAAGAACCTGGCAGAGGATGGCCTGGGCCCGGTCTGCGAGACCGCGTTCGACGCCGCGCTGCTGGCCGATGACGAGCTCGGCCGCCTCGAGGTCAGCACCGAGATGGGCTTCGACGAGGAGCAGGGCTGCTACGACGAGCTCTACGCGTACGGCGCGCGCTCGTTCTCGATCTACCGGACCGACGGCACGCAGGTGTTCGACTCCGGCTCGCAGTTCGAGGAGATCACGGCGGCGCTTCTTCCCGAGCACTTCAACGCGGGGCACGACGACAACGAGCTCGAGAGCCGAAGCGACGCGAAGGGCGTCGAGCCCGAGAACCTCGCGATCGGCGAGGTGGATGGCCGCACGTACGCCTTCGTGGACTTCGAGCGTCTCGGCGGCGTGATCGCGTACGACATCAGCGACCCCGCCGCGCCGCGGTACGTCACCTACGTGAACAACCGGGACTTCTCCGTCTCGGCCGCCGACGACATCGAGGCGGCACCCGAGCGGCAGGCGGAGATCCTGTCGCAGGCCGGCGACCTCGGCCCCGAGGGCCTCGACTTCATCCCCGCGAGCGAGTCCCCCACGGGCAAGCCCCTGCTGGCGGTCGGCAACGAGGTCTCCGGCTCGACGACGCTCTACACGATCGACGACGGCACGACCGAGGCGCAGATCCTCACGATCAACGACTTCCACGGTCGCATCGAGTCGAACGGCGACGAGGCGGGGGCCGCGGTGCTGGCCGGAGCCGTCGCCCAGTACCGGGCGGAGAACCCGAGCACGATCTTCGCGTCGGCGGGCGACAACATCGGCGCATCGACGTTCACCTCGTTCATCCAGGACGACGAGCCGACCATCGACGCCCTCGTCGCCGGCGGCCTCGGCGTGAGCGCGGTGGGCAATCACGAGTTCGACCAGGGCTTCGCCGACCTCACCGACCGCGTGATCCCCCGCTACGGCAGCGCCGACTACGCCCTCGGCGCGAACGTGTACCGCAAGGGCACGAAGACCCCGGCGCTGCAGGAGTACGCGGTGCGCGAGGTCGGCGGGGTGCGCGTGGCCTTCATCGGCACGATCACCCCCGATACGGCGACCCTCGTCAGCCCTGCCGGCATCGCCGATCTCGAGTTCGGCGACCAGCTCGAAGCCGCGAACCGCGTCGCGGAGCGCCTCACGGCGGAAGACGCCGCCGACGTCATCGTGCTGCTGACCCACTCGGGCTCGGCCGGCGAGGACTGCACGGCCATGGCCGGCGAGCAGTCCGACTACGGCGACCTCATCCGCGGCGCCTCGGCGGAGATCGACGCGATCGTCTCCGGACACACCCACCAGCTCTACCACTGCGAGATCGCCGACCGTCCGGTCATCTCCGCGCACCAGTACGGCACGACCCTCGGCGCCCTCGACCTCCAGGTCGACGACGCCACGGGCGAGCTGCTCTCCATCGAGGGGTCGACCGTCGATCTCGTCACGCAGGAGGTCGACGAGAACGGCGAGGAGATCGACGTCCCGCAGTTCGCGGCGGATGGCGCGGTGCAGGAGATCGTGGACGCGGCGGCCGCGGAGGCGGATGTCCTCGGCCAGGAGGTCGTCGGCCGGATCAGCGGCGACATCCTGCGCGGGGGCACCCCTCCGGGAGACGACCGCGGCGTGGAGTCGACGATGGGCAACCTCGTCGCCGACATCTACCGCTGGGCGACCTCGTCTGAGTACGGCAGCTACGGCGGACAGGCCGTCGACATCGCGATCATGAACCCGGGCGGGCTCCGCGACGACCTGCTCTTCGGCGAGGACGGCACCGTGACCTACGAGGAGGTGGCGGCCGTGCAGCCGTTCGGCAACACCCTCGTCACGACCACCCTCACGGGAGCGCAGCTCGAGGCCATCCTCGAGGAGCAGTGGCAGCCGGGCAAGGAGCGCCCGAAGCTGCACCTCGGGATCTCGGACGGCTTCGCCTACGAGTACATCGAGGACGCGGCGGCGGGCGAGCACGTGGTCGCCATGACGTTCGAGGGCGACGCGATCGCGCCGGAGGACGAGTTCCTCGTCACGACGAACTCGTTCCTGGCCTCGGGTGGCGACGGGTTCGCGACCTTCGCGGATGGCGCGGGCACCGCGGACAGCGGCCTGATCGATCTCTCGGCGACGGTCGACTACTTCGATGCGCAGGATGTCGTCGACCCCGCTCCCCTCGGCCGCGCAGCTGTCTATGCGGCAGCGCCGGAGGAGCCGGGCGAGGAGGTCCCCGGCGAGGAGACGCCGGGCGAGGAGACTCCCGGCGAGGAGACCCCGGGCGAAGAGACCCCGGGCCAGGAGACCCCGGGCGAAGAGGTGCCCGAGGAGGAGAGCCCTGCCGAGGAAGCTCCGGTTGAGGAAGCTCCCGCCGAGGAGATCCCCGCGGAAGAAGTCCCCACCGAGGAGACCCCTGCCGAAGAGACTCCCGCGGAGGAGACCCCCGCGGAGGAGACCCCCGCCGAAGAGACTCCCGCCGAGGAAGTCCCCACCGAGGAGACCCCCGCGGAGGACACTCCCGCCGACGCCGCTCCCGAGGCGGACCCGGCTCCGCACGCCGACCCTGCGCCTCAGGGCGAGGCCGAGGAGGACCTGGCCCCGACCGGCAGCGACCTCACGCTGATCGGCGCTGTCGCTGCGGCCCTGCTGATGGGCGCGGGGGTCCTGCTCCTCGCGCTGCGACGTCGCCGGGCATAATCCGCCGGCCAGAGGGGCCGTCGTCGCGACCACGAGTCGCGGCGGCGGCCCCTCCCCATGCCATGGGAGACGCGTGCCCGTCTCAGCGGACTGCGAGCTCCCGGATCGTGAGTCCTCGGAACACGGCGCCGCCGTCGGACGCGTAGAGGCGGATCCGGTCGTCAACCTCGAGCGGGAACACGCGGTGCGAGTGCACCACCGTGCCATCGCCGATGAACAGCTCGACGCTCGTCCGATCGGCGAGGACCCGCATCACGAGCCGTCCCGTCGAAGGATCCACCGGCGTCTGCGACTCCCCACCTGTCGGGTTGATCGTCGGTCGACGGTTGACGTAGGCGAAGCGGCCGTCGAGATAGGTCCCGACAGCCACGTGGCGGCCTCCACCCGGTGCTCGGAGGACCTCGATGCCGACGTTCCCCGGCGGATCCGTCGGATCCCACACGAGCTCGCAGGTCAGGTCGAAGGATCCGGACTGCACGTCCAAGTCCTTCGTGCCGGCGACCGACACGTCGCCGAGGTCATGGACCTTCGTCGCGTATCGTGCGAGCGCCGAGGGCGGGGCGGATGCGAGAGCGTATCCGTCCGCAGTCGCAACCAGCCGCAGCTCGCGCACGATCATGTCGTCCCCGTTGTAGCCATCAGTCGCGAGGCTGGGCGTGTTGTGGGGATAGTCCCAGAAGTTCGCCCAGCCGATCGCACGCCGCAGACGCGGGTTTTCGGCGCCGGACTCGTCATGATCCGGGTAGGTGACGGCTCCGTAGAAGTCGTAGCCCCAGTCCAGCCACCGCGGCTCGTCGTGCGCGGTGCTGAACGTCGCGCCGTCGAAGTCGCCGAGCCAGTAGGCGTACGTGGCCGGAAGCCCGCGCCCCTTGCCGTTCGCGCTCGTGCCGAGGATCCAATGACGACTGCCGTCCTCGGCCTGCATGCGGAAGAGGTCAGGGCACTCGAGCAACCCGAGGTCATCGCGTCGGAACTCTCCGACGCGCGTCCAGGAGCGCAGGTCGGGCGAAGCGTAGAAGCCCAGCCGATCGCCCTCGGCGTTGGCGAGGAACCAGCGCGCACGTTCGTCATCCCACACGACCTTCGGGTCGCGGAAATCGTGTCGACCCGGGTTCGCGAGGACCGGCTCGTCCCCGGCAGAGGCGAAGCTGCGACCGCCGTCGACGGAGTACCACAGGTACTGCCCCTGGACGCCGTTCGGAGCCTGTGTCACGAGCGCGACGACCGCTCCTTCGCCGAAGCCGGCGCTGTTCGCGACGTCGACCACCGCGCTGCCGGACCAGCAGTCCCCGTTATCGTTGGAGAACTTCGGGATCGCGACGCCCCGATCGACGAACTTCACGTGGTCCCGGGTCGTCGCCAGGCGCCAGGACGTGCCACTGCCGCCCGTCAGATAGTCCTCGTTGTACAGGTAGTAGTACAGGTACTCGCCGTCGATGAAGATCGGTCGCTGCGGGTCGTTCTTCCAGTTGTCCGGCACGCTGAAGTGATATGCCGGCCGCTGGCGCTGCCGGGCATTCGGCGAGCGGTTCGAGCGCGCTGTCGCCGCCGTCGCGGGTGCGTCGGAGACGGTCACCGCCGCCGCCCCGAGCGCTGCCGCTCCGGCGCCTGTGAAGAGCGCGCGGCGCGAGAGACTCTGTCGAGGCCCCCGGGAGGCGTCATCGGTCATGGCCGTCCTCCTCGGAACCCGCGGCGCCGGACAAGCGGACCTCCTGCTCCTGGCCGAGCACCCGCCAGCCGTCGATCCTCGCCAGCGCCGCGCCGCCGCCGGCCTGCACGCGGATGCCGACCGCGTCTGCGCGGGTGGGGTACACGCGGGTGGTCAGCGCGATGCCGTCTACGAAGATCTCCAGCGATGAGCGGTCGAGGAACCCGCGCACCCGCACGTGATCGTGTTCTGCCGGCACCGCGCCGGAATGCATCGACGTGTCGAGGTCCTCGCCGAGCGACGAACGGGCGCGATCGACGGTGAGAGTGAGCTCGCCGTCGGCTTCGCGCCTGACGACCGCGACCGTCTTCTCGGTGCCGTCGGGCGTCGAGAGCATCTCGATCGTCACCGCGGATCCCGCCGGCACCGACGCATCGAGGTCGAACTCGATCTGGTCCCCGGCTGACGCCACGGCGCCCTGCTCTCTCCTCCATGTCAGGCGCTCACCTCGGGCTGCCTCGAGCTCCGGCACGGGCTCCTGGCGGATGACGCCGATGTCGTCGATCGTGAGGACGCGCGGGAGCGCCATGGCACCGGACCAGCCGGCTGCCCGCTGGGCGGCCCCGCCGCGCGCCTCCTGCATCCAGCTCCAGAGCACGCGGCGCCCCGACTCATCTGCGAACGTCTGCGGCGCGTAGGCGTGGCGTCCGCCCAGGTCGAGTCGCTGATATCGGTCGATCGCGAACCGGTCGCCCGCATAGCGGCCGATCGCCGCGAGCGGGTGCATCGTGCGGTCGTCGTCCCATGCCGAGAAGAGCAGCACGTGCTCGTCGTCGCTCGCGCTGTCCGGCGCGCCCGTGGTGCCATCCGCGCCGAGCCGGAAGAAGTCGACGCACTCCCACATCGTCCCCGTCCACAGCGGGTCCGTGTCGGGCAGCGCGGCGGCCTCGCCGATCGCGAGCGGGCCGATCAACCGCCATGACACGAGATCCTCGGATTCGTAGAGGAAGGCCGTGCCGCCCTCGCCTCGGATGCCGCTGCCGATCAGCTGCCGCCACACGCCGTTCTCCCGCCACACGCAGTGGTCGCGGAATGCCGTGAGGGCCACGCCCTGCGGCGGTTCGATGACGGGGTTGCCGCCCTCCTTCGTCCAGGTCGTGAGCGTCGCGTCGCCGTACGCGAGGCAGGCGGTCTGACGTCCGTGCGCGTGCCCCGAGTAGACGATCACGGGGCGTCCGCGATCCTCGACGAGGACGCCCGACCAGCAGCCTTCCTCGTCCGGTCCTTCGCTCGGAGTCAGCGCGATCGGGCGGTCGGACCAGCGGACGAGATCGGTGCTGACCGCGTGTCCCCAGTGGATGAGGCGGTGGTCGGCACTGTACGGGTTGTACTGGTAGAAGAGGTGGTATTCGCCATTCCACTGGCTGACCCCGTTGGGATCGTTGAGCCATCCCGAGGGCGACGTGAAGTGATAGACGGGCCGGTAGCGGTCCGCGAGCACGATTGCGCGCGGGTCCGATTCCTCCAGCACCGCTGACGCGCTGGCGGGGTTGCGGTGGTCCTCAAGCATGGGGCGTGGTCTCCTTGGGCTTCCAGACCCAGTGTCCGGATTCGTGGTCGACGAGCACGCGAGCGGACGGGGCGTCCGCCCAGGCCTCGATCTCGGTGCGGAACAGGCGTCTCTCCTCCGGATCGAACGGAATCGTCCGCTCGGGGTCGGGGACGGCTCCGACGAGCATCCGCGTGTACGGATGCTGTGGGGAGTCGAGAAGGGCGAGCGACTCGCCGCCCTCGACGAGGGTCCCTCGGTGCATCACGAGGATCCGGTCGGCGAGGTATCGCGCGGATGCGAGGTCGTGCGTGACGTAGAGGATGGCGATCCCCCGTTCATCACGGAGCTTCGACAGCAGGTTCAGCACCCCGATCCGCACGGAGACGTCGAGCATGGACGTGGGCTCGTCGGCGAGGATGACCTTCGGCTCCACGGCGAGCACGCGGGCGATCGCGATGCGCTGACGCTGACCTCCCGACATCTCATGCGGGAAGGAGCTGAGGACCTCGGCCGGCAGCCCCACGGATTCGACGAGCTCGACCAGCTGCGCGCGCAGGTCCTTCCTCGCCTTGCCGTGCAGGTGCAGCGAGCGCGCGAGCACGTGCTCGACGCGCTGCGTCGGATTCAGGGAGCCGAACGGATCCTGGAACACCATCTGGACGTCGCTGCGGTAGGCCTTGGACGCTCGACGCCGCTGCGTGCGCAGCACATCCTCGCCGAGCACCTCCATGACGCCGTCGTCCGGCGTCTCGAGCCGCGCGATGCATCGGGCGAGGGTGGACTTGCCCGATCCGGATTCTCCGACGAGCGCCACGATCTCGCCGCGCCCGACCTCGAGATCCACAGAGTTCAGCGCCTTGACCTCGCGACGCGAGCGGAAGCCGCCCTGCACGAATGTCTTGTCCAGTCCGCGGATACGGATCGCAGGCTCGGTCTGAGTGACGTTCATCGTCCCCCCTCGGTACGGAGCTCCACGTCGCTCGGCGCGACGAAATGGCCGGGTGCGACCTCGACGAGGTCGCCGATGTCGGTGAAGCGGGACCCCTCGGCCAGTCCGACGAGGTGCTTGCGCGGACCGGAGATCGAGGGGAACGCTCCGAGAAGCGCCTGCGTGTAGGCGTGGCGGGCGCCGCTCTTCAGCACCGACGCGGGCGCGAGCTCGACGATCCGACCGGCGTACATCACTCCGATGCGGTCGGACAGCTCGAGCATGAGTGACATGTCGTGCGTGATGAACAGCACCGAGAAGCCGAGCTCCTGCTGCAGCTCCCTGATCTGCGCAAGGATCTCCTGCTGCACCACCACGTCGAGAGCCGTCGTGGGCTCGTCGAGGATCAGCAGCCGCGGTCGCAGCGCACAGGCCATCGCGATGACGACGCGCTGGCGCTGACCGCCGGACAGCTGGTGCGGGTACGCGCTCAGACGCGCCGGATCGATCCGGACGAGGTCCATGAGACGCACGGCCTCGGCCCTCGCCGCCGAACGCGACATCCTCTCGTGCGTGGTGAAGATGTCGATGATCTGGTCGCCAATGCGCATCACGGGGTTGAGCGAGTTCATGGCGGACTGGAACACCATCGCCGTCTCCCGCCACCGCCACTCGCGCAGCTGCTGCGCGCTCATGCGGAGCACGTCCTGGCCGTCGAAACGGATGGCTCCCGCGCTGATCCGCGCGGGATCCTTGAGCAGGCGCATCACCGCGTTGGCGACCGTCGACTTGCCGCATCCGGATTCCCCCGCGAGTCCGAGGATCTCCCCGGGTGCGATGGACACGCTGACCCGATCCGCACCTCGGACGGCCCGCTCGTCGCTGACGTATTCGACGACGAGGTCTTCGATCTCGAGCAGCGCGCTCATGAGCGGCTCTCCCTTCCGGCGTCCCCGATGGTCACGAGCGTGGGGGCGCTCGCGCTCGCCGCGCGCCGCGGCTTCCGCAATCGCGGGTTCGTGATCTCATCCACGGCGTAGTTGCACAGCGACAGCGCGAAGGCGATGAGCGCGATCGCTAAGCCGGAGGGGACGAAGATCCACCACTGGCCGAGCATGAGCGAACCGTCGCTCGTCGCCCAAAAGAGGTTGGTCCCCCACGAGATGGTGTTGGAATCTCCGAGGCCGAGGAATTCCAGGCCCGCTTGAGCGCCGATCGAGCCGATGATGCAGCCGAGCAGAGTCGTCATGACGATCGAGGCCATGTTCGGCAGGATGTCGCGCAGCATGATGCGCAGCGGCCGCTCGCCGCTGACGATCGACGCCGCGACGTAGTCCTTCCCGCGAATCGACATGCCCTGCGCGCGCAGGATGCGCGCACCGCCGGCCCAGCCCGTGATCGTCAGCACCACGATCACGGTGCCGAGCCCGGGCGGCAGGAACGCGGCCAGGATGACGAGCAGCGGCAGCCCGGGAATCAGCAGGAAGACATTGGTCGCGAGGCTGAGGAGGTCATCGAGGACGCCTCCGAAGTACGCGCCCGCGAGCCCGATGAGCACCGCGACCAGCGTCGCGAGCAGCCCCGCGGTGAAGCCGACGAAGAGCGACGCCCGGGAGCCCCACAGGGTGAGGGCGAGCACGTCCTGCCCCTTCGCGGTGGTGCCGAGCAGATGCTCGCCGTTCGGCGGGGTCGCGCCGCCGTCGAGGATGCGCGAAGGGTCCTCGGGGAAGATCACCGGCGCGAGGAGCGCGCTGAGGACGAACAGCAGGATGATGACCAGGCCGGCCACCGCCTTCCCGTTGCGGCCCAGGTTCCGCAGCAGTCGGACGAGGCCACGGGGGTTGCGCGGCGCGGTCGCCATGAGCGCGGTCTGCGTGGTTGCCATGGTGTTCCCCTCTCAGGACACCCGCACGCGCGGGTCGAGGCGGACGTAGATGATGTCGATGAGGAAGTTGGCGAGGAGCACGGCCCCCGTGATCGTGAGGAACATGCCCTGCATGAGCGGGTAGTCCAGGCCCTGCACGGCGGCCATCAGCTGGTAGCCGACACCCGGATACGCGAACACGACCTCGGTCAGCAGCGCACCGCCGACGATGAAGCCGATGCTCATGCCGATGTTCGTCACCGCCGGCAGCATCGCGTTGCGGGCGGAGTAGGCGAACATGATGCGCGACGGATGCAGCCCCTTCGCCTCCGCCATGAGGATGTAGTCCTCGCTGTTCGTGCCGATCATGGTGTTGCGCATCGCGAGCATCCATCCGCCGACGGAGACGAAGACGATCGAGAGCGCGGGCAGGACGAGGTGGGCCGCGACGTCGCTGAGGAACACCGGGCTGAACGAGGGCTCGAGTCCCACCGAGAACGCGTGGCTGAGCGGTGCCCATCCCAGCGCGATGCCGAAGACGTAGAGGAGCCCCATCGCGAGCCAGAAGTACGGGAAGGATCCGAGGAAAACCAGGAACGGCGGCACGAACGAGTCGAGGAAACTGCCGCGTCGCCAGGCGGCGATGATCCCGAGGAGGTTGCCGATGATGACGGCGAGGATCAACGAGGTGAATCCGAGCAGCAGCGTCCACGGCAGCTGAGTGCCGATGACGTCGGTGACCGGCGTCGGGAAGCGGGAGATCGAGATGCCGAGGTCGCCGGTGAGCACGCGCCACAGATACTCGGGGTACTGCTGCCACCAGGGCCGCTCGTCCACGCCGAGGAGCCGACGCAGGGAGTCGATCTGAGAGGGATCCAGCTGCCCCTGTGACCGGGACAGCATCCTCGAGACCGGATCGCCCGGCATGAGCCGTGGCAGCAGGAAGTTGAGGGTGATCGAGAGCCAGAACGCCACGAGGTAGAACCCCAGCCGACGCATGATGAATCTCATGACGGTTCCTTTCGCGTCAGGAGGGCACGCCCCGTCGGGGCTGGGTTGTCCTACCCAGCCCCGACGGGGGCGCGAACGCCCTGCTGTCAGTCGACGGGCTGCAGGGAGGTCAGCACGAGGACGGTCGTGGGAGAGCGCGTCGCGAGCGTCGCGTAGGGGTCGTCCTCTGTCGGCCACCCCGTGAAGCGGGTGTCGGTGTAGGCACCCCACTCCGGGCCCGGGAACAGCGGGACGACGGGGGCGACCTCGCTGTACAGCGCCTGCAGCTGATCGACGATCTCGTGCTGCGCGGTCTCGTCCGACGCCGCCGAGAACCGATCGAGCAGCTCATCCGCCTGGGGGTCGCTGAAGCGGTGGTAGTTCGAGAACGTCTGCTCTCCGACCGGCTTCAGCGTCTCGCTCGACATGAGCGAGCGGTAGTACTGGTAGGGCGTCGGAGCGTTGTCGCTCCACACGATGCCGGTGTCGAACGTGCCCTGCTCGTACGCGGCCGTGACCGCGGCCCAGTCCGGTGCATCGACCGTGGCCGTCACTCCGATGTCCGCCAGGTCCTGCGAGATGATGTTCGCCACGGAGAGCCAGTCCGTCGAGGTGGACCCGACCGAGATCTTGAATGCGAACGGCTCGCCGTCCGGGGTCGTGCGCTTGCCGTCCGCGCCCGCCTCGAAGCCGGCTTCGTCGAGCATCTCGCCCGCCTTCTCGGGGTCGTGACCGATCCAGTCGCACGAGCCGAGGAGCGACTCGTCCTTCCACGTGCTGTACGAGCCCGACAGGCCGCTGCAGTCGGCGGGTTCAGTGTAGCCGGACATGCCGACCTTCACGACCTGCTCCCGGTCGACCGCGAGGCTCAGCGCCTTGCGCACCTGCGGATCCTCGAACATCGGCTTCGTGGTGTTGAGCTGCCAGTTGATCATGGCCCCGGTGGGCGGGAACCAGTAGTGGCGGTGCTCCGGGTCGCGATCGACGTACGTCTTCTGGATGTCGGGCATGAACTGCGGCGCCCAGTCGACGTCGCCGTTGATCGCGGCGAGGTTCGCGCCGTCATTTCCCGCGAAAGCCAGCATTCGCACACCCGGGAGATTCTGCTTGTCCTGCTGCCAGTACTCCGGATTCGGCAGCAGCTCGAAGGACTGCGCCTGGAACTTCGACACCTCGGTGTACGGGCCCGTGCCGACGGGGGTCTCGTTTTCGAACTTGTCGGGATTCTCCTGGTCCGCCCAGATATGATCGGGCACGATGACCTGCTGCCCGACCTCGAACAGGCCCGGCGAGAAGGGCTCGGAGAAGGTGAAGACGACGGTCGCGTCGTCCGCCGCCTCGACCTTCGAGACGTACGGGAAGCTGCCCTCGACGATCTTCTGCTGAAGGCCGAACGTCGTCGCCACGTCCTTCGCGCTGAACGGCTCCCCGTCCGACCACTTCACACCGTCGCGCAGGTGGAAGGTGAGGCTCAGCCCGTCATCGGACGCCTCCCAGGACTCGGCGAGCCAGGGGGTCGTGCTGCCGTCCGCGGGGTTGTAGATGATCATCGACTCGTAGATCGCCTGCTGCGTCATGGGAGCGGCGTTGGGCGAGAACGGGTTGAAGTTCTGGCTGAACGTGCCCATGTCCTCGCGCGGGATCGTGAGCAGCGGGCCGGAGGCGGCGTCGCCGCCCGCGTCGCCCGCGTCGCCCGCCGTGCAGCCGCTCAGCAGCAGCGTCGTCGCCGCTGCCGCGGCCACGAGGACGCCGGCCAGGCGTCGCCCTCGAATGCGTGTGGATATCATCGAAGTGATCCTTCCGATTGCTTCATTGGTGCGGGAGGTCGCTCGTCACGGGATTACCGGCCCAACGGACGAGCGTGTGCGCAGCGGGCAGTCGATCAGGACGCGCGCGTCCTGAATCGGTCTGCCCGCTGTCAGCGAGGTGAGCATGCTCACCCCGGCTGCGCCCATCCCCGCGAAGGGAAGGGCGACAGTGGTCAGCTTCGGGCGCAGGTACGCCGCGAGGATCTCCTGGTCGTCGAAACCGACGACCGAGAGGTCTCCGGGGATCGAGAGTCCGAGATCCTTGGCCGCGTCGTAGAGGCCCATCGCGATCCGGTCGTTGCCGCAGAAGATCGCGGTCGGCCGGTCGGCGCGCTCGAGGAGTTCCCGACCGGCGAGGTATCCGCTCTCCGCGGTGGCGTCGCCGAGGCAGACGAGATCGTCGTCGAGTCCGAGACCCGATTCCTGCAGCTCGGCACGGAAGCCTTCGAGTCGCCCGATCTGCGCGGGGATGCCCGGGGTGAGGGTGATGTGTCCGATGCGCTCGTGTCCGGCGTCGATGAGGGCGGCGGCTGCCCGTCGACCGCCTGTGACCTCGTCGGGCACGACAGCGGGGAACTCGCCCTTCTCGTCGTAGCAGTTCACGAGGACGCAGGGGACGTCCTTCGCGGCGTCGGGCACGCTGATCGCGCGGTGCCATGCGGCGGCGAGGAGGATTCCCTCCACGCGCTGCTCCAGGAGCTTCTCGATCGCCAGGGCGTCCATGGCGTGCTCGTCCTCGCTCGGGGCGATGAGCAGGAAGCGCTCCTGCTCCCACGCGCGCTGCTGCGCACCGCGGATGACATCGGCGGCGAAGGGAGAGGTGACGATCTCAGTCACCAGGCCGAGCAGACCACTGCTCTGCGTAGCCAGGGCTCGCGCCGCGGCATTGCGTCGATATCCCAATCCGGCGGCGACCTTCTGCACGCGATCGCGGGTCGCGGCGGGGATCATCACATCGGTGCGGTCATTGAGCACGAAGGACACGGTGGTGCGACTGACGCCGGCCACCTGCGCGATGTCCGCCATCGTGGCGGGGCGCTTGCGTGCCATGTCGACTCCTATGTCTGCTCGTGAGGTGCTGCAGCTAACTTACTCGGTTTACTAACCCGCGTCAACGCGTATTCTCGACGTGTTCGACCTGACCCAGCGAGCCACTCGGCTCGCCCACCGGAAGGAGCATGACGTGAAGACGCTCATCATCGGAGAGGCGCTGCTCGACATGGCGCGTGAGAACGGCGTGCTCCGCACGGCGCCGGGTGGGTCGCCGGCCAACGTGGCCCTGGGTCTCGGTCGCCTGGGACTCGCGCCGGTCCTGCACACCGCTCTCGGAGACGACGAGGCGGGCCGCACCATTCGCGCGCACATCGAGGCGTCCGGCGCCCGGCTGAGCCCCGGAAGCGTCGGCGCGCGCTCGACATCGACCGCGACGGCCGACATCTCCGCCGATGGCGACGCGGTCTACGACTTCGCGATCGAGTGGGATCCCGCGCCGCTTCCGGTCGACGGATACTCGGTGGTCCACACCGGCTCGCTCGGATCCTGGCTCGCACCCGGCGCCGCCGTCGTCGGGCGGATGCTCGACGACGCCCGAGCGGCCGGAGGCGCGATCACCTTCGATCCGAACATCCGCGTCTCCCTCATCGATGACGAGGACAGAGCACGGCGGCTCATCCTCCGACGCATCGCTGTTTCGGACCTGGTGAAGATGAGCGATGAGGACGCCGCCTGGCTCTTCCCCGGAGCAGCGGAGAACGAGGTCCTCGACACCGTCCTCGACGCGGGTGCGCGCGTCGCCGCTGTCACCCGCGGAAGCCGGGGCGCGGTCATCGCCACCCGCGATCACCGCATCTTCCAGCCGTCGAAGCCCGTCGCGGTCGCCGACACGATCGGGGCGGGAGACACGTTCATGACCGTGCTCGTGGCGGCCGTCGCCGCAGACCCGTCCCTCCTCGAAGGGCCGGACGGCACAGCGCTCGAGCAGGTCCTCGATCGCGCCCTGACGGCTGCCTCGATCACGGTCTCGCGCTCCGGCGCGGATCTGCCCTGGGCGAGCGAGCTGAGCTGATTCTCCGGAATTCCCATCACCCCCGACCTGTTGCACCGGGCATGAGCACTCCGCGTCCCGTCGACGTCATCGTCATCGGAGCGGGGCAGGCCGGACTCTCGGCGGCGTACCACCTGCGCCGCATCGGGCTCGCGCCCGTCGACGCCGGCGGGGCCGAGACCTTCGTGGTCCTCGACGGGGATGCCGCACCGGGCGGCGCGTGGCAGCACCGCTGGGCGTCGCTCCGGATGGCCACGGTCAACGGCATCCACGAGCTCCCCGGCCATCCGGTGCCGCCCGCCGACCCCGAGAGCGCGAGCCGGGACATCCTGCCCGCCTACTTCGCCGAGTACGAGCGGATGTTCGACCTGCGTGTGCGACGACCCGTCCGGGTGCGCGCAGTGCGTCGTGAGGATGACGCCCCGGATGGCCGCCTCCTCGTCGAGACCGACGCCGGCGGCTGGTCCGCGCGGTTCGTCGTCAACGCGACAGGCACGTGGACGAGCCCGTTCGTCCCGCACTATCCGGGTCAGGAGCGATTCCGTGGTCAGCAGCTGCACGTCGCGGACTACGTCTCCGCGGACGAGTTCGCCGGGAAGCGGGTCATCGTCGTCGGCGCCGGCATCTCGGCTGTGCAGCTGCTCGAGGAGATCTCGCACGTCGCCCAGACGGTGTGGATGACCCGCCGCGAGCCGCAGTGGACGGACGAGGCCTTCGACGAGCCCGCCCGCATCGCCGCCGTCGCGGGCGTCGAGGAGCGCATCCGCCGGGGCCTCCCGCCCGCGAGCGTGATCTCCGTCACCGGCATGCACTGGACACCGTGGGCGATCGCCGCCCGCGAGCGCGGCGTGCTCGTGCGGCACCCGATGTTCGCCTCGATCGAGGAGGAGGGCGTGCGGATGGCCGACGGCACCTTCATCGCGGCCGACGCCATCCTCTGGGCGACGGGTTTCCGACCCGCCCTCCGGCACCTCGCCCCGCTCGGTCTGCGCACCGCGGAGGGCGGCATCCGCGCGTCCCGCAGCCGCGCGCTCGACGAGCCGCGCCTCTTCCTCGTCGGGTACGGGCCATCCGCCTCGACCGTCGGCGCGAACCGGGCCGGTCGGGCCGTCGCCCAGGCCATCCGATCGACGCTGCGGGAGCGCGGCGAGCGCGCGGCGTAGCATCCGCTATCCTGTGCGGAACGATTCCCGCACCCGGGACCGCACCGAACGGCACGACCCCTGCCGGCACCTCTCCGCCGCTCTTCCCCGAGCGACCGCTGCCGCCAGGAGGCATCATGAGCCGTACCCGCATCCGCGACTTCCACGACGACGACCTCGACGGCATCGTCCGCCTGTGGGAGGAGTCCGCCCAGGACGACGCCTCGCCCGTCTACGCCCTGTCGGAGGTGATCGCCTCCTGCCAGGCCGACCATGCCGTCGTCGCCGTGCGTGACGACCGCGTCGTCGGGGCGGCGGTGGGCCGCGCCGCCCACGCACAGGGGTGGGTGGTGTTCTTCGCTGTCGCTCCGCACGAGCGCGACGACCGTGTGGAGGCCAGCCTCCTCGACGCGCTCGAGCGGCGGATGGCCCCGATCGGCCTGGGGAAGCTGTCGATCCTCGTCGCCGACAAGGCCGGGGCCCTCGACGGGCTCACCGCCAACGGCTTCGAGCCGCGCACCCAGCTGCGGTATCTCGAGCGGCAGATGCCGGTGCAGCGGCGTGAGCTCGACCTCCTCAAGGACGTCGGCGGACGCATCCTCCCGCGGCATCTGTGGGATGCCGTCAGCGGCATGCAGCTGGAGAAGGACCTCCTCGAGGAGCGGCTCGTCGTGCCGCTGTCGCGTCCGGACCTCGCCGACCGCTTCGGCGTGGTGCCGCCGCGCGCGGTCATGCTGTTCGGGCCACCCGGCACGGGCAAGACGACGTTCGCGAAGGCTGTCGCGTCGCGGCTCGACTGGCCCTTCGTCGAGCTGTTCCCGTCGCGCCTGTCGGGTGAGCCCGGTGGACTCGCGGCCGCGCTGCGGCAGACGTTCGAGGTGATCGGTGAGCTCGAGCACGCCGTGGTGTTCATCGACGAGGTGGAGGAGATCGCCGCGCGTCGAGGCGGCGAGCCGCCGTCGCCGATGCAGGGCGTGACGAACGAGCTGCTGAAGCTCGTGGCGGAGTTCCGCGAGCGGGAGGGGCGGCTGCTCATCTGCGCGACGAACTTCGTGCGGGCGCTGGACGCGGCGTTCCTCCGGCACGGGCGCTTCGACTACGTCATCCCGATCGGGCTCCCCGACGACGAGGCGCGCTGCGCGATCTGGCACCGGTACGTGCCGGAGCAGGTCGTCGCGGGGCTCGACTTCGACGCGCTGGTGGCGGCGAGCGACGGGCTGACGCCGGCCGACATCGAGTACGCCGCACGTCGGGCATCGCAGGAGGCGCTCGCCCGCGCGCTTCGCGACGGCGACACCGCCGACGCGTCGCTGCACACCGAGGACTACCTGGCTGCGCTGGGTGCCACGCGCGCGACGGTGTCCGAGGCGACCGCGCGGGAGTTCGGCGACGACGTGCAGACGCTCGCGCGGCTGTAGGGGGCGAGCACTGGGGCTCTGCGGACCGCGAGACTAGCGTTCGTCGTCGAGACCAGCGCTCGGAGCACTAGCCTCGACGCCCAACGCTAGGGCTAGTGCTCCGAGCGCTAGTCCTAGCGCACCGGGCGCTAGTCCCGCGGGGGCCCGTCCCGCGGGGGCCCGTCCGGCGCGCCCCCGGGCCGCGGCCGCCGCTCCGCGCACTACTTGCGCAGGCGCACGTCGCCGAAGCGGCGCGCGACGGCCGCGATCCAGCGGTCGTTGCGGATCGCGAACCACGCCGCCACGAGCACGACGACCGACAGCGCGAAGAGGCCGAACCCGAGCCATCCGTCGCTGTGGTCGCCCGCATAGATCGTGTTGAGGTTGCGGCGCGCGCCGGTCGTGAGCACGAGGCCGACGTGCACGATGACGAAGGCCACGAAGAACAGCATCGTCGGCCAGTGCAGCGCCTTGGCGATGCGCTCGGGGAACGCACGGCTCAGCCGCTCGCTCTGCCGCGGCCAGAACGCGCTGAGCCGGAACCCCGTGATGGCCGCGATGGGAGCCGCGAGGAACACGATCGCGAAGTAGCTCAGCTGCTGCAGCGCGTTGTAGTTCGTCCACCCGTCGTGCGTCGGCCAGTCGAAGGAGGCGTACTGCACGAGCGCCGACAGCGCGTTCGGGATGACGTCCCAGCTCGTCGGCACGATGCGCGCCCAGTGCCCGGACGCGAACAGCAGCACGACGAAGACGAGCCCGTTCACGAGCCACAGCACATCGACCGCGATGTGGGCCCAGAGCGCCAGGCTCATCCGGCGCTTCTTCACGCGCTTCGACGACCACAGCCCGCCGGCGACCTTCTCATTCCGCACGCGCAGCGCGGAGCGGACGACGAGGACGAGGAAGAACGCGTTGAGGAAATGCGTCCACGACACGAACGCGGGGATGCCCGTGGTCACGAAGTCGGGAAGCGTCGATGCGCCGGGGTACGCGCGGACGAGGTCGGCGACGACGCCGAAGCTCGCCAGCCAGCGGACGGCGCAGACGCCGACGAACGCGAGGATGAGGAGCCCGGCCGCGCCCAGCAGGAGGGCGAGCGCACGCGGCCACGGCGTGCGGGGGCGAGGGGACGTCACCAGACGATCATGCCAACCGGGTCGCCCCTTCCGGAAACCGGGTGAAACACAACGCAGACGGATGGCCCGCGACCGTCGGTCGCGGGCCATCCGTCACGAGGCGCTCAGACCAGGCGCGACTTCGGCGAGACCCCGTACGTGTCCTCGGCGTCGTCGTTCACGACGCCCGCGAGGGCGCGGTCGATCGCGGCGAGGACGTCGGCCTCGAGCACGACGCCCGACGCCTTCACGGTGTCGGCGAGCTGCTCCGGGCGCGAGGCGCCCACGAGCGCGGCGGCCACGTTCTTGTTCTGCAGCACCCACGCGATCGCGAGCTGCGGCATCGACAGGCCGAGGTCGGCGGCGATGGGCTTGAGGTTCTGCACGGCGGTGAGGACGTCGTCGGTGAGGAAGCGCTGGATGAACTCCGCGCCGCTCTTCTCGTCCGTCGCGCGGCTGCCCTGGGGCACGGGCTGCCCGGGCAGGTACTTGCCGCTCAGCACGCCCTGCGCCATGGGCGACCAGACGATCTGCGAGATGCCGAGCTCCTCGGACGCCGGCACGACCTTGCCCTCGATGACGCGGTGCAGCATGGAGTACTGCGGCTGGTTCGAGACGAGCTGGACGCCGAGCTGCTTGGCGAGAGCGTGACCCTCGCGCAGCTGCTCCGCGGTCCACTCCGAGACGCCGATGTAGAGCGCCTTGCCCTGGCGCACGACGTCGGCGAACGCCTGCATCGTCTCCTCGAGGGGCGTCTCGTAGTCGTAGCGGTGCGCCTGGTAGAGGTCGACGTAGTCGACGTTCAGGCGACGCAGCGACCCGTGGATGCCGTCGAAGATGTGCTTGCGGCTGAGGCCGGTGTCGTTGGGGCCCTTCGGACCGATCGGGAAGTAGACCTTCGTGAAGATCTCGAGGCTCTCGCGGCGCTGGCCCTTCAGCGCCTCGGCGAGCACCTCCTCGGCGGCGGTGTTGGCGTACGTGTCGGCAGTGTCGAACGTCGTGATGCCCGCGTCCAGTGCCGCGTGCACCGTCGCGATCGCCGCGTCGTTCTCGACCTGCGAGGCGTGCGTCACCCAGTTGCCGTAGGTGATCTCCGAGACCTTGAAACCGCTGTTGCCGAGATAGCGATAGTTGACCATCCCCCTACGCTAGCGGCCGCCGGTGACACCGCGGCCCGTCGCGAGGAAACGCTTGCTGAACCGGCAGGCACGGCAGCCGGCCGGGCCATCCGGCCCGCGTCAGCTCGTGGCGGCGGCCTCGGCCTCGTCGTCCTCGGTGGCGACGAGCTGCCCGCAGGCGCCGTCGATCTCCTTGCCGCGGGTGTCGCGGATGGTCGTCGGGATGCCCGCGTCGTTGAGGCGGCGGACGAACTCCAGCTGCGCCGAGCGCTCCGACGCGTCCCACACGGAGCCCGGGGTCGGGTTCAGCGGGATCGGGTTCACGTGCACCCAGCCGCGGCCGCGCGCGTTGAGCTTGTCGGCGAGGAGGTCCGCGCGCCACGGGTGGTCGTTCATATCGCGGATGAGCGCGTACTCGATCGAGACGCGGCGGCCGGTCGCGTCGAAGTATGCGCGGGCGGCGTCGAGGGCCTCGTCGACCTTCCAGCGCGAGTTCACCGGGATGAGCTCGTCGCGCAGCTCGTCGTCGGGCGCGTGGAGGGACAGCGCGAACGTGACGGGGATCTCCTCGGCCGCGAGCTTGCGGATGGCCGGGACGAGGCCGACGGTCGACACCGTGATCCCGCGCGCGCTCATGCCGAGGCCGTCCTTCTTGTCGACCATGACGCGGACGGCCTGCATGACGCGGCTGTAGTTGGCCAGCGGCTCGCCCATGCCCATGAAGACGATGTTGGAGACGCGCTCGGCGCTGTGGTCGTCGGACTTCTTGCCGCCGAGCTCGCCCGAGGCGATGACCTGGTTGGCGCGCACGATCTGGTCGACGATCTCCGCCGCCGACATGTTGCGCGTGAGGCCCGCCTGGCCGGTGGCGCAGAAGGGGCAGTTCATGCCGCAGCCGGCCTGCGACGAGACGCAGAGCGTGATGCGGCCGGGGTAGCGCATGAGCACCGACTCCACGAGCGCGCCGTCGTGCAGACGCCACAGGAACTTGATCGTGTCGCCGCCGTCGGTCTGCAGGCGACGCACCTCGGTGAGGAGCGGCGGGAGCATGCCGGCGACCAGCTCCTCGCGGCTCTCCGCGGGGAGGTCCGTCATGTCGGCGGGGTCGCTCGTGTGGTGCGTGAAGTAGTGCTTGGCGAGCTGCTTGGCGCGGAAGCCGGGGAGCCCCAGCTCCTTCACCTTCGCCACGCGCTCCTCGGGAGTGAGGTCGGCGAGGTGCACGGGCGGCTTGCCGCGCTTCGGGCTCGCGAACTGCAGCAGCGGGCGTCCGGTGTCGTCCTTCTGCTGCTGCCATCCCTCGGTGCGCGGGCGCACCTGGCGCACGCCGGTGTTCTTCGGGCGTGTCGTCGTGATGTCGGGGCGCTCGCTCATGCCCTCCAGGGTACGGGGCGGCCCTGCGAAGGTGCTGGTGCCGGCGGGCAGGATGGGAGCATGAGCATCCCCGCGGACGACGTCCCGGTGCCCGCGCGCGTCCGCGAGCTCGCGGGCGCTGCCCGGCTGACCCCGGCATGGCGGAACGGCCTCGGCGGCCTCACGTTCCGCACGGACGACGGGCGCTACATCAAGTGGGGCCCGCTCGATCTCGAGACGTCGATGGCGGCGGAGTCCGAGCGCCTCGCCTGGGCCGCTGCCTGGGTGCGCGTCCCCGAGGTGCTCGAGCAGGGGTCGGACGACACCCACGAGTGGCTCGTGACGCGCGCGCTTCCGGGAGAGAGCGCCGCTGCGCCGCGGTGGACCGCCGACGCCGCGACCGCCGTGCGCGCGGTCGGCGAGGGGCTCCGTGCGCTGCACGACGCGCTCCCCGTCGAGGCCTGCCCCTGGTCCTGGCAGGTGCCCGACCGCGTCGCGAACGCGCGCCGTCGGGGCGTCGCGGTCCCCGAGGCGCTGCGGCAGGGGCCATCCGTCGACCGGCTCGTCGTGTGCCACGGCGACCCGTGCTGCCCCAACACCCTGCTCGCGGACGACGGCCGCTGGACGGGCCACGTCGACCTCGGTGCGCTGGGGGTCGCCGACCGCTGGGCCGACATCGCGGTCGCCGCGATGAGCACCGAGTGGAACTACGGTCCGGGCTGGGCGGACGCGCTCGTGGCGGCGTACGGCGTCGAGCCCGACCGCGAGCGGATGGCGTACTACCGCGACCTGTGGAACGCGACGTGAAGCGCGCTACAGGAACACATCGGGGATGAGATCCGCGTCAGGCGTCCCGGGGACCGCGGCGTAGCGCGCGAGATCGGGGACGCCCGCGTCGGCGAGGACGTCCTCGACGAGGAGCGTCTGCCCCGAGCAGCCGCGCGCGGTCTGGGTGAGCACGAGGTGCGCGGCGTCCGCGTAAATCTCCGGTGTGCGGCTGCGCGCCATCATCGCGTCGCCGCCGATGACGTTCTGCACCGCGGCCGTGGCGATGAGGGTCTTCGGCCACAGCGCGTTCGCGGCGATGCCCGCATCGGCGAACTCCGCCGCGAGCCCCAGCGTCGCCATGGTCATCCCGAACTTCGCGAGGCTGTAGCCCGGGTGGGCGCCGAGCCACCGCGGCGTCGTGTTGAGCGGCGGGGACAGCGACAGGATGTGCGGGTTCGCGCTCTCGCGCAGCGCGGGGATGGCCGCGCGGCTGAGCATGAAGGTGCCGCGGACGTTCACGTCCTGCATGAGGTCGTACTTCTTCGCCGGCAGATCCTCCGACCCCGACAGGTCGATGACGCTGGCGTTGTTGACGACCGCGTCGATGCCGCCGAAAGCCCCGACCGTCTCGAGCACCGCCCGCGCGACGGACTCGTCGTCGCGCACGTCCCCCACGATCGGCAGCGCCTGCCCGCCGGCGGCGCGGATGGCCTCGGCCGCGGTGTGGACGGTGCCCTCCAGTCGCGGATGGGGCTGGTCGGTCTTCGCCAGCAGCGCGACGTTCGCTCCGTCGCGCGCCGCCCGCAGGGCGATGGCCAGGCCGATGCCGCGGCTGCCGCCCGACATGAGGATCGTGCGCCCGGCGAGGGAACCGTCGTGGATCATCCGCTCTCCTTCGAGACCGCGCCCCGCGTCGGGCGCGCTTCCGGCCATCCTGCCAGTCCCGCCCGCCGAGCCGCCGTCCGGCGCCTCACCAGCGGGGGTGGATGGCCTCCCGCAGGCGCGCGTCGTAGATGCGGCGGACGCCGGACTCGAACGCCTCGCCGAGCGGCGGCACCGCACCGGCCGCCGCGTTGCCCTGCGCCTGCGCGACCGACCGCGCGCCGGGGATGACCGTGCTGATCCCGGGCTGCTGCCAGAGCCACGCGATAGCGGCCTGCGCGGGCGTCACGCCCTCCGGCGCGTGCTCGCGGACGAGCGCGGCGAACTCCTGCGCAGCCGCGACGCCGGTCGCGAAGTCCACGCCCGAGAACGTCTCGCCGACGTCGAACGCCTCGCCCGCGCGGTTGTACGTGCGGTGGTCGTCGGCCGCGAACGTCGTCGACTCGTCGTAGCGGCCCGACAGCAGTCCCGATGCCAGCGGCACCCGCGCGATCACGCCGACGCCGGCTTCCTGGGCGGCGGGGAGGACCTCGTCGAGCGGCTTCAGCCGGAAGGCGTTGACGATGATCTGCACGGTGGCCACGTTCGGTCGCGCGATGGCGGTGAGGGCCTCGTCGACCGTCTCGACGCTCACGCCGTAGTGCGCGATGGCACCGCGCTCCACGAGCGCGTCGAGGGCGTCGAACACGGCATCCGACGCGTAGACCGCCGTCGGCGGGCAGTGCAGCTGCACGAGATCGAGCGTGTCGACGCCGAGGTTCCGACGCGAGCGGTCGGTCCAGGCGCGGAAGTTCTCGGCCGAGTAGTTCTCCGGCTCCTGCGCGAGCCGCCGGCCCATCTTCGTCGCCACGGTCACCTCGCCGCGGAGGCCGCGCTCGTCGAGGAAGCGGCCGATGATCTGCTCGCTGCGGCCGTCGCCGTACACGTCGGCGGTGTCGAAGAGCGTGACGCCGCCGTCGACCGCGGCGGACAGCACGTCGAGCGCGTCCGCCTCCGACACGTCGCCCCAGTCGGCGCCGAGCTGCCACGTGCCGAGCCCCACGACCGAGACCTCACGTCCCGTCCGTCCGAGAGTCCTGTGCTGCATCATGCGCCTTTCGTCACTGGTCGCCGCCGCTGTCGATCATGCCACCGGTTCAGAGCGCGAGGACGAAGGTCCACGTTCCCGCCGCGACGGCCGCGGCGACCGAGACCGTCGCGATCGCGACGAAGAGCAGCACGAGCAGCCCGTCCCGCGGGCGCACGCGCGACGGGCGCGCCCACGTGCGGACTCCCGGGGCGCCGAAGCCGCGCGCCTCCATCGCCGTCGCCAGCTTGGATCCGCGGCGGATGGCCAGCACGAACAGCGCGAACGTCTGCCCCGCGAAGCGCCGCAGCCGCCCGGTGTCGGCGACGCCGCGCGCGCGTCGCGCGAGGCCGAGCTCACGCCAGTCCTCGACGAGGAGCCCGACGAGCCGCAGCCCCGCGAGCGCGCCGAGGACGAACCGCGCGGGCAGTCGCAGGATCTGCGCGAGCGCGTCGGCGAGGTCGGTCGGGTCGGTGGTCGCGAAGAGCACGACGGAGGGCACGGCGATCGCCAGCACGCGCAGCAGGATGGCCAGGGCGAGCGTGAGCGACCCGTCGCTGACCCGCAGAAGGCCCCACTCCAGATACGTCGTGCCGCTCTGGCGGCCGTACAGCGACGTCGCGACACACGCGATGAGCGCGGACGCCGCGATCGGCCACAGCCGCAGCCACAGGTCGCGCATCGGCAGGCGGGCGAACGGCAGCAGCACGAGCGTCAGCGCGAGCGAGACGCCGGCCGAGACGGGATCGATCGACAGCAGCAGCGCGATCCCGAGGACGAGCGCGGCGGCGAGCTTGGCGAGCGCGTTCACGCGTCCGAGCGGCGACTCGCGCACATCGAGCACGACGAGGCTCATGACGCACCCGCGAGGGGCACGGCGCCGAGCGCGAGCACGTCGTCGGCGAGAGCCGAGACGAGCGGATGGTCGTGGGTCACGACGACGAGTCCGGTCCCGCCGGCGCGGACGTCGTCGAGGAGAGCCGCGAGCTCCCGCCAGGTGCGCGCGTCCTGCCCGTACGTGGGCTCATCGAGGACGAGGACGCGGGGCCGCGTCATCAGCGAGGCGGCCACCGTGAGGCGGCGCTTCTCGCCCCCCGACAGGGTGAACGGGTTGACGTCGGCGAGCGCGGTCAGCCGCAGCCGCTCGAGCAGCTCGTCGACCGTGCGCGCGACCGCGGCGGGATCGGTCTTGAGCGCCCGGGGGCCGACCTCGAGCTCCGCGCGCACGGACGCGGTGAGGAGCTGGTGCTCGGGCGACTGGAACAGCATCCCGATGCGGGTGAGCAGCTGCCGCGACGACCACCGGTGCGGGGCGGTGTGCGCGGACCCGGCGAGCTCCGCCGTGGCGGTCAGCGTGCCGTCGACGGGGGGCAGCAGACCGGAGAGCGTGGCCGCGAGCGTCGACTTGCCGGCGCCGTTCGGCCCGACGACGGCGAGAGCGCGGCCGGAGGAGACGACCGCGTCGATCTCGGCGGCGACCGCGAGCGGCTCGCGCGCACCGAAGGCTCGGCGGCCGACCGTGAGGGAGCGGGCGTGGAGCAGCACGGTCCCCTCCTCGCGCGGGACGGTGCGCGGCACGTCGGGGACGACCCCGGGCACCCACACGCCCGCCGCCGTCAGCTCGCGCTCGTGCCGGGCGAAGACATCGGCGGGGCGCCCGTCGGCGAGCAGGCCGCCGTCGGGTGCGAGCACGATGACGCGATCGACGTGATCGACCCAGAGCTCCACGCGGTGCTCGACGACGACGAGGGTGGCGCCGGACTGCGCGGCGGCTGCGACCACCGCATCGCGCACGTCGAGGGCGCCGGCGGGGTCGAGGTTCGCCGTCGGCTCGTCGAGCAGCAGCAGCTGCGGCGCCATGGCGAGCGCGCCGGCGAGTGCGAGGCGCTGCTTCTGCCCGCCGGAGAGGGCCGAGGTGGAGTGGTCGAGCGGCAGGTGGAGTCCGACCGACGCGAGCGCCCGCGGCACCCGGCGCCAGATCTCCTCGCGCGGGACGCCGAGGTTCTCGCACGCGAACGCGACGTCATCGCCGACGCGGGCGAGCACCACCTGGGCGTCGGGGTCCTGCAGCACGAGACCGGCGCGGCCACGGGCATCCGCCGGTCGGACGCCGTCGACGAGCAGGTCGCCGACGGCGGTGCCGTCCTCCTCGTCGCCGAGCACCCCGGCGAGTCCGCGCAGCAGCGTGGACTTGCCCGAGCCGCTCGCGCCGAGGAGCAGCACCCGCTCCCCCGGCGGGATGACGAGGTCGACGCCGGACACCGCCCAGCGGCTGCGGCCGGCATGACGCCAGCCCCAGCCGCGGGCGTCGACGCGGGCCGTCACGCTGCTCCGGTCGCCCCGCGCCCTGCCGTCCGCAGCTCGCGGCCCGAGGCGAACCGGTCGAGCGCCCCCGTCGCCGCGAGCGCGCGCGTGATGAGGTACGACAGCAGACCGGCGATCACGATGCCGGAGACGACCGCCGCGACGAAGTAGATCGTGCGGGCCTCGAACGCGTAAGCCGCGATCGACGAGAAGTTCGTGTCGAGGATGCCGACGGCGACGCCGGCGAGGGCGCCGGAGAGCAGCGCTCCCGTGATGCGCCAGCTCGAGTACGCGAGGATCGCGAAGCCGAGCTCGGCGCCGATGCCCTGCACGATGCCCCAGATGAGGGTCGTGAAGCCCCACTGGGTGCCGACGAGCATGGAGACGACGGCCGCCACGACCTCGGCGTAGAGCGCGGCGCCCGGCTTGCGGATGACGAGACCTCCCAGGACGCCGGCGAACAGCCATCCGCCCGACAGGAGGCCCGACAGACCGGGCGTGAACGACAGCAGGCTGTCGAGGGCGGGCCAGGCCTGGCCCCACAGCCAGAACACGACGCCGGACGCGACGCCGATGACGCTCGCGACGACGATGTCGACGACGCGCCACGAGGAGCGGCGCCGTGCGGCAGGTGTCTGGGTTCCGGAAACGGACGCGGACATTCGTTCTCCTTCCTTCGCCGGCATGACCCGGATCAGGTTCGACGGTCGACGCGCGGCTCGCGTCCTCTCAGTCCGGCTCGGCGGACTCCCGTGTGATGTGCGGCCGATTCTAGTCGCATGCGCTCATCGGCGCCGCATCGTCCGGGCGCGAACCGGTAGCGTAGGCAGGTGCCCTCCGACGACACCCCGGCCCGCGAGCCCGCCGCCGAAGCGACGCTGCTCACGGCCCTGGGATGGGTGGACCCCGACACGGTGGCCGCGATGCCGGCCGCCGGCCCGCTCAGCACGAGCCGCCTCGTTCCCGTCGAGCCCTCGCTGCTGCCGCCGCGACGGCATCACCGCGTGTGGCTCGGCCCCGCCGCGACCGCCGGAGCGCTCGCCCTCGCGTACGTCGCAGGCTGCGGTCTCTGGCCGCTGACCGAGGCCGCGCCGACGATCTCCGACCTCACCGTCGAGACGCCGATCGGCGAGGAGTTCCCGGTCACCTGGCCGGCGGACGGCAGCGCGGCCCTCGCCGCGGTCGGCGGGCCGGGAGGTCCGATCTCGTCGAACGACGAGGTGCTGCCGATGGCCAGCATCACCAAGGTGATCACGGCGCTCATGATCATCGAGCGCGCGCAGCTCGAGCCGGGCGAGGATGGCCCCTCGTACGCGTTCACGCAGGCCGACAGCGACGAGTACTGGACGTACCTCTACGCGCAGGAGTCCTCTCTCGACGTGCCCGTCGACGGCACGCTGACCCTGCAGCAGATGCTGCAGGGCGTGCTCCTCGGCTCGGCCAACAACTACATCGACCGGCTCGTCGACGAGATGTGGGGCACACAGGAGGCCTGGCTCGTGGACGCACGGGTGTGGCTCGACGAGCACGACCTCACCGGCATCACGGTGACGGATCCCAGCGGCATCGACCCCGGGAACGTCGCCGACACGCGCTCGCTCATCTCGCTCGCCGACATCGCGATGCAGAACCCGGTGCTCGCATCGATCGTCGCGGAGAAGTCGGTGACGCTGCCCGGAGCGGGAGTCGTCCCCAACTCGAACCCCCTGATCGACGACGAGGGCGTGGTGGGCCTCAAGACCGGCTCGCTCTGGTCGACGGGCACGCCCTACTGGAACCTCCTTGCCGTGAAGAACGTCACGATCGGCCAGACGACCGTCACCCTGTACTCCGCGGTGATCGGCCAGCCCGACGAGGAGAGCCGCGAGACCGTGAGCCGCAGCCTCCTCGAGCAGCTGGAGGAGGGCATCCAGCTCACCACCGCCGTCGCCCCCGATGTGCCCGTCGCGCATGTGCGCACCCCGTGGGGCGCGCAGAGCACGATCGTCACCGCCGACGAGGCCGAGGTGATCTCGTGGCAGGGCGTGGCGCCCGCCACCGACCCCGACTACGACGTCGAGGTCGGTGCCGAGGCCGGCGACGTGGTCGGGACCCTCACCGTTCAGGGCGGGCTCGATGACACATCGGTCGACCTCGCCCTCACCGACGACGTGCCGGCGCCGTCGTTCTGGTGGCGTCTGACGCACCCGCTCACCCTGCTCGGCCTGGACTGAGCAGGCCCCCGCCGCATTCGCTCAGGCGTCGGCGAGGCCGGGGATCTCGTAGCGGCGCTCGTTGCCGAAGCGGTGCGCGGTGACCGACACCGCCTGCTCGTGCAGGAACGGCAGCATCTCCACGCGCCCGGCGGAGGTCACCGGACCGCCGTAGACCGCGACGTTCGGGGCGCCGTCGGTCGCGGCGATGACCTCGTCGAGCGGCGCCCCGACCAGGCGGACGCGCCCGCCGGTGCGCGCGAGGTCGCGGGCCCGTTTCGCCCACGCGTCCGCGTCATCGAAGGCGATCTCGACCCCCTCCGCGCCGAGCCAGGAGGCGACCGATGCCGGCAGCGCCACCGGCGTGCTGACGACGATCGCGGCACCGGCGCGGAGGCCGGCCGCGACGACGCGCACGAGCTCGACGACCGGACGGTCCTCGTACCGCACCGTCACGGGAACGGGCGCGTAGCGCAGCACGTTCTGCTCGAGCCGCAGGCCCTGCGCGTCGCGTGCGACGCCGAACTCGTCGGCGAACGCGGCGATGTCGGTCGCGAGGGCCGACTCCAGCCAGCCCTGGCCATCCGCCTCGCCGACGGCCGACAGCGCGCGGCGCCCGGCGCCATCCGTCTCGCCCTGCGTGCGCACCGGGGCATCGGACCAGTGGCCGAGGCCGAAGAGGTAGCTCGGGCCGCCGGCCTTGGTGCCCGCGCCGACCGACGACTTCTTCCAGCCGCCGAACGGCTGCCGTTGCACGATGGCGCCGGTGGTGCCGCGGTTGACGTAGGCGTTGCCGACGTCGATGCGCTCGAGCCAGCGGGCGATCTCCGCCTCGTCGAGGGCGTGGAGGCCGGAGGTGAGGCCGTAGTCGACCGCGCGGACGATGTCGATCGCCTCGTCGAGCGTCTCGGCGGTCATGATGCCGAGCACGGGGCCGAAGTACTCCGTGAGGTGGAACTCGCTCCCGGCCTGCACGCCCTCGCGGATGCCGGGCGTCCACATGCGCCCCTCGTCATCGAGCTTGCGCGGCTGGCGCACCCAGCGCTGACCGGGTTCGAGCTCCGTCAGCGCGCGCTGCAGCTTGCCCTCCGCGGGGCCGATCAGCGGCCCGATGCGCGAGGTGGCCTCCCAGGGCATGCCCACGGCGTAGCCCTCGACGGCGTCGATGAGCTGGCGGCGGAAGCGCTCGCTCTGCGCGACGGATCCGACGAGCACGACGAGGGATGCCGCCGAGCACTTCTGCCCCGCGTGCCCGAACGCCGAGTAGGCGACGTCCTTCGCGGCGAGATCGAGGTCCGCCGACGGCGTGACGATGATCGCGTTCTTGCCGCTCGTCTCGGCGAGGAGCGGCAGGTCGCGGCGGAACGAGCGGAAGAGCTCCGCGGTCTCGTACGCGCCGGTGAGGATGACGCGCTCGACGCTCTCGTGCGACACGAGACGGCGACCGAGGTCGTTCTCCTCGACGCGCGCGAGGTGCAGCACGTCGCGCGGGACGCCCGCCTCCCACAGCGCCTCGGCGAGCACGGCGCCGCAGCGCCGCGCCTGCGATGCGGGCTTGAGGATGACCGGTGACCCTGCGGCGAGCGCGGCGAGTGTCGAGCCGGCGGGGATGGCCACCGGGAAGTTCCACGGCGGCGTCACGACGGTGAGGCGGGCCGGGTCGAACGTCGCACCGTCGACGTCGGCGAGGTGCTGAGCGCTCTCGGCGTAGTAGTGCGCGAAGTCGATCGCCTCGGAGACCTCGGGGTCGCCCTGTTCGATGACCTTGCCGCACTCCGAGCCCATGACCTCGAGGAGATCGGCGCGGTGCGCCTCGAGCACGTCGCCCGCGCGATGCAGGATGGCCGCGCGTCCGTCGGGGCCGAGCGCGCGCCATCCCTCGCCCGCGGCGAGCGCGTCGGCGACCATCGCGTCGACCTCGTCGAGGGTGCGGAGGGTGTGCTGTGCGAGCGTCTCCTCGCCGAGCGTGGAGTGCTCCATGCGCGAGCGGATGACGGTGGCCCATTCGCGGTTGCCCGCGATGCTCGGGGCGCTGTCCGGGGTGTTGCGGAAGCCGTCGCGCGGCCCCTCGGGCTGCGGCTCCCGCCGATCCTGCACGCGGTTCGGCTTCGGCAGGTCGTGCGGGATGAGGTCGATCGAGGTGAGGAAGCGCTCCTTCTCGCGATCGAAGAGCGCGGGGTCGGCATCGAGGTCGAACACCGCCGACATGAAGTTCTCGTGGCTCGCTCCCTCCTCGAGCCGCCGGATGAGATAGGCGATCGCGACGTCGAACTCCCGCGGGTGCACGACGGGCGTGTAGAGCAGCAGCGAGCCGACGTCGCGGCGGACGACGGCGGCCTGCGCCGTGGCCATCCCCAGCAGCATCTCGAATTCGACGCCCCGGCCATCCGCGATGCCGCGCTTCTTGGCGAGCAGCCAGGCGAGGGCGATGTCGAAGAGGTTGTGACCGGCGATGCCGAGGCGGACGTTCGCGATGCGCTCGGGGTGGAGCGCGTAGTCGAGCACGGCCTTGTACGACGCGTCGGTGTGCTGCTTGCTCTGCCACGTCGCGAGCGGCCAGCCATGGGTCTCGGCGTCGACCTGCTCCATGGGAAGGTTCGCGCCCTTCACGACGCGCACCTTGATGGCGGCCCCGCCGCGCTGGACGCGCTCCTGCGCCCATTCCTGCAGGCGCATCATCGCGCCGAGGGCATCGGGGAGATATGCCTGGAGAACGATGCCGGCCTCGAGGCCGAGGAACTCCGGGCGCTCGAGGAGCCGCATGAAGACCGCGAGCGTGAGGTCGAGGTCCTTGTACTCCTCCATGTCGAGGTTGATGAAGGTGCCGTTGGCCTTCGCCGTCTCATACAGCGGCGCGAGGGCGTCGACCGCGTGCGTGACGGCCTCCTCAAACGCCCACGGGCTGTGCGGCGCGACCGTCGACGAGACCTTGATGGAGACGTAGTCGACGTCGTCGCGCTCGAGGAGACGGCGGGTGCCGGAGAGGCGGCGGTCGGCCTCGCGCTGACCGAGGATGGCTTCGCCGAGCAGGTTCACGTTGAGCTGCACGCCCTCGCCGCGGAGTTCGGCGAGGGTCTTCCCGAGCTTCTCGTCGCGCGCGTCGACGATGAGGTGACGCACCATCTGGCGCAGCACCACGCGGCTCGCGGGCACGACGACGCCCGGCAGCGCCGGCGCGAACGCACCGCCCAGGCGGATGAGCCCGCGCAGCGGCGCGGGGAGGAAGCGCGGGATGAGCGGGACGAGGTTCGCGAGGTTCCGCGCGGCGACGCGCGTGTCCTCGGGGCGGACGACGCCGTCGACGAAGCCGACCGTGAAGGCGAGGCCGTTCGGGTCGCGGAGGACGCCGGCGAGGTTCTTCGCCGAGGCGTCGACCTTCTCGTCCCGCGCGGCGGCGAGCCAGGTGCGCACCTGGGCGATGGCCGCCTCGGCGAGCTGCCGGTCGATGCCGGGCAGGGGTTCCGAGGTGGCGGCGGATGACGGAGCGACGGTGGTCATGACGAGGTCTTTCTCGAGAGGGTCGTCTCCAGTGTGCGCTCGTGGACTCCACGGGAAAAGGCCGTTTCCTCGCGTCTGACTCTTCGATATCTTCGAACGATGGTCGCGTTGTGGAACGGACGAGGTCTGCTGCTCCTGCACGAGCTGCGCATGCGGGGCACGATCGCTGCGGTCGCCGCCGCGCTGAACTACAGCGCCTCGACGATCTCGCACCAGCTGCGGCAGCTGGAGCGCGAGGTCGGCGTCGATCTGCTCGCACCGGAAGGCCGGGGGCTGCGGCTCACCTCGGCCGGCGAGGCGGTGGCGCGTCATGCCCAGGGGATGCTCGCCGCCCAGGAGTCCCTGCACGGCGATCTCGCCACGCTCGCGCCGTCGGCGGCTCCGCTGCGGATCGCGGCGCTGCAGACCAGCGCGCGCACGCTCATCCCCCGCATGCTCGACGCGCTTCCCGGATATCGGGTGGAGGTGATCGTCACGCCGCCGGAGCACGGGCTGTTCGAGACGGAGGCGGGCGCCTTCGACCTGGCCATGGCGGAGCAGTACCCGGGCCATACGCGCCCGCATCGCGCGGGACTCGACCGGGAGCTGCTCGGGCGCGACCCGATCCGCCTCGCCGTGGGCGCGAGGAGCGGGGTGCGCGCACTCGGCGAGGCGCGGGAGGCGGCGTGGGTGATGGAGCCGGAGGGCACGGCCGCGCGCGCGTGGACCGTGCAGCAGTGCCGCGCCGCCGGCTTCGAGCCCGACGTGCGCTACGAGGCGACCGACCTGTCCGCCCACCTGCGCCTCATCGCCGCGGGGCACGCGGTCGGACTCATCCCCGGCCTCGCTCTGGCGGCCGAGGAGGCGGAGCTGCGTCTGATCGATCTGCCCGGCGCGCCGCGGCGCGATGTCTTCACCGCCGCACGTCTCTCCGCCCGCGCGCTGCCCGGCGTGCGGGCAGCGCGCGCGGCCCTGGCGGACGCGTTCGCCGCTCTTCCCCAGACGTGATCGGCGGCACGGCGAAGATCTTTCAGGACGCAGTCCACGATCTCCGGAACGCCGCCGCTCGGATGGCCGTCTGATGTGATGAGGTGGCTCGCGTGGATATGACGCAGTGGCTCTGGGTGGCGTGCGCGGTGGCGGCGGTGCTGCTCATCGCGGTGGTGGTGCTTCTGGTCGTGATGCGCCGCGACCGGAAGCGGACGGCGCAGCGCATCGACGAGATCGAGGCGACGCACGCGACCGAGGTGGGCGAGCAGAACCGCACGCATGAGGAGCAGGTCGCGAGCCTCGCGCAGAATCACGAGCGTCAGGTCGTCGCGCTGTCCGACGAGCACGATCGCGAGGTCGAGCGCATGCGCTCCGACGTGCGCAACTCGCAGGACGTCGCTCGCCGCGCGCGGGAGACCCTCGCCACGGGCCTCAAGTGGGAGGCGGCCTCGCGCCGTCTGATCCTGCGGGTCTGCGAGCAGCTCGGCCTGCGCGGGAGCCTCCTCACCAACGTCGTGTTCATGCCGGACGAGGGGTCCCCGGCGAGCTTCGTCACGCAGGTGGACCACGTCCTGCTGCTCGACGGCGCGCGCGTGGTGATCGAGAACAAGCGCTGGCAGGGGATCCTCTTCGACGGGGTGCGGCCATCCGAGGTGCACCCCGATTTCGGCAAGCTCATCGACGAGACGAGCCTCGGCGAGCGCTTCGCCCTGCAGCTGCGCAGCGATCGCGAAGCGTCGTCGATCTCGATCCACCGGCACGTCGGCGAGCGGTCGCCCGTGGTGCAGGTGCGGCGCCACGCGCAGCAGCTGTCCCGGTTCGTGGAGGAGGAGATCTCCGAGCCCATCTGGTTCGACACCTGCGTGCTGTACTCGCACGAGACGGCCGAGGCGCACCTCAAGCAGAAGGACCAGACCGCCGGCGGTGCGACGACGTGGGTCGTCGCAGGCGCGGCAGGGCTCGAGGAGTGCCTGAGCGTGCTCGCCGGACGCCCGACGAGCGAGGACATGCAGCGCGACAACGCCGCGGTGTTCCGGACGCTCGCCGCGCTGGGTGCCGACGCGACGACCTTCGGGAGCGACCCGGTCGATCAGCCGGGGGCGTGATCGCGCGTCCAGGCGTCGATGGCGTCTCGCTCGGTCTGCATGAAGGCGTTGATCGCGTCGGTCCGGGCGCGGTCGTGCGCGATCGGATGGCCGTCGACCGCCGTCACGGACTGGACGAACGAGCCGCCCATCATCCACACCTGATCCGCGCGGAGGAGCCGATCGGCGGCGATGTCCTCGTACGAGGTCTGCAGACCGTTCAGTGCCGCCCAGGCGAACACCTCGACCTGGGTCGTGCCGTGCAGGATGCCGATGCGCGGGTGCGGCGTCACCACGCGGTCGCCCTCGCGCAGCACGATCGATGACTGCGGACCCTCCAGTAGGAACCCGTCGCGCGTGACGAAGACGGCGTTCTGCACTCCGCGCCGCTCGTACTCGCGCCGCGCGGCCATGTTCGGCGCGTAGGACAGCGTCTTCGCCCCGACCAGGAGCCAGGGCGCGCGCTGCGCGGAGTCGCGCATGAGCTCCCGCTCGAGCGTCGCGATCGCGACCTCGGGCCTCTTCCGCGCGGAGGCGGCGCCGACCACCGCGAACACCGTGGGAACCTCATCCGGCCCGCCGCGCGTGACGATCACCTTGATGTGAGCCTCGGTCACTCGGCTGTGTCGGATGGCCGCGGCCGCGAATGCATGGAGGGCGCGGGGGTTCGGCAGCGGGAGCTCCAGCGCGGCCGCCGACTGCCGCAGCCGCCGCGTGTGCAGATGCCAGGCGAGGGGGACGCCGCCCACGACGGTCGTCGCTTCGAACACCCCGTCGCCGCGCATGAGACCGGCGTCGAACACCGACACCGTCGCATGCTCCGCGTCGATGGCCCGGATGTCGGGCTCGCCCTCGAAGGAATCGTCGAGCAGCTGATCAGCCCGACCGAAGTAGACCGCGACGTCGCTCATGCGATCACGCTAGCGCCCGAACCCCGCGGACACCCCCTGTTCCGGGCGCGGTCATATCCGCTGGCGGATCTTCGCGTGCAGCCGCGTCGTGGAGGTGGGGGCGGGCCGGTAGCGGTGGTGTCGGTCGATCCAGTTCGGGGCGGCGACGTAGGGGGCGCCGTTTCGCATCTGGATGTCCCAGCCGGACTGCTCGAGGTGATGGTGATGCCACCAGCACAGCAGCACCCCGTTGTCGGTGCTGGTCGCGCCGCCCAGGGCGTGGTCCTGGACGTGGTGGATCTCGCACCATGCGGCGGGGATCGTGCACCCGGGGATGATGCACCCACCGTCCCGGGCGACGATCGCCTTCCGCTGCGTGGCGGTGAAGATGCGCTGCACGCTAATGAGGGACAGGATCCTCCCGGAGGGGCTGAAGACGGCCCGGAGGATGTCGCCGCTGCACCCGATCCGCCGGGCGACGGACACCGGCACCGCCCGGGAGGCCCCGTCGAGATGCGCGATGCCGTGCCCGGAGCGACTCGGCGGCGCCGGCGGCCATGGCTCCTCGTCCCCCACGGGCCCGTCGTCGGATGGGGCGGACGCAAGGTCCTGCTGCGCGACGTGAACCATCACCGTGGGGGCAGCGCCGCCGAGCGTGGGCGTCTCGGCCGCTCGCGACGCGGCCTGGATCATCGCAGTGAACGCGTCGTGGCGCTTCTGCCCGGCCGTGCGGGGGTCGTGGACGATCTCGTTCGCTGCCCAGGCCGCATCGCCCTGGTCCTCGGGTGGGATCCCGTCGAGGAATCCGCCATCGGCGGGGCCCGCCGAGGCCCCGTCTGTCGCATCGCCGTCGCTGGCGCCTGGTCCATCGTCACGCGCGTCGGGGGCGAAGGCGACGTTGCGCGCGGGATTGGTGTGCGCGGACAGCAGCATCTGCAGCAGCGCACCCGTCTCGGGAACGAGCGTCCCGTTCACGCGGAAGGCCCCGTTGGGCAGTTCGGTGACCGTCAGCGTCCGAGCCTTCATCGTGTGCTCGTGGTCGGCGTCGGGATCGATGCCGTCGGCGGTGAGCACGTCCACCCACGCATCCGCGTGCGCCTTCACCACGCTCCAGGGCACCACGCTTCCGGTGTCATCGCCCAATGCGCCGAGCGCTTTCGGAGGGGTGGCGTCATCGAGGCCGGAGTCGATGGTTCCGGTGGCGATGCCCACGAGGTGGTGCTCCATCGCTTCGACCCGGTCCCGCAGAGCCGCCGGCATCGCCCGCCGGGCGGACTCGAGGGCCTTCAGCAGCAGCCCGACGGGCTCCACCCCGATGAGGCCGGCCGCGAACGCCGCGCCGAGCACGGGGTACTCCGCCGGGAGCGGCAGCCCTGTCGCGCTCTCCCGCTCCCGAGTGCGCTCGTCGACACGCGCGCGGGCGGCGAGGGACTGCCCGGGAACGCCGGTGACGCGTTCGAGGAGCTCCCGCCCGGTCCGGCATCCGAATCCTTCCGACAGCGGGTGCTCGAGGCTCGGCTTCGACCGGCGGGACACCTCCCCCGCCGCGCGCGTGCGGAGTGCATCGACGATGCGCCCGAGCTGCTCCACTCGACCGGTCAGCCGCACCAGGTCCGCGTCCGCGACGCCCTCCACGCGCGGGAACAGGCTCCCGACCGCCGAGAGGGCGGTGTTCACCCCCGCGATGGGGTCGGTCGCTGTGACCGGGCTGGCGTCTTTGACCATGCCCTCACGATACGGGCGACCACCGACATTCCCACGCCCGATCATCGAACATAGGAAGCAGTGTGCATAACTCGTCGACACACGCCGCCGCCCGCCGTCCTGTACACACTGTGACCGCCTCGTCGGCGAGGACAACGAGCCTGCTGAGCGCTTGACATAAGCGAAAGAGTAAACTGGACATCCGCGCTCCACGAGGCCGCACCGGTCCGTCAGACCGGACCCATGCCATCCGCTGTTCGCCTCGTCCGCTCCCCGGCGGGAGCGACGCTCGAGGACGTCCTCAGCACGCGCGTCATCGTCGCGTCGTCGGACCAGGTCGATCTCATCGCCGCCTGGGAGGTGGTGCGCGACGCGTTCGGCTCCCCCGACGCCCCCGACGTCAGCTGAGCAGTCGGTCGATCTCCGGGAACTTCGCCGTGTACCGCGCGAGCAGCTGCTCGGCGATCGCCACCGAGTCGACCAGCGGATGGGCGGCGAACGCGCGCCAGGCGAGCGACCGCGACCCCTCGCGCGCAGCGGCGATCACCAGACGCTCGGCGGCCTTGACGGGCGCGATGAGGCCGAGCATCTCGGAGGAGAGGGGAGCGATCGGCAGCGGATGGACACCATCCGCATCGACTCGGCAGCCGACCTCGACGACCGCGTCCTCCGGCAGCTGCGGAACCAGTGCGCCATTGCGGACGTTGAGGATCATCGTCGCGGGCCGCCCGGTCGACAGCGCGGCCATGAGGTCGAGCGCGACGCGCTGGTACCCGCCGCCGTCGACGTCCGCCGCGTGCCGCTCCTCGTCCGATTCCCGGCTCTCGGCCATGTAGCTGGCCTCGCGCTCGTGCCGCACACGGAGCCACGACGCCAGCGGATCCGCCCCCGGCTCCTGGAAGAACGCCGACTGCTGGCGATCCAGGAACTCGCCCCGGGTCTCGTCCGCCGACCGGATGCGCTCACGCGCCTCGCGGGCGAAGTAGTAGTAGAAGAGGTACTCGTTCGGCAGCGCCCCGATCGCGCGCACCCAGTCGAACCCCATGAGGCGAGCCTCCTCGATCCCCTCGAGGGCGGCGTCCGACGCGAGCAGTCCGGGAAGCGCATCGCGGCCGTCCACGACGAGCCCGCGCAGCCATCCGAGGTGGTTCAACCCGACGTAGTCGAAGGAGACCTCCGCCTCCGCGCCCGCCCCGACCGCCTGCAGCGCGCGACGGATGAGCCCGATCGGGGTGTCGCAGATCCCCACCACGCGGTCGCCGAGCACCGCGCGCATCGCCTCCGTGACGATCCCCGCGGGGTTCGTGAAGTTGATCACCCACGCATCCGGGGCGACGTCGCGGATGGTCCGGGCCAGGTCGGTCATGAAGGGGAGCGTCCGCAGGGCGTAGGCGAGGCCGCCCGGCCCGATCGTCTCCTGACCGAGCACGCCGAGCCCGAGCGCGACGCGCTCGTCGGTCACGCGTCCGGCGGATCCGCCGATCCGCACGGCGCTGAACACGAAATCCGCACCGGCCAGGGCCTCGCGGAGGTCGGTGCTCGCGGTCACCCGCGGCGCGTGCGCGAACCGCGGCGCCAGGGCGTCGACGACCCGCCGGATGGTCTCCAGCCGCTCCGCCGACACGTCGTACAGCACCAGGTCGTCGATGCGCACGGGGGCGTCGTCGCCGGCGATGGCCTCGTAGACGCCCGGGATGCGGAACCCGCCGCCGCCGATGATCACGAGCTTCATGCGAAGAGCACCTCCACGTCGGCCTGCTGCAGCCGATCGCACGTCGCGCGATCGGCCCCGGAGTTCGTCACCACGGTCGAGAGGTCCTCCGGGCCGCAGACGCCGAGCAGCCCCGTGCCGGGGAACTTCGCCCGGTCTGCGAGCACCACCACCCGCTGCGAGGAGGCGATCATGGCGCGCTTCACCGGCACCTCCATCCCCGTCGTGTCCGCGATGGAGCCGTCGGCGCGCACGCCGCTCGTGCCGAGGAAGCAGATCGTCGCGCGGATCTGAGCGAGCGCCTGCTCGGTGAGCGCGCCCACCATGGAGTAGTAGTTCTTCCGCAGCGCGCCGCCCAGGACGATGAGCTCGACGAGATCGTCATCCCGGAGCGCGTCGATCACGGCGAGACTCGCGGTGATCACCGTGATGCGGCGGCCGCGCAGCCGCTCGGCGAGGAGCGCCGTCGTCGTGCCGATGTCGATGAGCACGACGTCGCCGTCCGCGACGAGCTCGGCCGCTCGCTCCGCGACCGCGGCCTTCTCCTCGCTCTGGTGCGCGGCGACATCCCGGAACGGCACGCGGTCGGCTTCGACGCTGCCTCCCCCGCGCACGCGGCGCAGGAGTCCGTCCGCGTCCAGGGAGTTGAGGTCGCGTCGGATGGTCGAGGGCGAGACCCCGAAATGGACCGCCAGGTCCTCCACCCGCACCTCGCCGCCCGCGCGCACCCGCTCGAGGATCTTCGCCTGCCTCGTCGCCGTCAGCATGCGCGCCATGCTAGCAGTCACGATCACGCGAATACGAGCACTTGTGCGCAGCACCGCGCATGCGCGACAGTAGGAGCGGGCGCACTCGGAAAGCGCTGCGGCGGCGCTCGACCGCCGGGCAGGAAGGAGCGGCGACGTGGCCACCACCCCGACGCACGACGTGCTCCTCGCCGGCCCGACGTTCTTCGATCTCGTCCTCGGCGGGCTCGATGCGAGCCCCGCTCCGGGCACCGAGGTCTTCGCCTCCCACCTCGACACGAGCCCCGGCGGCATCGCGAACCTGGCGGTGGCGACCGCTCGCCTCGGCCTCCGCACCGCTCTCGCCACGGCCCTCGGCGATGACGTCCACGGTCGGTGGTGCCGCAGCGTCCTCGCCGACGTGGAGGGAATCGATCTCGCCCCCGGCACGGTGGCGCCCGGGTGGGCGACGCCGCTCACCGTGTCGATCGCCCACGACGGCGATCGCGCGATGGTCACGCGCGAGGACCTCGCTCCCCCGTTCGATCCGCTCGCGAGCGGTGCGCGTGCGCGCGCCATCCTCGCCGACCTCCCCGCCCTCCGCCGCGCCGACGCCGCGGCCCGGACCGACGCCGGGGGCGACGCGTGGTGGCGGCGCGCGGTGCGAGACGGCGCCCGCGTGTTCGCCGATGCGGGATGGGACCCCGCCGGCACGTGGGACGCCGCCCTGCTCGATCCGCTCGACGCCTGCTTCGCCTTCACCCCCAATGAGCGCGAGGCTGCCGCGTACACGCGGGAGGACTCCCCGGAGCGGGCGGCACGCGTGCTCGCCGAACGCGTGCCCCTCGTCGTGGTCACCCGCGGCGCGGCGGGCGCGTTCGCGATCGACGCAGCCACGGGCGAGACCGCGGATGTCCCCGGCGTCGTCGTCGACGCACGCGACACGACCGGGGCCGGAGACGTCCTGCAGGCCGCGCTCGCCTTCGGCGTCCTGCGCGAGCTCTCCCTCGCCGACGCGGTCGCCTTCGCGGTGCTGTGCTCGGCGCTGTCGGTGGAGCAGCTGGGCGGCGCCACCGCGAGCCCCTGCTGGGGCGACATCGCCGACTGGCGCGCCGCTCACGCCGACCCGCGCTACGGCTTCGTCGACGACCTGCTCGCCGACATCCCCCGTCCCCTGCCCCACCGCGCCGACCGGCGCTTCCCGTTCGCGCGCTTCGGAGCTGAAGCGCACACCCTGAGAGGAACATGACATGCACCGTCATCACCGCATGGTCGCCGTGAGCGCCGTCGGCGCGGCGTTCGCGCTCGGCCTCACTGCCTGCGCCCCGGGCTCGGGCTCCACTCCGCCCGCCGAGGAGTCGCCCGCGGGCGAGGTCTCGACCGACGTCGACGAGCTCGGCGACGTCACCCTCAGCGTCTGGGACCAGGAGGTCCGCGGCGGCCAGAACGAGCAGATCGAGCAGCTGAACGCCGCGTTCATGGAGGAGCACCCGAACATCACCATCGAGCGCAACTCGCAGGCGTTCGATGACCTCGCGACGACGCTGCGTCTCGCGATCACCGACGACGACGCCCCCGACGTGGTGCAGGCCAACAACGGCCGCAACACCATGGGCGCGTTCGTCGAGGCGGGCCAGCTGCGCCCGCTCGACGACTACGCCGACGCGTACGGCTGGTTCGACCGGTACTCGCCGTCGATCCTGCAGTACTCGACGTACAGCGAGGACGCGACGGAGTTCGGCGAGGGCAACCTGTACGGCCTGCCGCAGGTCGGCGAGGTCGTCGGCGTCTTCTACTCGAAGAGCAAGCTCGAGGGCCTCGGCCTCGACGTGCCGAAGGACTGGGCCGCTTTCGAGGAGGCGCTGCAGGCGGCGAAGGACGCCGGCGAGACGCCGATGCTGCTCGGCAACATCGAGAAGTGGCCGGCGCTGCACGTCTTCGGACCGTTGCAGGGGTCACTCGTCGATGCGGAGGAGATCACCGACCTCGGCCTCGGCAATCCCGGTGCGAGCTGGACCACGCCGGAGAACGAGGAGGCCGCAGCCCACATGCAGGGCTGGGTCGAGGACGGCTACTTCAACGACGGCGTCAACGGCACCGACTACGACGCCGCCTGGCAGTCGCTCGCGGCGGGAGACGGCGTCTTCCTCATCGGCGGATCGTGGCTCGCCGCCGACCTCGAAGACGCCATGGGCGACGACGTCGGCTTCTTCGTGCCAGCCAAGGAGGACGGCACGAAGGCCACCACGGGCGGCACCGGGCTGCCCTTCGCGATCACCTCGGCTTCCGAGAATCCCGACGCCGCCGCCGCGTACATCGACTTCCTCACGAGCGACGACGCGATGGACGTGCTGGCGGAGACCGGCAACCTGCCGGTGAACGACACCGCGGAGCACGCGCCGGACTCCGGCGTGCAGGCCGACGTGTTCGCCACCTTCGGCGAGGTCACCGAGTCCGGCGCGGTGCTCCCGTACCTCGACTACGCGACGCCGACCTTCGCCGACACCCTCGGGCAGGCCCTGCAGGACCTGATCGACGGCCGCGTGACCCCGGCGGAGTTCACCGAGACGCTCGAAGCCGACTACAGCGACTTCACCGCCGGCGGATGACCGACACCGTCGCGATCGTCACCGGGCGGAGGGCCAGGCGTCCCCCCGCCCGCGTGACGCGGCGGCGCTGGCTGCCGTACGCCTACCTCGCTCCCGCCCTGCTCCTGTACGGCCTGTTCCTGCTCGTCCCCCTCGGGCGCGCTGCGCAGTTCTCGCTGTACGAGTGGGATGGCCTGGGTGCGTCGACCTTCGTCGGTCTCGACAACTACGCGGCCGTCTTCCAGAGCGCGCAGCTGCGGGAGGCCTTCGCGCACGCGCTGGTCCTCATCGTGTTCTTCGCCGTCCTGCCGCTCGCGCTCGGCCTCGTGCTGGCGGCGCTCCTCACCCGTGCACGCGTGCGCGGCCTGGGGTTCTTCCGGACGATCGTCTTCCTGCCGCAGGTCATCGCGATGGTGGTGATCGCGGTGACCTGGCGGCAGATCTACGCGCCGGAGGGTCCGCTCAACACCGCGCTCCGCGCGATCGGCCTCGACTCGCTCGCCCGCGCGTGGCTCGGCGACTACGACTGGGCGCTGCCCGCGGTCGGACTCATCGGCACCTGGGTGTCGACCGGCCTCGTCACGGTGCTGCTCATGGCGGGCATGGCGCGGATCCCCCGCGAGCAGTACGAGGCGGCCCGGCTGGATGGCGCGGGCGCGGTCCGCGAGTTCCTCGCGATCACGCTCCCCTCGGTCCGCGGCGAGATCACGGTCGCGCTGACCCTCACGATCGTCGCGGCGCTGAAGACGTTCGACCTCGTCTACGTGACCACGAGCGGCGGCCCCGGGACCTCGACCACCGTGCCGAGCTACGAGGTGTACCGCCTGGCCTTCACCATCGGCGAGGTCGGCGCCGCGGCCGCGGTCGGCATCGTCCTCACCGTCATCGTGTTCCTCATCAACGCCGTCGTGAACGTGATCGGAGAGCGCCGATGACAGTGTCCCGCTTCGAGACGGCCGCGAACTACGTCATCCTCATCGGCTTCGCGCTGGTGATCCTCGCCCCGATCGGCGTGATCGTGACGCTGGCGCTCGGCCCCGAGCGCTTCTCCTCCGGCGGCGGCCTCCACTTCGAGAACTTCGCGCGCGCATGGGAGGTGGGCCGCTTCGGGCAGTACATGGCGACGTCGGTCTCGGTCGCCGCCATCGTCGTGGTGGTGGCGGTGACGGCATCTATTCTCGCGGGCTACGCGCTGGGGGCGATGACCTTCCGCGGCGCGACCGCGTTCTTCTACCTCTTCCTGCTCGGCATCATGGTGCCGACGGAGGCGTTCATCGTGCCGATGTTCTTCGACATGCGCTCGCTCGGCCTCACGAACACGATCTGGGGTGTCGCGCTGCCGCAGATCGCGATGTCCATCGCGTTCGGCACGTTCTGGATGCGCACCTACTTCCGCGGCGCGAGCCGCGAGCTCATCGAGGCGGCGCGCCTGGACGGCGCCGGCTCGTGGCGCATCCTGTGGCAGATCCTCGTCCCGATCGGGCGCCCGGCCATCCTCACCCTCGTGCTGCTGACCTTCATGTGGACGTGGAACGAGTTCCTCATCCCGCTCGTCATGTCGCCCAACGGCACCGTGCGCACCGCACCGCTCGGGCTGGCGTTCTTCCAGGGGCAGTACACGCAGGGCACCGCGCTCCTCGCGGCGGGAGCCATCCTCGTCGCCCTGCCCGTGGTGGTGCTCTACGTCATCCTCCAGCGGCACTTCATCAAGGGCATGATCGAGGGCGCGGTCAAGTAGCGCGCCACACCCCGCTCGTGCCGCGGCGATGGCTGCCGACGAGGTGCGTGTCGACGATGCCGACCGCCTCCATGAGCGCGAACATCGTCGTCGGGCCGACGAAGCGGAATCCGCGCGCCTTCAGCGCCTTCGACAGCGCGAGCGACTCCGGCGACGTGGTCGGGATCTCGGCGTGCGTCGTCGGGACGGGGGTCTCGGATGGCCGGTGCCGCCAGACGAGGTCGGCCAGCCCGCCCTCCTCCCGCAGGGCGACCGTGGCCCGCGCGTTGCCGATGGTGGCGAGGATCTTCGCCCGGTTGCGGATGATGCGCGCGTCGCCGAGCAGCCGCTCCGCGTCGTCGTCCCCGAAGGCGGCGACCGCGTCGGGATCGAACCCGGCGAAGGCCTCGCGGAAGGCCGCGCGCTTCCGCAGCACGGTCGCCCACGACAGCCCGGATTGGAACGCCTCGAGGCTCAGCCGCTCGAAGAGCCCGGTCTCGTCCCGGATCGGCATCCCCCATTCGGTGTCGTAGTAGGCGCGCATCAGCTCGTCGGCTGCCGCCCAGCGCGGCCGGGCGAGGCCATCCGCCCCGACGATGAGATCGGGGACGGGCTCGGACTCCGCCATCAGCGCTCGGTCGCCTCGTCTGCCGCGTCGACGGCCTGCGCGGTCGGCGCGACGACGGGCGCCGGGCTCGCCGTGACCGGCACCGGGGCGGCGCCGTGCGCGGGCGCGTCCTCGGCGTCGACGAGCGCGGCGGCCTCCTCGTCGAGGTCCACGGCGGCGTGCTCGAACTGCGACTGGTACAGCCGCCAGTACGCGCCCTGCCGTCGGATGAGCTCATCGTGCGTGCCCTGCTCGACGATGTCGCCGTGCTCCATGACGAGGATGAGGTCGGCGTCGCGGATGGTGGAGAGCCGGTGCGCGATGACGAACGACGTGCGCCCCTCCCGCAGCGCGGCCATCGCCTGCTGCAGCAGCAGCTCGGTGCGGGTGTCGACCGAGCTCGTCGCCTCGTCGAGGATCAGCACGCTCGGCCGCCGCACGAACGCGCGCGCGATCGTGACGAGCTGCCGCTCCCCCGCCGACAGATTGGCCGCATCCTCGTCGAGGACCGTGTCATAGCCGTCCGGCAGCGAGTGCACGAAGCGGTCGACGTACGTGGCGCGGGCGGCCGTGGCGATCTCCTCGTCGCTCGCCGACGCGCGGCCGTACCGGATGTTCTCGCGAATGGTGCCGGCGAAGAGCCAGGGATCTTGGAGCACCATGCCGGTGCGGGAGCGGACGTCGGCGCGCGTGAGCTTCGAGATGTCCTGCCCGTCGAGGAGGATTGCCCCGCCGTCGAGCTCGTAGAAGCGCATCACGAGGTTGACGAGGGTGGTCTTGCCGGCCCCCGTCGGGCCCACGATGGCGACGGTCTGCCCCGGCTCCACGCGGAACGACAGGTCGCGGATGAGCGGCTTGTCCGGCGAGTACGAGAACGAGACGTTGCGGAACTCGATGACGCCACGGCCATCCGGAACCGCCGGCGCCTGCTCGTCGTCGGGCTCCTGCTCGTCCTCGTCCAGCAGCGCGAACACGCGCTCGGCCGAGGCCGTGCCGGACTGCACGACCGGCAGCATGCCGCCGAGCTCCGTGAGCGGCTGGGTGAACTGCTGCGAGTACTGCACGAACGCCTGCACGTCGCCGATGCGCAGCTGGCCGCTCGCGACCATGAGGCCGCCGAGCACCGCGATGCCGACGTAGGTGAGCGAGCCGATGAACTGCATGCTCGGCATCATCACGCCGGAGAGGAACTGCGCCTTGAAGGCGGCCTGGTAGAGCTCCTCGTTCTCCTCCTGGAACGCCGCGCTCATCGACTGCTCGCGACCGAAGACCTTCACGAGGGCGTGGCCGGAGAACGACTCCTCGACGCGCGCGTTGAGGCGGCCGACCTTCGTCCACTGCGTCTGGAACGCCTTCTGCGAGCGCGGACCGATGACGAGCATGACGAACGCGATGAGCGGCAGCGCCACCAGCGCGACCAGTGCGAGCTGCCACGAGATCGAGAACATCATGACGAGGACGCCGACGACGGTGAGGAGCGAGGTGATCGCCCCCGACAGCGCCTGCTGCAGCGTCTGCGTCATGTTGTCGATGTCGTTGGTCACGCGCGAGATGAGCTCGCCGCGCTGCACGCGATCGAAGTAGGCCAGGGGCAGGCGGTTGATCTTCCGCTCGACGTCCTCGCGGAGGGTGAACATGGTGCGGACCATGATCACGTTGATGACGTAGCCCTGCACCCACTGCAGCAGCGACGAGAGGACGTAGATCACCAGCGCCCATGCGATCACCACGCGGAGGGCGTCGAAGTCGATGCCGGCGCCGAGCTGGAAGTGCTCCATCGCGCCGACGAGGTTCGCGAGCTCGTCCTCCCCCGCCGCCCGCAGCGCCGTGACGACCTCGGCCTGCGAGGCGCCGGCGGGGAACTGCCCGGTCAGCGTCGACGAGATGACGCCCTCGAACACGATGTTCGTCGCCTCGCCGAGCACCTTCGGCGCGATGACGGCGAGCACGACGCCGATCGCGCCCAGCAGCGACACGAAGGCGAACACCCATGCATAGGGGCGGAGCAGCCCGATGAAGCGCGCGAAGCTCTTGCCGAACTCCGCGGGCTTGCCCGGCGCCACGGCGTCCCAGTCGCCCGAGCTCCGGCGCGCCTGCTCGGCGAGCTCGAGCTCCGCCTGCTCATCGGCGGTCAGCTGCGTCTTCTCGCTCACGCTTCCACTCCCAGCTGCGACTCGACGATCTCGCGGTAGGTCTCGTTCTCGGAGACGAGCTCCTCATGGGTGCCTGCCCCCACCATCCGTCCGCCGTCGAGCACGATGATGCGGTCGGCGTCGGTGATCGTCGAGACGCGCTGCGCGACGACGATCTTCGTCACGTGCGGCAGCTCGCGCCACAGCGCCTGCCGCAGCCGCGCATCGGTCGTCAGATCGAGCGCGGAGAACGAGTCGTCGAAGACGAGGATGTCGGGGGCGTGGACGATGGCCCGTGCGATGGACAGCCGCTGCCGCTGGCCGCCCGACACGTTCGTGCCGCCCTGCGCGATCCGCGACTCCAGGCCATCCGGCATCTCCTCGACGAAGTCCTTCGCCTGCGCGATCTCGAGCGCACGCCAGAGCTCCTCGTCTGTGGCGTCCTCGCGGCCGAAGCGCAGGTTGCTCGCCACCGTTCCGTTGAAGAGGAACGGCCGCTGCGGCACCAGGCCGATGGTCTTCCAGAGGCGCTCGAGGTCGGCCGAGCGCACGTCGACGCCGCCCACCTCGACGCTGCCGGCGGTGACGTCGAACAGCCGCGGGATGAGCGAGACGAGCGTGGTCTTGCCCGATCCCGTCGAGCCGATGACGGCGAGCGTCTTGCCCGGCTCCGCCCGGAAGCTCACGCCCTCGAGCACGGGCGCTTCGGCGCCGGGGTACGTGAAGGCGACGTCCTGCAGTCGCACGGCGCCGCGCCGCGGGAACTCCGTCAGCGGGCTCGCGGGGCGCACGAGGGTGGACTCGCTCGCCAGCACCTCGCCGACGCGGTCGGCGGACACCGCGGCCCGCGGGATCATGATCGTCATGAAGCTCGCCATCATGACGCCCCCGAGGATCTGACCGACGTACTGCATGAAGGCGAAGAGCGTGCCGATCTGCGTCTCGCCGGCGTCGACCTGGATGCCGCCGAACCACACCACCGCGACGATCGTGACGTTGAGCACGAGCATCACGAGCGGGAACATGAGCACGAACAGCGATCCGACCTTGCGCCCGACCACCATGATGTCGGTGTTGGCCCCGCGGAACCGCTCCTCCTCGATGTCCTCGCGCACGAAGGCGCGCACCACGCGGACACCCGTCAGCTGCTCGCGCATGACGCGGTTCACGCCGTCGAGCTTCTGCTGGTAGGCGCGGAACAGCGGCACCATCCGGCCGATGATGAGGCCGGCGATGAGGAGCAGCGCGGGGATCGAGACCGCGAGGATCCAGCTGAGTCCGACGTCCTGCCGCAGCGCCATGATGATGCCGCCGATCGCCAGCATGGGCGCCTGGACGAGCATCGTCGCGCTCATCATCGACACCATCTGGATCTGCTGCACGTCGTTGGTGTTGCGGGTGATGAGCGAGCCCGCGCCGAACTGCGAGACCTCGCGCTCGCTGAAGCCGCTGACCTTGCCGAAGACGTCGCGGCGGATGTCGCGCCCCGCGCTCATGGCCGCGCGCGCGGCGCAGAACGTCGCGACGATCGACGCGAGGATCTGGCCCAGCGACACCGCCAGCATGAACAGGCCGGTGCGGACGATGTAGCCGGTGTCGCCGCGCGCGACGCCGTTGTCGATGATGTCGGCGTTGAGCGTGGGCAGGTACAGGGCGGCGAGCGCCGAGGCCAGCTGGAAGACGAGGACGCCGACGAGCAGCCAGCGGTACTGCCGCAGATAGCGGATGAGGAGCTTCAGGAGCACCTCGACAGGATCCCACCGACCGGGGACATTCTCATCCCCCTCAGGTGGGAGATCCGTCTCAGACGGTCTCGTCGACGATCGCCTCGCGGCGCCCCTCGTCGCGCGCACGGGCGATCAGCTCCGCCATGCGGCGCCGCGAGCGCCGGCGGCCCCACGTCGCGGACACCACGAGCAGGACGATGCCGGCCAGGACGATCAGCTGCGGCCAGGGGATGGCCCACATGCGCGTCTCCGCGGTGATCGAGTCGAGGGCGGTCCCCTCTCCCTCTCCGGTGACCGCGGGCGCCACCTCCACACCGACGGGCACGGAGACGAGGGGCCAGACGTCCTCCGCCGCGACGGCGAAGGACCGGCGGTCGCCGGGCATCAGCTCCTGATCGGCCTCGTCCGCGGCCGGGAACGCGATCTCGCCGCCCTGCACGTCGACCGCGCCGGTGACGAGCAGCCGCGTGTTCCCCGTGTTGACGACCTCGAAGCGCACCGTCGCGTCGCCGGGCGAGATCGGATTCCAGGACATCCGGTAGTCCGAGGAGACGTTCTGCACCTCTGCGGCCGGCGCGATCTCGCCGGTCACGCGCGTCATCACACGGAAGCCCACCCGCGACTCCACGCCGACCGTGGCGCCGTCCTCGCTCACCTGCTCGGACAGGACTGAGGCGGCGATCCCCGCCGCGTGGTCCCCCGGCGTGGCGTTGTCGGGCACGGCCGTCGTGAACGGCACGATGACCGTCTCCTGTGCCGGGACGCTCACCTCGTCCACGACGTCGATCCAGGTTCCGGCATCCACGGACTCCTCGTCGGACGAGCGCATGCTGAACCGGCCGTTCTCCCGGAAGTAGCCGTCGGCGGTGGAGAGGCGGAACGTCACGTCCTGCTCGCTCAGGTTGTGGACGGCGAGATGCTCGGTCGCGCTCTCCCCCGGGTCGAGCTCCTGCTCCACCCAGGCCCGGCCATCCTCGCCGCTCTCGTCGGCGGGCCGGACGGACCAGGTGATGGTGCCCGCCTCGTCGCCCTCCGCGCCGAGGGCAGGCGACGCCGCCGCCAGGGGGAGCAGCAGGGCGACCGCGGCGGCGGTCACGATGCGCAGCGCGGCGAATCGCGAGCGGAAGGGCAGGTCCATGGACGTCTCTCCGGGGGCTCAGGCGGGGGTGTGCGCCGGATCCGGCGCACACCCCAGCATGACGCAGGGCGGGCGCTGCACGCGCCCGCCCGTGCGCTCACTCGAACAGCGACAGGGTGAGCGTCGACGAGTACGAACCGGGCGCGGTGTCGACGGGCACCTGCAGCACGAGGCCGGCGTTCGCCTGCCAGGAGCCGATGGCCTCCTCGCTGGTGACCGCCATCGCGAGCAGCTCGCGGCCCTCGAGGCCGACGTTGTTGGGCGCCTCGGTCTCGTCCAGCGCCGGTGCGACATTGTCGCCCTCGGCCACCGCGCCCGAACCGTCGTCGTTGAGGAGCGCAGGCACCCAGCCGAGGTTCTCGGCGCCGATCGGCGCCTGTCCGGCGTCGCCGGTGAACGCGGAGGCGGTGCCTTCCACCCACCAGTACGCGCCGTCGGGGATCTCCTCCGCCGTGCGGGTGTCGGTGACCGTGACGGTGGGCAGCGTGCCCGTGAACTGCCGCACCGTGGCGGTCGAGCCGTCCTCGGCGAGCGCGGACGACGTGCCGGCCACGCTCATCGCCAGCACGCCGGGGTTCGCGTCCTCGATCGTGACCGAGACGTCGACGTCGTTGCCGTCGCCGACCTGCTCCTCGGCGAAGGCCGCGCCGGCAACGCCCGCCAGCAGGACGCCGCCGACCGCAGCCACGGACATCCGCTTCGTGATAGCTCGCTTCATCATGAGAGATCTCTCCTCGTTCCTGCCCCGGGCGACGATCGCCCGACGGCACCGCGCGACTTCCGCGTCGCGCGGGGCGCCGCTCCGGCTCGGGTGCCGGCGCGGCGAGGACGTCGGCGGCGCCGCGTCCTCACTTCCCTCAGCCGCAGCTCACCCCCTTGAAAGCCACCGCCTCGCTCGACGACGCCTGCTGGCCATCCGTCGCGGACACCTGCACCTCGCCGGCCGGCAGCTGGGCGATGCGCGCCGAGAACGCGCTCGCCGCCGTCTTGCCCGGCGCGATGCTGGCGATCGACTTGTCGCCGTAGGGGGTCGCGATCGTCGCCGCCACCGGGCCGTCGCTGTCGTTGCGGACCGAGACGGTCAGGACCGCCTTGCCGGCGACGCACCGCGAGCCGACCGTGGTGGTGACATCGGGCCCTGCCGACGGAACCGGCTGCGGAGCGACGCTCGTGAGCGTCGGCTTCACGGGCTGGAAGAGTCCGTCCTCGCCGATCTCGAGCTTGTCGATGGTCGTCTCGCGGTGGGTGCCGTCGCCGCCCGGGATTGCGAAGCGGTGGTACGCGATGTACCAGTCGTCGGTTCCGGGGACGTTGATGATCGAGCTGTGCCCCGTCGCCTTGATGCCCAGCGACAGGTCCTTCTGGAGGATCACGCCGCGGGAGGTCCACGGCCCGTCGAGGCTCGTCGCCGTGGCGTAGCCGACGCGGTAGTTCTCCGAGCCGGTGTCGTCGATCGAGTAGGTCAGGTGGTACAGCCCGTCACGGTAGTTGAGGAAGATGCCCTCGCGGAAGTCGGTGAGCCCGGAGATCCGCCGGTACGTCCCCGCCTTGATCGAGGTCATGTCGTCGTTCAGCTCCGCGATCACGGGACCGTTCGACGGACCGCCGTTGCCCCACGTGAGGTAGTGCTTCCCGCTGATCGGGTCGCGGAACGCCGCCGGGTCGATCGCCTGCCCGGAGGTGACCGCCTCGTTGTTGAGGATCATCGCCTGCGGCTGTGCCGTGAAGGGCCCCGTGGGGCTGTCGGCTACCGCGACGCCGATCGTCTTGCGGTTGAGGGCGGTGTTGTGGCCCGAGAAGTAGAAGTAGTACTTCCCGTCGCGCTCGATGATCGTCGGCGCCCACGCGTTGCCGCTCGCCCACGGGACATCGCCGTTCGCGCCGTCCAGCGTGAGGATGGGCTCCTCGGAGCGGGTCCAGTCGACGAGGTCCTTCGACGACCAGACGTAGAAGTCCTTGCCGCCCCAGCCCGCCGTGCCATCCGTCGTGGCGTAGAGGTAGTACGTGTCGCCGAACACCGCGATGTTCGGGTCCGCGTTCAGCCCCGGCAGCACCGGGCTGTTCATGACCTGCGCCGTGAAGGTCCACGTCGTCGTCTGCCCACCCGACGTGATGGCGTACGAGACGGGCTTCGAGAGGTCGACCGTCGTTCCCGAGGCGGGCGACGCGGTCGCCCCCGCCGCGGTGCCGAAGGTCGGCGCGAGCTTCGTCAGGTCTGTGCCCTTCACGACCGGCAGCACGACCGTGTGCGCTGCCGAGTCGACGATGGGCGCCGTCTTGAGCGCGGACGGGTCCTTCAGCGACACCGCGCCGATCGCGCCCGGCGCCCCCGCGATCTCGAGCACCTCGGTCGAGCTCAGCGCCCGGTCGTAGATCGCGAACTCGCGGAAGCTGCCCTTGAAGCGGCCGTCCTGCTCGTAGAGCGAGCGGCCGAGGTAGTTCGCCCAGGTCTCGCCCCCGGAGATGTCGCCCGGGTCGACCGTGACGCCTTCCTTCGTCGCCACGAGCACGCCGTCGAGGTAGAGACGCGCGGTGTCGCCCTGCAGCGTGTAGGTGAGGTGCGCCCAGCGGCCCCGCGGCAGAGCGGCGCCCTGGCTCACGGTCTGCTCCGACGAGTAGGTGCCGGTGGTGATGCTCGTGCGGTACGCGCTGTTGCCGGTGGTGAAGAGGTAGCCGCGCCCGGCCCCGGCGGCATCGGTGTTGCCGAGGCCCCAGATGAAGTAGTTGCCGGACTGTGCGGGGTCGACCCAGACATCGGCGTCGACGGTAATGTCCTCGAGGCCGGCCAGCACGTCGTCCGGCAGGTCGACGTAGTCGTCCGTGCCGTCGAACCGCAGCGCGCCGTCCGCCCAGGTCGCGCCGTTCACGGTCGCGTCCCGTCCGTTGCCGGAGACGTCCTTCAGGGTCGCGCCCGCGCCATCCGAGAAGTCGTAGCGCAGCACCTCGCCGTCCTCGTTGGACGAGATCGGCTCCTTCCCGGCGTACAGACCGGCGAGCTCGGCGGCGGTCACGGGGATCACCGTGCCGTGCCGAGGGCTCGCGGGCAGGTCGTACTCGGGCGCGACGGACCAGTCGCCCTTCGCGATGTCGTCGGTGCGCAGCGGGATGTACCCGCGCCCGCCGTACTCGTCGACGAAGAGGTAGTGCGTACCGCCGCCGTTCACGTCGCCCGGGTTCGCCTGGAAGATCGAGGGCCCCTCGACCGCGCGCGTTCCCGCGTCACGGCCGATGCAGGAGTCGATCAGCTCCCACTCGTCCAGCGGCGCGCGCAGCTCGGTCGACGACTCCTGGATGATGTCGGAGCAGCCGGTGGTGCCGGCCCCCTCGTCCTTCGTGAAGCGGTAGTAGACGCCGTCGTGGCGGGTCACGGTCGAGTCGATGCGAGACTTCCCGTCCTGCCAGATCTGCGGCTCGCTGAACGTCACGAAGTCGCGCGTGGTGGCGTACATCATGCGGTTGTAGGTGCTGCCGCTGTGCGCGGGGTCCGTCTCGGCGTAGAGCTTCGACGCCCAGAACACCACGTACGCACCGAGCGACTCGTCGTAGTACGCCTCGGGTGCCCAGGTGTTGCCTGCGGTGTCGGGCGACACCCGGACGTGCCGCTGCGCGGACCAGTTCACGAGATCGTGGGACTCCCACACCTCGAGGTACTTGCTGCCCTGCCGCTGCGAGGCGTCCCAGGACGTGCCGGACCCGATCGAGAGGTCGGTGGCGATGAGGTAGAAGGTGTCGCCCTCGGGAGAGCGGATGATGAAGGGGTCGCGGAGGCCCTGCTCGCCGTACTGGGAGCTGAGCACCGGCAGGCCGCTGTTGAGTTCGTTCCAGTCGAGGGCGTTGTTGCCCTCGCTCGCGGCGAAGTGGATGCTCTCGCCCGCCACGGAGTCGCCGGTGAAATAGGCGAACGCGTAGCCCTCGTACTCGGCCTGCTCGCGCGCCGCGCGCACGGTGACGGTGACGTCGCGCGTGAGCCCGCCCACCGCGGCCGTCAGCACGACCTCGCGATCCACGGCGCCGCGCCTGACGACGCCCGGGGCGACCTCGCCGGCGGCGCTCGCCGACACCACGTCCTCGGCGGAGGAGGACCAGGCGATCACGTTGCCATGGACCGCCCCCTTCGTCGGCAGCGTGATGTTGCCGCGGATGTCCGAGGCGTTCGGGATGGCGATGGCATCGAGATCCGCGCGGAGGTCTGCTTCGCCCGTGGCCGGGACCGTGGCGGTGAAGGTTCGCGACGCGGACGCCGCGCCCTTCGTCGCCGTGGCGGTCAGGGTGACCTCCGCCGCGCCCGACGACGGACGCGTCACCGTGCCGGAGGTCGAGATCACGGCGGCGTCGCTCGTGGCCCAGGTGATCGTGGATCCGTTCGGCGCCGCGGTGGGCAGGGCCAGGTCGGCCGTGACGTTCGAGAGGTCGCCGAGCGAGAGCGCATCGACGTCGCGCTGGGCCCGGGTCTCGTCGCCGGGCGCGAGTGCCGCCACATCCGCTGCGGAGAGCGCGGTGTCGTAGATGCGGAAGTCGCGGAGGCTGCCCGCGAGGTACCGGTCGGAGGAGTAGTTCGAGCGGCCGAGGTAGTTCGCCGTGGTCGTGCCGCCGCCGATCTGAGCGGGCGTGACGGTGACGCCCGTCTTCACCGCGACCTGGACGCCGTCGAGGTAGAGACGGGCGGTGTCGGACGCGTCGTCGAGCGTGTACGTGATCGTCTTCCACACGCCGCGCGCGAGGTTCGCACCGCTCGTCGTGTTCTGCTCCCCCGACCAGTTGCCCGTCGTGATGGCGGTGCGGTAGGCGTTGCCCGTGGAGAAGAGGTACCCGGTCCCGGAGCTGGAGCTCGCGGGGTTGCCGAGCCCGTAGATGAAGTAGGGGGTGCCCTGCTCGGCGCGCACCAGCACGTCGGTGCTGACCGTGATCGAGTTCAAGCCCTTCAGGATGTCGTCGGGCAGCTTCACGTGATCATCCGCGCCGTCGAGGCGGATGCCCTCGCTGCCGGCGAGGGTCGCGCCGCCGACGATCGCGGCATCGCGGCCGTGCCCGGAGCTGTCCGCGGCGACGGAGCCGCCGGTCTCATCGAGCGCATAGTGCGCGACGAGGTGCTCGTTTGTCGAGGTTGCATGCGCGGGCGCGAGCCCGGCCGCGACGATGCCGAGCGTCGTCGCGGTGGCGACGAGGGCGCGGCGGGCGAGGCGCGCTGCGCGGGGTGAGGCGACCATCCGCTCTCCTTCGAGGGGTCGTGGCAACGCAATTGTTACCGGTATCAGACTGTAGCGGGACGGGAGGGCCGCGGCAAGAGCGGCCATCCGGGAGGAGATGCGCGCTCGGCAGGGTGGATCCGGCCGGAAGTGTCCTCCTGAGTGCGCATCTCCTCCGGAGTGCGCACGCGGAGGGGCCGGAGCATGTGCCCCGGCCCCTCCCCTGGATCAGCGGCAGCTCGCCGCGGCGAACGCGACCTCCTGCTCGGATGCTCCGCCCGCCTCATCCGTCAGGCGCACCTTCACATCGCCCGCCGGGATGGCCGCGGCCCTCGTCGTGAAGGCCATCGACGAGGCCTTCCCGGCCGCGAGCTTCGCGACGCTCTTCGTGCCGTACGGCGACGTCACGGTCGCGGAGACCGCGGCGTCGCCCTCGTTCGCGAGCGTGACGGTCTGCACGACTCGTCCTGCCACGCAGCGGAAGTCAACGGTCGTCGCGACATCGAGAGCGGCCGCCGTCACCGTGACGGTCGCCGTGACGGAGCGGTGGGCCGGCGCGACCTCCTCGTCGCCCTCCTGGTCGAGGACGGGCATCCCGTCGGCCGCCCAGTGGACGCGACGCACGAACGTGTCGCGGCCGGTGAGGCCGCCGTTGTCCGTGCGCGCGTGGAAGACGTAGAGGAGGTTGTCGTCCTCGTCGTGCGACCACATGCCGTGCCCGGTGCCCAGCTGCCAGGCGCCGTTGAACTCGCCGGACTTCTGGATGGGGTAGTTCAGCTTCGTCCACGCCGCCGGGTCGGTCAGGTCGACGCCCTCGCCGGCCGTCGCCGTGGCGAGTCCGGTCGTGTAGGTGTCGCCCACGGTCGAGCCCGAGTAGATGAGGAAGAGCTTCCCGTCGTGCGCGTGCACGTTGGGCCCTTCCGCGATCGTGTTGTCCCAGGCGTACTCCGGGGCGAGGATGCGCACCGGCTCCGACGTGAGCCGCGTGGGGTCGGCGGGGTCCATCTCCGCGATGAAGATGGAGCCCAGCATCTGCCAGGCGTAGTACGACTGACCGGAGTCCTCGAAGTACGTCATGTCGAGCGAGATCTGCTGGATCGGGTTGAGGGTCGAGCCGTCGGCGCGCAGCACGGGCTCCGCCTTGCTCCAGCTCGCCGCGACCGCCGGGTCGAGGTCGTTCCCCTGCGCGTCCTTCTGCAGCTGGATGATCGACGCACGCCCCGTCCACATGTCCGGCCGCCCGTTCGCGCCGTTGTAGCAGGGCATGAACAGGATGGAGAGGGTTCCGTCGATGACGTGGAACTCGGGCGCCCAGAAGCATCCGGTCATGACCTTGCCGGCGGCGTCGACATCTCCCGCACGCAGGAGGTCGACCTCGGTGTTGCGGCCCGCGTCGATCGCCTCGTCGGAGAGGTCCTCGATGCGGTCGGCGATCCGGAACGGCATGTGCGGGCCGTTCGCGGGGTCGATCGGATTCATGTTGAGGTCCTCGGTGGCGATCATGAGGAACTTCTGCGCGCCGTTGAGGTCGTACCGGAACACCGACGGGTCCGCCCGCTCGTCCGCGAACGGCGTCGGGTACGTCGGCTGCGCGATCGTGCCGGCGACCTCGTAGGTGCCGGGCGTCGCGGTGTCGACGCCGGCGATCGCGTCGGCGTCCCAGTCGATCGCCCGCGTCGCGGTCGAGCCGTCGCTGTACGAGAGCTCCGCGCGCTGCGGCAGCGAGCCGGGTGCGAGCTCGTCACCCGCTCCGATCTCCGTGTCCGGCAGCGCGGAGACGCCGGTGTTGACCGTGCGTCCGAAGCGCACCTGCAGCGCGTCCGCCACGTTCCGGGAGACGGCGATGGCGTTGCCCGTGGCGTAGTCCTCGACCTCCGCCGAGCTCTCGCCCGCGGTCGCGGTCACGACGCCTCGCTCGACAGGTCCGCGCGTGGTCGCATCTGCGAGATCGCCGAACGTCGTGTACATCGCGACGCCGGCGTCGGACGTCCAGGTCACGACGTAGCGCTGCGCGGCGGAGTCCCACACCGCGGCGGGCTCGCGCACGCCGCTGGTCACGCCGAGGTCGACGAGCCCGACCTCCTCGTAGGAGAGCAGATCGTCGCTGCGGGCGAACAGGATCTTCCCGGTCTGCGTGCCGTCGGCTCCGCCGCCGCGCGCGGTGCGCGTCGCGACGACGCCGAAGCCGCCGTCCTCCAGGTGGAACAGGTGGGGATCGCGGAGGCTCCGCAGGATGCTCTCGGTCGTGCCGCTTGGCGCGGGGGTCTGCGCCGTCTTCGCGAAGAAGATGCCGTAGTTCTCGTTGAGCGGCGTCCAGGCGTCGCCCTGCCCGAGGGCGAGGTGCATGCTGAGCGCCACGTCGGCGTTGTTGGCCTCCGCAGCGGTCGTGGGCTCGCGGTCGTAGGCGAGGAGCGGAGCGGACCCGTCGGCGGGAAGCACGCGAACGGCGAAGGTGCGCGTGACCGAGGCGCCGGTGGCGGCGTCGGTCGCCTTGACGACGATCTCGCCGTCGACGGGCTCCGCCGCGGTCGACACGATGGTGTCGCCGACCTCCAGCCCGTCGGTCGCCGAGACCACGTCGACGTCCAGGCCGTCGGGCGCGGCGGGCAGCGCGGCGCCCGATGCGACGACCGAGGGGATGACGAAGCGCTGCGCCAGACGCTGCGCGCGATCCTGCGTCGTCTCGTCGGACGGGAGCACGGTCACTGTGATCGAGGCGCTGGCGCTGATTCCGCGGATGGCCGCGGTCGCGGTGAGCGTCGCCTCGGCGGAGGGCTCCCACTGAAGCGGCGCGTTCACCGCGCCGTCCGGTGCGACGAGGTCGGGGGCGCTGGAGGTCCAGACGACCTTCCCGCCGGCGGTCGGCAGGTCGATGTCGCCGCTCGTCTCGATGTCGGACAGGGCGAGGCCGTCGAGAACGCGCTGCGCCTGCGCGCGGAGCTCGTCCTCGTGGACGGCGCCGTCGGTGGCGGAGACCTCCGCGATCTCGCCCGCGCTCAGCGCGCGGTCGTACACGCGGAACGACGAGATCGCGCCCTGGAACAGCGGGTCCGGCCAGGGGCCGCGGCCGATCGCGTTGACGGACTGGTCCACGACCCCCGCGGAGGTGCCGCCGAGGGAGCCCTCCGCTGCCAGCGCACCATCGATGTAGAGCCGGCCCGTGCCATCCGCCCCGACCGTCGAGGCGACGTTCACCCACTGGTTCGCGGTCACCCCGCAGGAGCCGGACTGCACCAGCCGCTCGGTGCCGCCTGTCTTGAGACCCACCAGGGGCGAGCGACCGGAGCCGCAGTTCAACGAGGCGAAGAGGTACTCAGTCGCGGAGGACTCGTTGCCGATGTTCCACAGGAAGTGGAACGTGCTGAGCATGGCCGTCGAGGCCTTCACCTCGGCGACGACGGTCCCGGAGGTCTCCCCCGCGAGGAGATCGTCCGGCAGCTCCACCCAGTTGCCCGTCGAGGTCTTGGCGCCGCCGCGCAGGGTCAGCGCATCGCCCGTCCAGTCGGCGTCCTGCGCGTTCCGCACGGTCGCGGCGCCGAGTGAGGCGTCGGGTGCGGTGTTGGGGACCTGGGCCCCGGTCGTCCGGTCGAACAGGTACTGGGCGACGAGTCCCTCGGTGGGGGCGTCCGCGTGCGCTGCGGTCGCCCCCGCTCCGAGGATCATCGCCCCGACGGCGATCGCCGTCGCGGCTCTGCGGCGGAATCTCTGCTTCATCGCACTCTCCTTGGTCAGCCGCAGGTCGCGGCGGGGTACTGCTCGTTCACATCGGAGCTGCGGCCGTCCGCCGACCGCACGGTCGCCGTGGCCGTGCCGCCGTCGACGGCGGTCGACCGCGTCGCGAAGGTCTGGGCGGCGGACGCTCCCGGCGCCAGCGACGCGATCGTCTTGGAGCCGTACGGGGTCGTCACGACGACCTGGACCGCACCGTCGGACACGTTCGTCGCCCTGGTGACGACCTGCAGCTTGCCGGCCACGCAGCGGGTGCTCGCCGTCAGGGCGACGGGGGCCTCGGCGGCGCGGACGATGCGCACCGTGTACTCGAGCGACGTCCGATGATCCTGCGCGACCGCCCGCACCGGGATCTCGGTGTCGCCGTCGGCGAGCGCGATGACGCGCGGCTGCCCGTCGTCGATGAGCACGTCGCCGACGTACACGAGGCCGCTCGGCGTGGCGGGGGCGATCCGCATGGTGGCCGTCTGCGCATCCGCCGGCACCGTCACCGTGTACTCGCGGACCTCGGGATCGAGCGACGGCGACAGGGTCCCGTCGTCGAACGACAGCGCGGACAGCGCCGCATCCGTCGCGTAGCGATCCGACGAGGAGGTGTACACGCCGTACACCCCGCCGACGAAGCTCGTGCCGTTGCCCTGGAAGCGCACCGTCACCACCGGGATGCGCTCCCCGTCCTCGTCGAGCACGTACTGCCCGTTCTGGTCGCGCTTGTAGCCATCCCTCGCCGCGATGCCGTCCAGCACCGCCCGCGGGATCTCGTCGTACTGGATGTACCAGCTCGTCGCACCCTGCGCATTCGTCACGGTCTCGTGCTTCAGCAGCACGTCGTCGACGTAGACGTCGAAGGTGCGCCCGCTGTCGCCGCCGTAGTACCGCACGCCCAGGTAGTTCTCGGCGAGATCCGGATCGACGATCATGTCGTACTGGAAGTACGCGTCGGTCGCCCGTTGCGCGTCGCGATACGCCTCGCCCCGGTACACGCCCACGCCGGACTTGTTGAACGCGTAGTTCTTGTCGGCCTCGGAGTTGTTGTCGTCGAACGAGGTCAGCGCGTCGATGGTGGTCTCGGCGACCCGCAGCTGCTCCTTCTGCTCGAGGATGAGCGCCTGCGCCTCCGCGGAGTCGGGCTGGACGAGCGTGACGTACGTCGCGTACCGCGCGCCGTAGAGGCTGTAGTACGGCTCGAACGTCCACTCCGCGGCGGCGGCGTCGACGCCCCGCAGCTCGAACCGCACGGTGTCGATCCCGTTCGCGTTGGCGCCGTCTTCGATGCGCACGAGGTTGTCGCCGATGTCGGCCTTCCAGGCGTCGGCGTCGTCGACGACGACGTTCCCCGTCAGCGAGGTGTCCGCCGTCCCCATCTGCACGAGCACACCGGCGGTGTACGACGCCTCGACGTTCGCGCGGCTGAGCTCGGCGGCCAGCAGCACCGGCCCGTAGGTGAAGGCCACCCAGTTCGGGTTCTCGGTGTCGTCGGAGACGCGCACCTCGGCGGGCAGGGTGTACGCGATCTCGTCGCCCGCGGCGACCTCCAACGACACGTAGCCGTCGACGGCGAGCGCGGAGACATCGAGGTCCTGCCCGTTCACGCTGAGCGTCGGGGTGCCCGCGACCCAGCTCGGCACCCGCAGCCGGAGCACGGTCCCGGCCGCGACAGCGCCCCCGTCGAGGGCGGCCACGGTGAATCGCGCGGTGTCCTCCCGTGGGATGTCGGCGGTCTGCGTCAGGCGCAGGTTCCGCGCCGCGTCCCTGAGCTCGGACGACCGGAACTGGTTCACGTAGACCGACTCGTCGTCCCGGAAGTAGAACGCCGTGCCGAGCTTGGTGAAGCTCTCGACGCCGGTCCCGTGGTCGCACCAGAACTGGTCGAACTTCGTTCCGAAGACCTTGGCGTAGCCCGCCGTCTGGGGCTGGAAGTACGTGACCATCCCGGTCTCGGGGTTCTGGGACGCGAGGATGGTGTTGATGAACGTGGACTCGTAGAAGTCCGCGTACTTCACGTCCTTCGTCACGGCGAACAGCGCCTCGCTGAGCTTGAGCATGTTGTACTCGTTGCAGCCCTCGGAGGTGGAGTTCTCGCCGTAGCCGGTGGTGATCCCGTTGTTGGCGTGCGCATACAGCTCGTCGGCACCGTGGAAGTGCTCGGACTGGCTGTTGCCGCCGTTGGCGTACGTGTGGTCGTCGACGACGATCTGCCAGAAGCGCTCGGCCGCCGTCCGGTACATGTCGAGGCTCGCACGTTCGGCGTCCGTCAGCTTCGCGTAGAGGTCGGGGTTCTCCGTGAAGACCGTGTAGCGCTTGAGCGCCCCGACGAGCTTCGGGATGGTGGTGTTCGCGTGCTTGCCGTTCAGCACGTCCTGCCCGGCCGCGAGCTGCTGGAACAGCGACACCTCGTCGAAGTACTCGGCGGCGCGCTTGTGCGCGGGATCCTTCGTGATCTCGTACAGCTCGTACAGCGCCTCGTTCATCCCGCCGTACTCTGTGCGCAGGATGACGGAGGGGTCGGGGAGCGACGCGGCGTAGTTCCGCACCCACGTGCCAAAGCGCGATGCGACCTCGAGCGCCTCGGCGGAGGTCTCGGACGGCCCGTATCGGTGGGCGTCGAGGAGCCCGGCGAGCACCTTGTGCAGGTTGTAGAACGGCACGAGCAGGCCGTCGCCGCCGCTCGGCAGGACGTTCGTCGCGAATGGCGCGACGTAGCCGGCGCTGGCGGGGTGGGCCGCGGCGTAGGCGTCCTGGCTGCGCTTCAGCCCGTCGACCGCCTCGGTCAGCTCCTGCAGCAGACGCTCGCGCGTGGCGCCATCCGTCACCGTCGCCGACGACTGCGCGAGCGCGGAGATGTAGTGGCCGAAGAAGTGCCCCTGGAAGCGGGTGCCGCTCGCGCGCTCCCAGCCGCCGTACCCGTAGTCCGTCGTGGGCGTGAGGCCCGAGGTCGTGTAGAACGAGTGGAGGAACTTCTCGGAGTCGAGCTCGAGGAGGTAGTCGACGGTCTTCTCGTTCGCGTTCTGCAGGTACGGATCGGCCACCGTCACGTTCTCGAGGCCCGCCTCGAGGAGGTGCATCGCAGCCTCCGCGTTCAGGGGCTCGACGGCGAGGGCGAAGTCGCGCGTGACGGGTGCACTCGAGCCGTAGGCGCCGGTCGCCGTCAGGGTCACCTGCGACGTCCCCCGCTCGGGCGCGCTGACGCGGGCGTGGCCCGCCTCGATCGCGACGATCTCCGGATCGGAGGACGTCCACGTGATCGCGGTGCCCGACCGGCCCTCCGCGGGCAGGTCGAAGTCGGTCGAGACCTTCTCGGGGAGCGTGATGCGCTCCAGGTCGGCCTGGGCCACGGCGCTCGCATCGAAGTCCGCGTCGTGCACGCGGGTGAGCGCCACGACATCGTCGACCGACGCCACCGCGTCGTAGAGCGCGTAGTCGTCGAGGAGGCCCTTCAGGTGCGAGCCGTTGTACCGCGGCCCGTTGAACCCGAGCGTCTTGACGGTCGTCGTCTCCGACTCGAGCACGCCCGAGGCCGTCGGACCGACGGCGTACTTCACTGTCGCGGGCTGGCGCTCTCCGTTGCGGTAGAACGCGACGCCCTTGGTCTCGTGGTCGTACGTGGCGACGACGTGCGTCCACTCCCCGGTCGGGAAGAACTCGGCGCGCGGCACGTCGACGGCGACCTTGTAGGGCTGCCCGGAGGACGGCCCGATCGAGAGCGCGAGCGGGGTGCCTGCGCTCTCCGAGGTGAGATACCACCCGTCGGAGTTGTAGGCGTCCTTGCTCCAGGCGAACACCTGCTCGCCCGTCATCGCTGTCGTCGGGTTGTACCAGAACGACACGGTGAGATCCTGCGGCTGGAGATGCGCTCCGGTGCCGAGGCGGATGGCGCTGGCGCCGTCGAACTCGAAGGCCTGGCCGCCGTCGAGACCGGCGGCAAAGCGCGGGGCGCCCTTCTGCATCGCGATGGCGGCGGCCTGCTCGCTGGTGTCGGCGAGGGATCCGTCGAAGCGGAGGTCGAGGACCTTCGCGTCCTCGAACGAGGCCTCGGAGGCGGTGGCGGGAGCGAGCCCGGAGGCCAGCATCGCGACGGCGGCGACCGCCGCGATGCTCGCGCCCCTCACCCGACGTGTCGTCGTGCGCATGGCGTTTCGTCCGTTTCCCGGGTCAGCGGCAGGCGGTCGCGGGGTAGGCGGCGCCGATGGTGGCGCCGTCGGCGGTCGCGGTGACGGTTCCGGCGGGGATGCTGTCCTTGCGGGTGCTGAAGGCGGCAGAGGAGCTCGCCCCCGGCTTCAGCCCGGGAATCGTCTTCGCGCCGTACGCCGTCGTCAGCGTCACGTCGATCGGGTCGTCGCCGACGTTCTTCGCGGTGACCGCGATGGTCGCCTTCCCGGCGAGGCACCGCGCGGAGGCCACGACCTCGAGCGGTGCGGTCACTGTGACGGTGGCCTGGACCGGTGCACGCGATGCGTCCTGTGCGACGCCGGAGACGGTGAACGTGCCGGCCTTCGCATACGACGCGGCGTCGATCTCGTTCCAGGCGACGGCGACGTCCTGCTGCGTGCCGTCGGCCATGGTGAGGTGAGCGCCCGGCAGCACCGGCGCGGTGCCGGCGGTCGTGTCGACGGCGATCGCGTCGGCCTTCGCCACGGCGATGTCCGGCGCGAACGAGCGCAGCACCGCCTCGTACTCGTCGCGGGTCACCGGGAGCACGGTGCCGTGCCGCGGCTTGCCGCCGTCCGCGTTCTGCGGCAGGTTCGCGCGCAGCGCGGCCCCGACCGGCTCCCAGGCGTCACCATCCGCGATGTCGTCGGTCGCGAACGGGATGTAGTAGTTCGGCCCGGCGTGGTACGAGGGCTGATCGATGAAGAGGTACCACTCGTGCTCGTTCACGTCCCCTTCGTTGGCGGGGAAGATGCTCGGCCCCTCGCCCTGCGTGAAGGTGCCGCCCGGCTCGCCGTTGGGCAGGCCCGTCGCCACCTTGTCCTTGACGAGGGTCCACTCGTCGGCGGGGCCGGTCGCATCGGGAAGCGCGCCGGTCACCGTCGCGAGCAGGTCGGTCGACTTCTCCTGACGGATGGTCATGGAGGCCTCGTCCTTCAGGAAGCGGTAGAAGGTGTCGCCGACGCGCGCGATGCTCGCATCGATCGTCCCCCGGCCGGTGCCGCGCTTGACGTCGACCCACGGCTTCGCCTCCGAGAACGTCACGAAGTCGTCGGTGGTGGCGTACATCATGCGGTTGTATGTGACCGCCGTGCGCTTCGCGGGGTCGGTCGTGTCGTAGAGGTTGGAGGCCCAGTAGACGACGTAGGTGTCGAGCTCCTCATCCCAGTACGCCTCGGGCGCCCAGGTGTTGCCCGCGTTGTCGCCGGACACCTTCACGTGGCGCTGCTCGGACCAGTGCACGAGGTCGTTCGACTCCCACACCTCCATGTGGAGCGAGCCCGTGCGCTGCGCCGTGTCGAAGCCGCCCGCGAGGCCCGCGACCTTCAGGTCGGTGGCGAGCATGTAGAAGCGGTCGCCTTCCGCCGAGCGGATGATGAACGGATCGCGGAGCCCCTGCGTGCCCTGCGTGGAGGTGAAGATCGGCTGCCCCTCGTTGAGGGTGTTCCAGCTGAGGGCGTCGTTGCCGCGGGAGGCCGCGAGGCTCACGCGCTCGGCGCCGTCGCCCTCGCCCGTGAAGAACGCCCAGACGTACGCCTCCTCCTCCTCCGCGTCGCCCGCCGGGAGCGGCTGCAGCTTCAGCGTGAAGGCGCGCGTGCGGACGGCGTCGCCCACCCGGGCGGTGGCGGTCGCGATGACCTCCGCGCTCGGCTGTCCGGCCGCCGGCCGCTCCACGACCACCGTCTCGGTGTCCGCCGCAGATCCCTCGCGCAGGGTCGCGCGAGCGGAGTCCGACAGCGCCCACGAGATCGACGCGCCGTTCGCACCCCGCGTGGGCACCGAGAGGTTCGTGCGGACGTCGTCGAGGTTCGCCAGCTGGATCGCGTCGAGGTCGGCGTCGGCCTTCTGCGCGTCGGTGAGGTCCTCCGGCACCGTCAGCGCGTACCGCTCGGTGCGCGAGGCGCCGCCGGCGGTGAAGACGGCGGTCAGCGTCACGCTCGCGTCTCCCGAGCCGGGCTCCGGACGCGTGACCGACGCAGCGCCTCCCGCGCCGACCGTGACGGCCGGGCTGTCGGAGCTCCAGGCGATGGCGGCGCCGTATGCCGTGGTCGGCAGCGCGAAGTCCTGCTCCGCCGTGCTCGGGAGCTCGACCGAGGCCACCGCGCGGTCGAGGGCGCCGTCGCTGTAGAGGCCCGCTGCCTGACTCGCGTCGAGCGCCGCGTCGTAGATCGCGACATCGTCGTAGTCGCCGGCGAAGAACGCGTCCGAGTACGTCGAGCGGCCGAGATAGGCCACCAGGCTGCTGCCGAAGCTGGAGACGTTGCGCGCGATGGTGTTCTCCGACACCTTCGCGCCGTTGACGTAGACGGTCAGCTTGCCGTTGGTGCCGTCGATGACCGTCGTGTAGAGCGCCATCCCCGCCGGTGTGCGCACGCCGGATGTCGGCGTTCCCGTCGCGCCGGCGCCGACCTCAGTGCCCCAGGGGGCGGAGGGGTTCGCGGTGTTCGTGATCACGGACTTCACATAGCCGCTGAGGTTCGACGGGTTCAGCAGCCAGTAGGCGCTCGAATAGGACGCCCCGGAGGCGACGGGTGCCCCGACGAAGGCCGCGGACACGTTGCCCGCCCCCGAGCGCGTCTGCACCCACGCCGACACCGTGAGGTCCTTCTTGCCGGCGAGGGCGGCCGACGGCAGCTGGACGTACGCCGCCGCGCTCGAGGCCGATCCGCCGGGAAGGGAGAGGACGCCATCCGAGAAGGAGGCGCCCGACTGCCGCAGCGTGGCGTCGTGGCCGTGCCCGCTGACATCCGCGATCGTCACGCCGTCTGCGGGCGCGGCGTCGAAGGAGTAGTGGAGCAGGGGCTCCACGTCGGCGGCCGAAGCCGGCGCGCTGGCGGCGGCGAGGCCGATGGTGAGGGCCGCGGCGATGCCGACGGCGGTGGGGCGGAGCAGTGTTCGCACGGGTGCGTGCCTCTCGTCTTCGAGGTGGGAACGACGTCGTCGTCGACGTCGCGGTCGTTCGGATGGCGCGCCGATCGGGCGCGCCCGGGAGCGGGTGGCGCCGGCGCCTCAGACCCGTTCGGTCGATGAGGCGCCGGCGCAGTCGGGGGCGCTACTCGCGGCGGCGGGCGAGCACGGCCCGCTGGAGCAGCACGAACACGAGGAGGATTCCTCCCGTGATGATGGTCGTCGCCTCCGGCGGGATGCCGCCGTCGCGCGTGATGAGGACGTTCATGAGTCCCAGGACGAGCGCGCCGATCACGGAGCCGAGCACGAAGCCCGCGCCGCCGGTGAGGAGCGTGCCGCCGATGACGGCGGCGGCGATGGCATCCAGCTCCCAGCCGATGCCGGTGATGTTCTGCGCGCTTCCCAGTCGCGCCGTGTAGACGACGGCCGCGAGGCCCGCCAGCGTTCCGCTGATCACGTACACCCAGAGCTTGGTGGCGGTCACGGGGAGGCCCATGAGCGCCGCGGACTGCTCGGAGCCGCCGATCGCGTACACGGTGCGCCCGGTGCGCGTGCGGTGCAGCACGAAGAACGCCGCGGCGACGACGAGGACGGCGATGAGGACGCCCGGTGTGATGACGATGTCATTGACCTTCGGGCCGTCGAGGATCTTCACCTGCACGCCCAGCAGGCGGACGGCCGAGTCGTCGGCGAGCCGCTCGGGAACCGTGCTCAGCATCGACGCCAGGCCGCGCCCGAGGAACATCATCGCGAGCGTCGCGATGAAGGGCTGCACGTTGAAGTACTGGATGAGCACTCCCGACACGGCGCCGAAGACCGTCCCGATGAGGACCATGAGCACCATCGCGAGCCACGGGTTCCAGCCGGCGTTGATGAGGAGCACGCCGGCGACGCTGCTGAAGGCGATGATGGCGCCGACCGACAGATCGATGCCGCCCGTGATGATCACGAAGGTCAGGCCCACCGCGAGGATGATGAGGTGCGCGTTGTTGATGAGGAGGTTCGACAGCGTGTTGAACTGCACGATCTGCCCGTATGCGGCCTCGCCGTAGATGATCATCCCGAGGAAGATGATGATCGCGGCCGCGGTCGGGAGCGTGTCGAGGTGGAGCGACAGCCGCTTCAGAAGCGAGTCGCCTCGATGCTGCGCCGGCGGAGTCGCCGGCGACGTGGTCAGAGCGCTCATGCCGCGACGACCTCTCTCTTGACGGAGCGGGAAGCGCCCGCCCGACGTTGACGGAACATGCGCCGCACCCGCTCGGACTGCAGCAGGCAGAGCGCGACGATGACGATGGCCTTGAAGGCGGGCGTCGCCGAGGAGGAGACGCCCAGGAACACGACGGTCTTGTCGAGGGTGGCGATGAGGATCGCGCCCACGACGGCGCCGGTCACGTTGAACTTGCCGCCGGCGAGCGAGGTCCCGCCGATGACGACGGCGAGGATGGCGTCGAGCTCCAGCTGGTAGCCGGTGCGGGAGACGTCCACCGTCATCACGCTGGCTGTCGCGAACACGCCGGCGATGCCGGCGAGGATGCCGCTGACGATGTAGACCGTGAGCAGCAGCGCGCGGCGGTTGACGCCGGCGAGGCGCGCGGCCTTCGCGTCCATCCCGATCGCCTCCAGCATGAGACCGAGGGCGCTGCGCCGCACGAGCAGTCCCACCGCGACGACGATGAGCAGCGCGAGGAGGAAGACGACCGGCAGACCGAGCACGTAGCCGTTGGCGATCCAGCGGAAGGAGTCGTTCGTCGCGGCCGTGTTCTGCCCGCCCGTGATGACCTTTGCCAGCCCGCGTCCGGCGAGCATGATGACGAGGGTGCTGATGAAGGGCTGCAGACCGACCACGGACACGAGGACGCCGTTGACGGCCCCGAGCGCGGCGCTGACGACGACCACGAGCGCGAGCGCGGCCATCGCGGCGCCGAACGAGCTCGGCGCGTCCATGGCCTTGAGGAGCTCCATGGACACCGCGCCGGCGACCACCATCACCGATCCGACCGAGAGGTCGATGCCGCCCGTGGCGACCACCAGGCACATGCCCACCGCGATCAGCATGATCGGGGCGGCCGCGCGGAGGATGTCGATGACGTTGCCGACGAGATTGCCCGATGAGCCGACGCTGATGGCGAGATAGCCCGGGTCCTTGATGAGATTGACGATGAGCAGCAGCACGATGGCGACGACGCCCCATACGTACTGGTGCTTCAGGAGGCCCTTCAGGGCCTCGCCGGGGCGCGCTGTGCTCGCGCTCATGATGCGACCTCCTCGCGGACGGCGACGTCCGCGGTCTCGTCGTCGAGGCCGTCCTCGGCGATGATGGTGACGATGGAATCGGCCGAGACTCCGGGCCCGGCCTCGAGCTCCGCGATCTTGCGGTGGTCCTTCAGGACGATGATCCGGTCGCTCTGACGCACCACCTCGTCGAGCTCGGAGGAGATGAAGACCACCGAGAGCCCCTGGTCGGCGAGCGCGGCGACGTACTCCTGGATCTCCGCCTTCGCGCCGACGTCGATGCCGCGCGTGGGCTCGTCGAGGATGAGGATCTCGGGATCCGTGGCCAGCCAGCGCCCGAGGAGCACCTTCTGCTGGTTGCCGCCGGACAGCAGGCGGATGGGCCGCTCGGGGTCCGCCGGTCGGACGCCGAGAGCCGAGATGTACTTCTCGACGAGCTCGTCCTGCTCGCGTCGCGGCAGCGGTCGAGCCCAGCCGCGCTTGGCCTGCACCGCGAGGATGAGGTTCTCGCGGACGCTGAGGTCGCGGATGATCCCCTCGTCGCGGCGGTTCTCGCTTGAGAAGGCGATCCGCTCGGCGAGCGCCTTGGCGGGAGCGCCGATGTCGGCCTTCTTCCCGCGGAGGGTGACCTCGCCCGTGTCGGCGCGATCGGCGCCGTAGACGAGGCGCGCGAGCTCTGTGCGGCCGGAGCCCAGCAGGCCGGCGATGCCGACGACCTCGCCGCGGTGCAGGTCGAGGTCGACCTGCTCGAGCGCGCCCTTGCGGCTGATGCCCTTCGCGGAATACAGCGCCGACTCGTCGGAGCGCACGCGTCGTGCGGCCTTCGCGTCGAGCGACTTCAGCGTGGCGATGTCCTTGCCGATCATCTTGGAGATGAGCTGGCCGCGTTCGATCTCGCGCGTGAGGTACTCGCCCTCGAATCGGCCGTTGCGCAGCACCGTCAGCCGGTCGCTGATCGCGTAGACCTGGTCGAGGAAGTGCGAGACGAAGAGGATGGCGACGCCCTGGTCGCGGAGGCGACGGATGACGCCGAACAGCTGCTCGACCTCGTTCGCGTCGAGGCTGGAGGTGGGCTCGTCGAGGATGAGCACCTTGCACTGGGCGACCATCGACCGGCTGATCGCGACCAGCTGCTGGATGGCCAGCGGCAGGGTGGCCAGCGACTGCTTGGGATTGAGATGGCCGAGGCCGAGCTTCTCGAGGGCCGCGCTCGCCGCCCGGTGCGTGGCACGCCAGTTGATGCCCGCCGCCCCCTTGACCTCGTGCCCGAGCATCACGTTCTCGCCGATCGTCAGGTTCGCGCAGAGGTTCACCTCCTGGTACACCGTCGAGATCCCCGCGCTCTGCGCGTCGGCGGTGCCGCCGAGGCGGCGAGGCTCGCCCGCGATGCGGATCTCGCCTTCGTCGATCCGGTAGACGCCGGTGAGCGCCTTGATCAGCGTCGACTTGCCCGCGCCGTTCTCTCCCATGAGCGTGTGCACCTCGCTGGGGAAGAGCCGGAAGCTCACCTCGTCGAGCGCCTTCACGCCGGGGAAGGAGATCGAGATGTCCTTCATCTCCACGATCGGAAGCGAATCCGGCATCGCATGCTCCACATCTGTCGCCGCGAGCGCCGTCGCGGGTGGTCCGAGGGTGCGGGGCCGCGAGGGCCCCGCACCGAAGAGAGGCGTCGGCCTCAGTGGGTCAGAACTTGCGCTCCGGGAGGGCGGTCTCGGCCGCCTCGGGCGAGTCGAAGGTCTCGCTCGGCACCACGATGTAGGGCTCCACGTCGCCGCCGTCGAGGACGGTCTCCACCACGTCGAGCGCGGTCTCGCCGAACAGCGGGTTGTACTCGGCGACGAAGCTCAGCTCGCCGGCGGCGAGCGCCTCGAGGGCGCCCTTCGTGCCGTCGATCGTCGCGACCTTGACATCCTCACCCGGGGTGAGGCCGGCCTCCTCGACGGCCTGCACCGCTCCGAGGCCCATCTCGTCGTTCTGGGCGAAGATGAACTGCACGTCGTTGCCGTTGGACTTGAGCACCGTCTCCACGACGCTCTTCGCCTCCTCCGTCGACCAGTTCGCCGTCTGCGCGCCGACCTTGGTGAAGCCCGACTCGCCGCCGACGACGGCGTCGAAGCCCTCGTTGCGCTCGTTGACGACGGAGACGCCCGCGGGGCCCTCGAGTACGAAGTAGTTCGCGCCGTCCGGGAACTGCGACGTCGCCCACTCCGCGACCGACGTGGAGACCTCGATGTTGTCGGGAGCGATCCGCGTGACGTAGAGGCTGTTGTCGTCGGGCTCGATGCCGCGGTCGATGAGGATGACGGGGATCTCCGCCTCCTGGGCGCGCTTCAGGGAGTCCTCCCAGCCCGAGCCCTCCGTCGCCGACAGGAGGATGACGTCCACGCCCTCGTCGACGAACGACGTGAAGGCGTCGATCTGCGACTTCTGGTCGAGGTTCGTCGCCGGCGCGTACTTCAGCTCGTAGCCGGCGTCCTCGGTGAACGTGTCCTGGATGTTGCTCTCGTTGGCTTCACGCCAGGCGCCCTCGGGGCCGACCGCGACGAAGCCGATCGTGGTGACGTCCTCGCCGCTGGAGGCGTCCGCACCGCCGGAGCAGGCGGCGAGGCCGAGCGAGAGGGCGCCGACGCTGGCCAGGCCCAGCAGCTGGATGACGCGCTTCTTTGCAGACATGGTTCTCCTCCTCGAGATACCGGGCGCAGGGTCGCCCGGCAACGTGGATCCGTCATGGACCCATCGCTGATTGCAGTGACGCGATGGTGCGTCGTGCTCGAGATGTTACCGGGAACAATTTGTTCTCCGCAAGAGCGTTTCCCGATCGTGATCACTCGTCGAGGTCGGCCGCGATCATCTCCACGATGGTGTCCACGGTGACGCCGGGTCCGTTGCTGAGTTCGCCGATCTTCTCGCGGTCCTTCAGCACCACGATGCGATCGCTGAGCCGCACGACCTCTTCGAGTTGGGAGGAAATGAAGACCACCGCCACCCCATCCCCGGCGAGCTGCGCGACCCGACGCTGGATGTCGAGCTTGGCGGCGATGTCGATGCCGCGGGTCGGCTCGTCGAGGATGAGCACGTGCGGCCGCGTGGCCAGCAGCCGGGCGAGCATGATCTTCTGCTGCGTGCCGCCGGAGAGCTCTTCGACGGGACGGTCGATGTCGTCGGGATCGAGGTGGAGCGCGTCGAGGTAGGTGTCGATGAGCGCGTCCTGCTCGCCGCGGGAGAGGGGCCGGGACCATCCGCGCAAGGCCTGGAGCGCGAGCACGATGTTCTCGCGGGCCGTCAGGCCGTCGATGATGCCGTCCTCGCGCAGGTTCTCCGTCGACATCGCGACGCGATGGTGCAGGGCCGCACCCGGCCCGCGCAGCTGCACGCGCCGGCCATCCACCCAGAGCTCGCCCGTGTCGGCCTTCTCCACCCCGCCCAGCAGCCGGGCGAGCTCCGTTCGTCCGGATCCGCGCAGCCCCGCGAAGCCGACGACCTCTCCCCGCGACAGCTCCAGATCCGTCGGCTCCAGCACGCCGCGGCGACCGAGGGATGCCGCGCGCAGCGTCTGCTGGCCCGAGGCCTCGTAGTGATGCGCGAGCCGTTCGGAGCGAAGCGCCCGCAGCGCCTCGATGTCCTCGCCGATCATCTTGGAGATGACGTCCGCGCGGTCGACCTCGGCGGCGAGGTGCTCCCCCACGACCCGCCCACCGCGCAGCACGGTCATGCGGTCGGCGATGGCGAAGACGTGCTCGAGGAAGTGCGAGACGAAGAGGATGGCCACCCCCTGGTCGCGGAGGGTCCGGACCACCCGCAGCAGCGTCTGCACCTCGGCGGCGTCGAGGCTCGAGGTGGGCTCGTCGAGGATGAGCACGCGCGGCTCCACCACGAGGGCTCGAGCCACGGCGACGAGCTGCTTGACCGCGGGAGACAGGACGGACAGCGGCGTGCGCGGGTCGAGGTCGGCGAGGCCCAGCTGCCGGAGCACCTGACCGGCTCGGGCGCGATTCGCCCTCCAGTCGATGCCGAACCTGCCGCGGACCTCGTTGCCGAGCATCACGTTCTCGGCCACGGTCAGCTGCGGACTGAGCCGCGTCTCCTGGAACACGGTCGCGATGCCCTCGGCGCGGCTGCGCGCGACGCCCACGGGCGTGCGCTCCTCGCCGTCGACGCGAACCACGCCCGAGCGGATGGCGAGAGTGCCGGTGAGCGCGCCGATCAGGGTCGACTTGCCCGCGCCGTTCTCCCCCATGAGCGCGTGCACCTCGCCCGCCCGCAGCGTGAGGTCCACGTCATCGAGCACCCGCACGCCGGAGAACTCCACCACGATGCCGGTCATCTCGATGACCGGGCGCCCGGCAGTCATGAGCCCGTCTCCCGCGGGGCGGTCGTGGAAGAGCGCACGACGAGCTCGGCGGGGATGCGGGTGACCCGGGGGATCTCCCGCTCCTCGATGGCCGCGCGCAGCATGTCGACGGCGGACACCCCCAGCGCATGGAAGTTCTGCCGCACGGTCGTGAGCGGCGGAAGCACGTGGGCGGCCAGCGGCACGTCGTCGAAGCCGATGACGCTCAGGTCGTCGGGGACCGAGATCCCCCGGTCGTGCAGGCCGTGGACGAGCCCGACCGCCATCTCGTCGTTCGCGACGAAGACGGCGGTGTACTCCGGGATCGATCGGATGCCCATGGCGAAGTCGTACGCGAAGTCGGCGGTCCAGTCGCCCACGACGATCGGCCGCTCCCGGATGCCCCAGGCCTTCGCGCGCGCGTGGAAGGCCCGTTCCCTGGCACGGGCGTCCAGCCAATCCAGAGGGCCGGCGAGATGGAGGATGTCGCGATGCCCGAGCGACACCAGGTGGTCCACGGCCAGCTTCGTCCCCTCCTGCTGATCGACCGAGACGGTGAGGAACGTCGGATCCTTGTCGGGCTTGACGACGAGGACCGGGATGCTGATCGAGATCTTGCGCAGCGCGGCGACCGACGACGACCGCGGCGCCACCACGCAGAGCGCGTCGATGCCCTGAGCGGTGAGGTTGTCCACCGCCTCCTGCGGTGTGATCTCGTCGCCGTCGCGCAGCGCGATCGAGCTGACCGCGTAGCCGGATGCGCGGGCGGCGAATTCGACCGCGCGCAGCGTGCTCGTCGGTCCGAACTCGACGGCGCTCTCCACGACGACGCCGATCCGCCGGCTCTTCTGCGTGGCCAGCGCTCTCGCCGCCATGTTCGGCCGGTAGTCGAGCTCCTCGATGACCTCCATCACCCGGCGGCGCGTGGCCTCCTTGATGTGCGGGTAGTCGTTGAGAACCCGCGAGACCGTCATGTGCGAGACGCCGGCGAGCTGGGCGACCTGCCGGATGTTCGGCTTGTCGGCACCGCTGGTCGCCACGTGCTCTCCATCGCCTTCGGGGCCGCCGGCCGCGACGACGGCCGAGGGTGCCGCGCGGCCTCGCGCTCGGCCCCCTCAGCATAGCCAGCAGGTCGATGGTAGCGGGAACACGGCGGGTCCTCCGACGGGAATCGCGGCACTGGTCCTGCGGAGCGGAGACGGCTAGCATGACGGCTGACTGTTACCGGGAACAACGCCCGCCTCGCCGCGGCCGGACCTTCGCGGTCGACTGTCCTCACCGTGCGCGCTGTCGCGCCGTCTCAGCAAAGGAGCTGCCGTGTCCTCAGACCCCTCGCTTCGGGATCCGCTTCGCGTGCGGTTCCAGCGCATCCGCGCGTCGGCCGCCGTGCTGGCCGGGGCGGCCCTGGTCGCCGCAGGCCTGCCGGCGAGCGCCGCCGCATCGGAAGCGGACGGAGATGGCGAAGCGCCGCGCGACGGACTCGTGGCGGAGTACGCCTTCTCGCAGACCAGCGGCACCGCCGTTTCCAACCTCGTCGCGGACGGGCCCGGTGCGGCGGAGGTGGTCAACGGCTCGGACTCGCTCTGGACGGGGTCGTCGCTCGTGCTCACGGGCGGCTCCAAGTCGAGCACGACGGCCGACTGGGTGCGTCTGCCCGCCGACCTGCTCAGCGGAGAGGACTCCGCCTCGATCACCATCGAGACGAAGCTCGACGCGACGATGAAGAGCAGCTACAACTTCCTCTGGAACATCGGCGACGACGCGACCAGCCAGTACTGGTTCACCTCCGTGCGGGATGTCGCGCGCACGGCGATCACGACCTCGGGCAATCGCGGCGAGGCGAATGCGCCCGCGAAGGGCCCTCTCGCGGCCGACCGCTGGTACAGCCTGACGTCGGTGCTCGACGGCTCCGCGCACACCCTGTCGTTCTACGTCGACGGCGTTCTGGTGGGGAAGACGGCGACGGACCTCACGCCGGCCGCGCTCACCGATCAGTCGCTCAACGCGATCGGCCGCTCCCCCTACCCCGACCCCTTCTACAAGGGCGAGGTGTCGACGTTCCGGGTCTACGACCGCGCGCTCGCTGCCGAGGAGGTGGCGGCGGTCTCCGACGCCGACGGCGCCATCCACTCCGACGCGCACCGGGAGACCGCGCAGAAGACCCTGGCCGGGGTCGCCGACGTCGTGTTCGAGGAGGCGAGCACGACGCTTCCCGACTACGGCGGGATCGTCCGATGGTCGTCGTCCGACCCGGCGGTGACCGTGGCCGCGGACGGCCGCACCGCCACCGTCGCCCAGCCGGAGACCGGCGAGCCCGCGATGACGGCCGAACTCACCGCGACCGCGGTCGTGCGCGGGCAGGAGGTCTCTCGAAGCGTGCCCGTCACCATCGAGCCGGCTCCCGGCGTCGACACGCCCTTCGGGTACGTGATGGTGCACTTCGTGGAGGACTCGGCCGGATACGCCGAGAAGATCTACCTCGACGTCTCACGCGGCGACGACCCGGAGCAGTGGGATCCGCTGAACGGGGGGAAGCCGATCCTCGCGTCCGACCTGGGCACCACCGGCGTGCGCGACCCGTACCTGACGTACAACCCCGAGAACGAGACGTACTACATCATCGCGACGGACCTGCGCGTGTTCGGCGGCGACCAGGGCTCGGGATCCTGCACGTCCTGGTGCCACTGGTCGTCGCAGGGCAGCACGAAGCTGAACGTGTGGGAGTCGAAGGACCTCGTCACCTGGAGCGATCTGCGCCAGTTCGATGTGGCCGCCACGGCCGACGGCGTCACCCACGCCGAACTCGGGATGGCGTGGGCTCCGGAGGCGACGTGGGTGCCGGACTTCCACGGGGAGGGGAAGGGCGCGTTCGTCCTCTACTGGTCGTCGAACGTCTACTCCGACAGCGCGCACACCGGCGCGACCTACAGCCGCGTGCTGTGGGGCGCCACGACGGACTTCACGCAGGAGTCGTACGCGTACGGCGGCGTGTTCGTCGACGCCGGTGCCGACGCCATCGACACGACGCTGATCCAGAACGAGGGGACCACCTACCGGATCACGAAGGACAACGGCCTGGGCAAGGGCATCTACATGGAGTCGACCACTGCGCGCGAGTGGTGGCTGCCCACGACGACCTGGAAGACGATCCAGACGCGCATCGGCGCGGGCTGGGCCGGCGGCAACGCCGGCGGGGTCGAAGGGCCCGCCGTCTTCCCGCGACACGACGCCGAGGAGTGGTACCTCTACGTCGATGTCATCCCGAGCACGGGCTATCGCCCGATGGAGACGACGGACCTCGATGCCGGCTGGTCGGAGCTCACCTCGCCCGACTTCTTCATGGCGCCGAGCACGAAGCACGGCGGCGTGGTGTCGCTCACGAAGGGGCAGTACGACGTCGTGCGGAATGCCGACGCCGTGTCGGCCGTCGACACGCACCTCGGCGCGGTCGAGGTGCCGTCGGGCAGCGCCGCGGCCGAGGTGCGAGGCGCGCTGCCCGCGGAGGCGCGGGTGAACCTGGCCTACGGCCGAGGCGTCGCGACGCTGCCCGTCGACTGGGATCTCGCCTCGCTCGATGCCGATGCGGAGGGACCCCAGCGCGTCACCGGCACCGTGCGGTCGATCGGGGCGAACCTCAACCAGTGGCAGGGGGCGGGCGGCTCCACGGCGTGGAACGCGCCGGACCGGAAGCTCTACAGCTCCACCGCCATCAGGGTGACGGCCGACGTCGTCGTGACTCCATCGGCCGCCGGCGCGACGGTGGCGACCTCGACGCGATGCGTCGCGGGCAGGGTCGTGCTGGCCGTCAGCGTGACGAACGAGAGCGCGGCGCCGCTCGACGCCACCCTCTCGACGCCGTACGGCGCGAAGACCCTCGGCGCGCTGGGAGCCGGCAAGACCGTCTCGATCGCGTTCAACGCGCGCCTGGGCTCCGTTCCGGCGGGCACGGTCACGGTGACCGATCAGGTCACCGCCGCGACCGCGACCGCCGCGTTCGAGGCCCTCGCCTGCGGCACGCGCTGACGCCGACGCCGGAGCGCCCCGTCCTCCTCGGAGAGGGCGGGGCGCTCCGGCGTCGGTCTCGCGTCAGCGGGAGACGCCGAGTCCCTCCGCGATGCGCTCGAGCGACCCGAGCGGATCGTCGCCGAGCGCCTGCACGGCGACGTGGTCGGCTCCCGCGTCGAGATGCGAGCGGATGGCCGCGGTCGCACGCTCGGCGTCGGGACCGGCGATGAGGCGGTCGAGGAGCTCATCCGACCCGCCGTCGGCCAGGTCCTCGGCCGTCGCGCCGAAGCGCTCCAGCGCGCCGACGTAGTTCGACAGGCGGGAGTATCGCCCCCAGAACGCACGGGCGACGTCGCGCGCACCATCGCCATCCGACCCGAGCGAGACCGTCACCTCGGGCGCGAGCAGCGCGTCGCCGAGGAGCGTCCGCGCGTGCGCGGTGTGCGGCGGGAGCGTGAGGTACGGGTGAGCGCCGAGTGTGCGCTCCGCGGCGAGCGCGAGGGTGCGATCGCCGAGTGCGGCGAGCAGGCGCTGGTCCTGACGCACGCCCTCCGCGTCCAGCACGTCGAGGTAGGAGCCGAGCGCGGCGAGCGGCTTCACGCGCTCGGGCGTCGCCTCCCGGTGGCCCGACCCGATGCCGAGCACCAGCCGCCCGGGATGGGAGTCCTCGATGCGATGGAAGGCCTGCGCGACGCTCGGGGCGTCGGCCTGCCAGATGTTGACGATGCCGGTCGCGACGACCAGGTCCGCCGTGGCGTCGAGCAGCTCCTCGACGATGACGAGGTCGGCGGCGGGCGAGCCGCCCACCCACAGCGTGCGGTAGCCGAGCTCCTCCACGCGACGGGCGAAGCCGCCATCCGCCTGACCCGCCGACCGCCAGACGCCCCAGGCGCCGAGATCCGACTTCTGCGTCATGATCGTCCTTCCGTCTCGGAGAACAGCGGCCGTGCGGCGCGATGCGCGAAGGCCCGCCCCACGGTGTCGTCCGGAACCTCGGCCACGGTGGCGGGCTGCCACCGCGGCTGCCGGTCCTTGTCGATGACCTGGGCGCGGATCCCCTCCGCCATGTCGGGCTGCGTGCGGAGGTACCACGACATGAGGTGGTACTCCTGCTCGAGCGCGTGCCGCAGCGACGGCAGCGCGCGAGCCGAGCGGATGGCCGCGAGGCTCACGACGAGCGCGGTGGGCGAGCGCTCGTCGAGGGCGGCGAGCGCCGAGGCGGGGGTGCGCTCCTCCCCCGCGCCGATGCCGGAGGCGACGAGCTGCTCGAGCCGGTGGCGGATCTCCAGGACGGTGTCGGCGGCGAACGCGTGATCGATCCACGGCTGCGCGCGCTGGATGGGCCCGGCGGGCGGCGTCTCGTCGAAGAGCATGACGAGCTCGGTGGGGCTCGACGGATCGGCGCGCATCTCGAGCGCGTCGACGACCGACTCGATGCTGTCGTGCGGCACGAAGTGGTCCGCGAAGCGGCAGTGGATGGCGTCGGCCGCGTCCATCGTGTCGCTCGTGAGGGCGAGGTACTCGCCGAGGCGCCCTGGCGCGTGCGCGAGCAGCCACGAGCCGCCCGCGTCGGGCGAGAACCCGATGCGGGTCTCCGGCATCGCGAGTCGTGAGCGCTCCGTGACGATGCGCACGTGCGCGTTGCCCGCCAGGCCGATGCCGCCGCCCATGGTGACGCCGTCGGCGATCGCGACGACCGGCTTGGGGTACTCCGCCACCGCAGCGTCGACCCGGTACTCGACGCGGAAGAAGGAGTCCGCCGCCGCTTCGCCGCCCGCCGTGATGCGCGCGTGGAGGTCGCGGATGTCGCCGCCCGCGCTGAACCCGCGCTCCCCCGCTCCCTGCAGCAGGACGATCGAGACATCCGGCTCCGCGCGCCATCCGTCGAGGGTCTCGCCGACCGTCTCGAGCATCTCCTGCGTCAGCGCGTTGATGCTCTCGGGGCGGTCGAGCGTGAGGCGTCCGACCCCGCCGCGCATCATCGAGCGGACTCGGGTGGGCGCGGCGGTGTCGATCACGTCAGCCACGTTACCGCTCGCACGGGGCACGCCCGACAGGCCCCTCCTGTGGGGGTTTCCCCCGGATGTCCCACGGTTTCCCTCGGGATTCGGCCAAGATAGGGGGAACATGCATGCAGATGAAGGGGTCGAGATGACCGACGGCAAGGTGCTCGAGTTCACGGGCGTCACCAAGACCTTCGACGGGATCGCGGCCGTGTCGGACTTCACCGCCCGCGTCGACCCCGGGTTCGTCACCGCGTTCCTCGGCCCGAACGGGGCGGGGAAGACGACGACTCTGCGCATCCTCCTCGGCCAGCTCCGCGCGAACGCGGGCACCGCGACGATCGACGGCCGGACCTTCGCGCAGCTCACGAGCCCCCGCCGTCACGTCGGCTGGGTTCCGGAGTCCCCGAGCTTCCGCGCCCGCCGCACCGCGACCAAGCACCTCACGACGGTCGCGCGTCAGACGGGGGTACCCGCGACGCGCGTGGCGGAGGTGCTCTCGCTCGTCGGGCTCTCCGACGTCGCCGACATGCGCATCTCCGGCTACTCCCTCGGCATGACCCAGCGGCTCGCGGTGGCCGAGGCGCTCATCGGCGACCCCGGCGTGCTCATCCTCGACGAGCCGGCCAACGGCCTCGACCCCGAGGGCATCCGCTGGATGCGCCTGCTCATGCGCCGCCTCGCCGACGAGGGCCGCACCGTGCTGGTGTCCTCGCACCTGCTCAGCGAGATCCAGCAGGTCGCCGACCGCCTCCTCGTCATCTCCAACGGGTCGCTCGTCTTCGCCGGCGCCATCGAGGACCTCGAGGACGCGTCCTCCCTCAGCGTCACCGTCGACGCCGCCGACCGCACCGCTCTGTCCCGCGCGCTCCGTGACGCGGGCTACGAGTTCGAGCTCCTCCGCTCCGGCATCAGCGTGCACGGCGCGTCGGCCGCGCAGATCGGCGCACTCGCCGCATCGGCCGGCATCGCCCTCACCACGCTGCAGCAGCGCAGCCCCAGCCTCGAGGACGTCTTCATCCAGCTCGTCAGCGGGCAGTACGTCGCGCCCATGACCGCGGCGCTGCCGCCCGCGAGCGGCGGCCTGGCGGGTGGCGGTCTGGCGGGTGGCGCAGGTGCCGGTGCTACGGATGGCGCGGGTGCCGAGGCGACGGACGGCGCGGCTGCCGAGGCGACCGAGCCGACCGACGGCGCGGCGTCCGAGGACGTCGTGATCGATCCCGAGCAGGTCGAGGGCTCCGAGCCGGATCCTGCCGAGGGCCGCGACTCGGCCGGCGACCCCGCGACCGCGGACGCCGGCGGCATGACCGAGGCCACACCCGCCACCTGGGGCAGGCCGGCATCCAGCGAGCCGACGAGCGACGAGGAGTTCGCGCGCGAGGTCGCCGAGGCCGACGCCTTCCTGCAGGCACCGGCCCTCGACGGCGACCCCGGTGCCGCCCATGCCTGGGACGACGAGGACGTCGCTCCGCAGCTCACGCAGGACGACGCCGCCGCAGCCGAGGGCGTGTCCCCGAGCGCATCGGCCGAAGGCGCGGAGCACGCGGCGGCGGACGACGACCACGGTCAGCCGGACGAGAGCGCGCAGGCCGACCGCGCCGACGGCGAGCGCGACGACGCCGACGTCCCGGACGTCCTCGAGGAGCCCGATGAGATCGTCGAGCTGGACGAGGACGAGGACGAGGCCGCGGCCGACGAGATCGAGGGCGAGATCGTCGATGACGGCGGCGACGACGAGACCGAGCGCGAGTCCGAGGTGGAGGCCACCGCAGCGGTCGACGGGGAGGACGACGCCGACGTGCCCGACGTCCTCGAGGAGCCGGACGAGGTCATCGAGCTGGACGAGGACGAGCCGCAGGAGGACGAGCCGACCGCGGACGACACCCGCGTCGACCTCCCGCCGCTGAGCCTTCCCGGCTCGGCACGGCTGGCGAACCTCCTCGCCGGCGGATCTGAGCCGGTAGCCGGCGCCGCCGCCTTCCTGGGGCACGATCCGCTCGCGGACGATGCCGCCCACCCCCCGGTGACCGCGCCCACCGTCGACGACCTCGCCACGCGGACGATCCTCATCCCGACCTTCGGCGTCGAGGAGTCCACCGAGGACGAGGACGCCGCGGTCGTCGAGGGCGAGAACGAGGAAGGGTACTCGTTCGACGACATCCTCAGCGGCGGTGAGCCTCACGAGGCCGACGAGCACGACGCGGACCGGAGGGACGACGAGATGGGCTCCTCGCACCCGGTCTGAGGACCGCTGCGGAGGCGCGACGAAGATGAGGCTATCCTTACTTGGTCCGACCTACGCTGCGCCCGTCATCGTCCGGGGCTCGAGCACAAGGAGTCCCCGTGATCTTCACTCGCCTGCGCGCGATCGCCGCCTCGGCGTCCCTCGTGACCCTCGTCGCCCTGACGGGCTGCGGAGCGTCGGAGGTGGTCGAGGACTCCGCGGACGCCGTCGGACAGGGTGACACGCGGTATCCGCTTGTCATCGAGAACTGCGGCCAGACAGTCGAGATCGAGCGCGCGCCGCAGCGTGTCGTGTCACTCGACCAGAACTCGACGGAGATCCTCCTCTCGCTCGGCCTCGCCGGCCGCATCGTGGGAACCGCGTCCTGGACGGATCCGATCCTCCCGTCGCTCGCCGACGAGAACGAGGGCGTGCCGCGTCTGTCCGACAACGCGCCCACCTACGAGGTCGTGCTCGGGGCGGATCCGGACTTCGTGACCGCGTCGTTCGGTCGTCACTACAACGAGGGCGGCGTGGTGACGCGCGATCGTCTCGCTGAGACGAGCGTCGGCTCGTACCTGTCCCCGACCGACTGCGACAACGGGATCAGCGTCAACGGCGGCGGCACCCGCACGGAGCCGCTGCAGGTGGAGGCGCTCTACCAGGAGATCCAGGAGCTCGCCGACATCTTCGACGTCGCCGACCGAGGGGCGGCGCTCATCGCCGACCTCCAGGAGCGCGCGACTGCCGCGACGGAGGGCGTCGACCTCGGCGGGCGGAGCGCGGTGTTCTGGTTCGCCGACACGAAGACGCCGTACACCGCGGGCGGGTTCGGCTCCGCGTCGCTGCTGGCGGAGCTGACCGGCATGACCAACGTGTTCGCCGACACCGCCGATGACTGGCCCGCGGTGGGCTGGGAGAGCGTCGTCGACGCCGACCCGAGCATCCTCGTGCTCGGCGACCTGCAGCGCGACCGGTTCCCCGGCGACCGCCTGGACGACAAGATCGCCTTCCTCACGGCCGATCCGCTCACCCGGACCCTCAGCGCGGTGCAGCGAGCGGACTTCATCGCACTGCACGGGGCAGAGATGAATCCGTCCATCCGCTTCGTCGACGCGCTGGAGAAGATCCGTACCTGGGCGCTCGAGCACCAGGACGAGGGCGAGGGATGACGGTGTCGGTGACGATCGAGCACACCGAGCGCTCCGAGGCCACCACGACGCCGGTCGAGACTCCGGCTCCCCGCCGCCGCTCGACTCCTGCCCGTCTCGCGCTGGGTCTCGCGCTCATCGCGGCCGGCGCGCTGGCGCTGCTGCTCTCGGTCGGAGTCGCCGTGACCCTCGGCCCCGCGGATGTGTCTCTCGTGAATGTGCGCGACATCCTGCTCAACCACCTCGGTCTCGCGCAGACCCCCGTGCGGGTGTCGGAGGACGCGATCGTGTGGGAGGAGCGCCTGCCCCGTGCGCTCGTCGCCGCCGCATCTGGCGCCGGGCTCGGACTGTGCGGCGCGATCCTGCAGTCGCTGACGCGCAACCCGCTGTCGGACCCCTATGTGCTGGGAGTGTCCTCGGGCGCCTCCACCGGTGCCGTGCTCGTCGGCGTGCTCGGCGTCTCCGGCGGAGCACTCGGGCTCTCGGGCGGTGCGTTCGCGGGTGCCCTGATCGCCTTCGGCCTCGTGGTGGTGCTGGCTCGGTACACCAGCGGCGGCACCTCCGGCATCATCCTCGCCGGCGTCGCCGGGACGCAGCTCTTCAGCGCCCTCACGTCGCTGGTGATCTTCGCGTTCGCCGACTCCGACGAGACGCGCGGCGTGATGTTCTGGCTGCTCGGCTCGCTCGAGGGCATGCGCTGGGACGATGTGGCCCTCTGCGCGGCCGTCGTGGTCGCGGGGACAGCCCTCGGCCTCGGCTCCGCCCGGTCGCTCGACGCGTTTGCCTTCGGCGAGGATGTGGCCGCGTCGCTCGGCATCCACGTCGCGCGCACCCGCTTCCTGCTGCTCACCCTCACCGCGCTCCTCACCGCGACGCTCGTGAGCGTCGCGGGCGCGATCGGGTTCGTCGGCCTGGTGCTGCCGCACGCCTCCCGCATGCTCGTCGGCCAGCGCCACTCGCGGGTGCTGCCGGCCACGGTCGTCCTCGGCGCCGTGTTCATGGTGTGGGTGGACGCGGCCGCTCGCGTCGCCTTCGCGCCCACGCCCCTCCCCGTGGGCGTCGCGACGGCGATCGTCGGCGTCCCCGTCTTCGTGCTGCTCCTCGTCCGGCAGCGGGGTCGCGCATGACGCTGCAGGCGGATCGGGTCTCGTGGCGACGCGGCGGCGTGCTCGTCGTGGACGAGGTCACCCTCCATCCACAGCCGGGAGACACCGTCGGGCTGCTCGGGCCGAACGGCTCCGGCAAGTCCTCGCTCCTGCGCCTCCTGCAGGGTGTGGCGCGACCCGAATCCGGCACCGTGCTCCTGGACGGCGCAGACCTCAGAACGCTGCGCCGTCGCGACCTCGCCCGCACCGTCGCGACCGTCACGCAGCATGCGGACACCGACGTCGACCTTGTCGTCCGCGACGTGGTGCGCCTGGGCCGGACGCCTTACCGCTCGCCGTTCGGGCTCGACAGCGCCGCCGACGACCGCGCGGTGGAAGCCGCGCTGCGGCACGCGGGGCTCGCGGGCAAGGCGGACCGTCTCTGGCACACCCTCTCCGGCGGCGAGCGCCAGAGGGCGCAGATCGCCCGGGCCCTCGCGCAGGAGCCCCGGGAGATCCTCCTCGACGAGCCCACGAACCACCTCGACATCCGCCATCAGCTCGAGATCCTGCGCCTGATCGCCGACCTCCCGGTCACCGCCGTCATCGCCCTTCATGATCTCAATCTCGCGGCGATGTTCTGCGATCATCTCGTCGTGCTCGACCGCGGGCGGGTGGTCGCGGGCGGCGCCCCGGCCGATGTTCTCACCTCCGAGCTCATCGCCCAGGTGTACGGCGTGCGCGCCGATGTCGTGTGCGACGAGGCGGGAGGCCTCCTTGTGGCATTCCGTCCCGGAGCGCTCAGATCGCGGGGCGGGGCACCGGCCGCGGTGCGGGCTGCGGCGTCTTGAGGGACTGAGTCCCGAGCTCCACCGCTTCGGCGGCCGCATCGAGGTCGAGGCGCAGCGCGCGCGTGAGCGCGAGGCCGTGCCGCGTCGACAGCACGAGACGCTGGAACTCGCCCGTGCCATCCAGGTCGATGACGACGCCCGGCAGGCGCCGCCCGCGGACCGCGACGAAGTCGTCGCCGTCGGCCAGGCGCCACGTGCCGAGCGCGACGGTGCCGGGGACGAGCGTCCCGCGAGCGCGCGCGCCGCGGAGCCAGGTCCACGGATCGCCGGTCAGCTGGACCTTCGCGATCGATGCGCGCGCGATGCGGATGCTCTCCCGACGGAAGGCGAGGGCGCGTTCGAGGGGCGAGAGCCCGATCTCGAGCTGCGCGTGATCGAGGAGCAGCGTCACCATGACGACCATCCTGCCAGCGCCGCGCCGCGCCCGGGGGCCCTCGCGGTGCGAGACTGGGGCGGTGACCCTGCTCAGCGCGACCGCCGTCGAGTCCGCCCTGCAGCGCGCCGAGGCTGGCGAGCGGCTGAACGTCGACGACGCGCTCGCGCTCCTCGAGGCCGACGGCCCCGACCGGGAGCGCGTGCTCGATCTCGCCGCCCGCACGCGGGACGAGGGGCTCGCCCTCGCCGGGCGCCCCGGCGTCATCACCTACTCGCGCAAGGTGTTCATCCCGCTGACCACCCTGTGCCGCGATCGGTGCCACTACTGCGTCTTCGTGGACACTCCGAACCAGCTCCTCAAGAAGGCCAAGCCCGCGTACATGTCGCCGGAGCAGGTGCTCGCCGTCGCACGGCAGGGGCAGGCGCTCGGCTGCAAGGAGGCGCTCCTCACGCTCGGCGACCGGCCGGAGGACCGCTGGCCCGAGGCCCGCGCATGGCTCGATGTCCACGGCTACGCCTCCACTCTCGAGTACGTCGGCGCGATGGCGCGGCTCATCGTCGACGAGACCGGGCTCCTCCCCCATCTCAACCCCGGTGTGATGAGACCGGACGAGCTCGCCGCGCTGCGACCATCCGCCCCGTCGATGGGCGTCATGCTGGAGACGACCTCGCGCACGCTCTTCACCGAGCCCGGCCGCGTGCACCACCTCTCGCCCGACAAGGACCCGGCGGTGCGGCTCGAGCTGCTCGAGAACGCGGGCCGCGCGCGCATCCCGTTCACGTCGGGCATCCTCGTGGGGATCGGCGAGAGCCTCCGCGACCGCGCCGAGTCGATGATCGCGCTGCGCGATGCGCACGACCGGCACGGGCACATCCAGGAGGTCATCGTCCAGAACTTCCGCGCCAAGCCGCGGACCGCGATGCAGGACGCCCCCGACGCCGCGCTGCACGAGCACGCGTCGGCGGTCGCCGTCACGCGCCTCGTGCTCGGCCCGCGCATGCGCGTGCAGGTGCCCCCGAACCTCTCCGACCCGCAGGAGTTCGCGCTGCTGCTGCGCGCGGGCGCCGACGACTGGGGCGGCGTCTCGCCGCTCACCGCCGATCACGTGAACCCCGAGCGCCCCTGGCCGCACGTCGACGACCTCGCCGCGCGGACGGCAGACCTCGGCTTCACCCTCCGCGAGCGCCTCACCGCGCACCCGGAGTACGTGCGCGACGACGCGTGGCTCGACCCGGCCATCCGCGATGCGACGCGGGCCCTCGCCGGCGACGACGGGCTCGCGCGGCACGGGGCGGATGGCGCGGTGCTGCGCCCCGAGGGACGGGCGCCTTCCGGGGCGGCCGCGGTTCCCGCCGTCGACCCGGGCGTCACCCTGTCGGCACCCGGCGGTCTCATCGCGGCGGTCATCGAGCGCGCCGCACAGGATCCCGCGTCGCTCGACGACGCCGAGTGGGAGCGGCTGCTGGCGGCCACCGGCGACGAGCTCGACGCGCTCGCGCAGACCGCGGACGACGTGCGCCGGTACACCGTCGGCGAGACCGTCAGCGTCGTGGCGAACCGGAACATCGCCGGCACCGGATTTCGAGCCGCGGGCGGGAGCGCGGACGACGAGTACGACCTCGCCCTCCTCGAGGCCATGGCGCGAGATGCCGTGGACCTCGGCCTCACCGAGATCTGCGTGCAGGGCGTGGTGGCGCCGTCCGAGGCGCCCGACGCCTACCTCGACATCGCGCGAGCCGTGAAGCGCGCGGCCCCGGCCATCCATCTGCACGCGTTCCGTCCGCAGGACGTCGCCGACCTCGCCGACCGCACCGGCCTCGGACTCGCGGGCGCGCTGGCGGCGCTGCGCGAGGCGGGCGTCGACACCGTGCCGGGCACGGGCGTGAAGGTGCTGAGCGAGCGGGTGCGCCGAGAGGTCGCGCCGGGCGACCTCGAGGTCGACCGCTGGATCGAGACGATCACCGCCGCGCATCGGGCCGGGTTCCGCTCGACGTCGGTGCTGTTCTACGGGCACGTCGAGACGGCGGCGGAGCGGGTCGCGCACCTGCGGAGGCTGCTCGCGATCCAGGCCGAGACGGGCGGCTTCACGGAGTTCGTGCCGATTCCGATGCCCGGCTGGGGCGTGCCGCTCGTCGCGGGCCGCAGCCCGGCGGACGAGCACCGCGCGATGGTCGCGGTCGCGCGCCTCATGCTGTCGGGCGCCATCCCGCACGTGCAGATCCCGTGGACGCGGCACGGTCTCGAGCTCTCCGCCGATCTCCTGCGCGCGGGCGGCGACGACCTCGGCGGCACGCTGCGGGATGGCCGGGTCGGCCCCCGCGCGGGCGTCGAGACGGGCCTGGAGCTGCCCGTGGAGACCGCGCGCGGCATCGCGCGACGGCTCTTCCGGCCCTTCCGGCAGCGGACGACGACGTACGGCGACGTCCCGCGGGGCGACGGATGACCACGACCGGCGGAGGCGCGACCGGCACGGGCGAGGTCGGCACGGGCGAGGTCGGCACCGTCATCGTCGGCGCCGGGTTCGCGGGGATCGCGGCCGCGCTCGCCCTGCGTGCGGCGGGAGACGACGACTTCGTGATGCTGGAACGCGGCGCGTCGGTCGGCGGCACCTGGCGCGACAACACCTATCCCGGCGTCGCGTGCGACGTGCCCTCCCACCTCTACGCGCTCTCCGGCCATCCGTCGCCCGCATGGTCGCGCGTCTTCGCTCCGGGCGCCGAGATCCGCGCCTACCTCGAGGGCGTCGTCCGCGACGAGGGCCTCGACCGGCAGCTGCGGCTGAAGACCGCGCTCGCCGGGGCACGGTGGGATGGCGAGGGCTGGATCATCGAAGTCCGAGCCGGACACACCGCAGGAGATCCAGGCGCCGGGGCTGCCGGGAAGCGGTCTCTCGGCGTCGAGGGCAGTCGATCTCCTGCGAACTGTCCCGCGGTGGTTCGCGCGCGGCACCTGATCCTCGCGTGCGGGCGGCTGACGGAGCCTCGGATCCCCGAGGTGCCCGGCCTGGAGGCGTTCCCGGGCCCGATCTTCCACTCGGCACGGTGGAACCACGACGCGGACGTCGCCGGGCGCCGCGTCGCCGTCGTCGGCACCGGCGCGAGCGCGGTCCAGCTCGTGCCCGCCCTCGTCCAGGCGGGCGCGGAGGTCACGCTGTTCCAGCGGACCCCCGCCTGGATCGTGCCCAAGGGCGATCGCGCGTACACGCCGCAGGAGATCGACGCGCTGCACGACCCGGCGGCGGCGGCACGCCTCCGCGACGAGCTGCACGCCGAGGGCGAGGCGCGCTTCGCCTCCCGGTCCGGCGATGCGGCGGCCGCTGCCGCCGCGGAGGCAGTGGCGCGCGCGCATCTCGCCACGCAGGTCTCCGATCCCGCGCTGCGCGACGCACTCACCCCCGACTACGCCTTCGGCTGCAAGCGCGTGCTGCTGAGCGATGCGTTCTACCCGGCCGTCGCCTCGCCCGCGGTCCGACTCGTGCCATCCGCTCTCGCGGCCGTCGAGGGCGACGAGCTGATCGCGGCCGACGGAACGCGTCACGCCGCCGACGTCGTGGTCCTCGCGACGGGCTTCGCCTCGACTCGGCAGCCGTATGCGCCGCTCGTGACCGGCGAGCACGGGCGGACGCTCGACGAGCACTGGGCCGACGGAATGACCTCGGTCGGGTCGACGCTCGTGCACGGCTTCCCGAATCTCTTCATCCTCGGCGGCCCGAATGCCGCTCTCGGGCACAGCTCCGCCGTCCTCATCCTCGAGGAGCAGGCCGCGTTCACCGCCGCGCGCATCCTCGGCGGGCGCGACGTGCGGGTGACCGCGGAGGCCGAGGCCGCCTACACGCGCGAGATCGTGGAGCGCTCGGCCCGCACGCCGTGGATCGCCGGCGGCTGCGACAACTGGTACGTCGACGCCCGGAGCGGCCGCCTCACCCTCCTCTGGCCCGGCACCGTCGCGGCCTTCCGCGAGCGCCTCGCCCGCGTCGCCCGCGAACTCGATCCCCTGCCCGCGCTCGTGCACGAAGGAGCCCAGCCATGACCATCCCGTTCCGGTTCGGATACAAGGCATCGTCGGAGCAGTTCGGCCCGCGCGAGCTGCTGGACTTCGCGGTCCTCGCCGAGGAGGTCGGCTTCGACTCGGTCTTCCTCAGCGACCACCTGCAGCCCTGGCGGCACGACGGCGGTCACGCTCCGGCCGCGCTTCCGTGGCTCGGCGCGGCGGCCGAGCGCACGTCGCGCGTGCTGCTGGGCACGTCGGTGCTGACGCCCACCTTCCGCTATCACCCGGGCGTCGTCGCGCAGGCGTTCGCGACGCTCGGCGCCATGCACCCCGGGCGCATGATCCTCGGCGTGGGCACGGGCGAAGCGCTCAACGAGGTGACGCTCGGGCTCGAATGGCCGGAGCCGCCCGAGCGCTTCCAGCGGATGAAGGAGGCCATCACCCTCATCCGCCGTCTGTGGACCGACGAGCGCGTCACCTTCGACGGCACGTACTACTCGGTGCAGAACGCGACCATCTACGACCGCTCCGACCAGCTCGTGCCGATCTACATCGGCGCCTCCGGGCCCGCCGCCACCCGCCTCGCCGGCCGCATGGCCGACGGATACATCACCACGAGCGGCAAGGACCCCGCGCTCTACGCCGACAAGCTCCTGCCCGCGTTCGAGGAGGGGCTCGCGAAGGCCGGGCGCACCCGCGACGACGTCGACACCCTCCTGGAGGTCAAGGTCTCGTTCCGCCCCGACCGCGCGCAGGCCCTCGAGAACACGCGCTTCTGGGCGCCGCTCGCGCTGAGCCCCGATGAGAAGACCGGCGTCGACGACCCCCGCGAGATGCAGCGCCTCGCCGATGCTCTGCCGATCGAGCGCGCGGCGTCGCGCTTCATCGTGTCGGACGACGTCGAGGAGCACCTCGCCGCCATCCGCGGGTACGTCGATCTCGGGTTCCGCCACCTCGTGTTCCACGACCCCGGCCACGACCAGGAGGCGTTCCTGCGTCTGTACGGCACGGAGGTCCTGCCGCGGCTGCGCGCCGAATACGGCGCGTGACGGCGGCGGCGGGATGGCACGTCGTCATCCCCGTGAAGCCTGCGGCAGTCGGGAAGTCGCGCCTCGCGGTGCCCGGCGTCGACCGCGTCGCGCTGGCCCGCGCGATCGCCCGCGACACCGTCGCGGCGGTGGCCCGGTCGACGCGCGTCGCCGAGGTGGTCGTGGTGACGGCGGATGGCCCCTGGCCGGACCTCGAGGCCCGAGCGCCGGAGATCCCGCGTGAGCCGGACCGGAAGGCGCCGGCGGATCCGGGGCTCGCGGAATCTCCGGTGCTGCGCTTCGTCGCTGAAAGCGCGCCGAGGGGTCTCGCGCCGGCCATCCGCGCGGGACTCGCGACGCTCGACCCGCGCCGTCCGCGCGCGGTGCTGCTGGGCGATCTGCCGGCGCTGCGGCCATCCGATCTCGACGCGGCGCTCGCCCTCGCCGAGGCCGTGCCGCGCGGGCTCGTCGCCGACGCCGAGGGCACCGGGTCGACGCTCATCACGGCGCTCCCCGCCGTCGCGCTCGAACCGGCGTTCGGCGAGGGCTCGGCCGCACGGCACCGCGCCCTCGCGCACGTCGACCTGGACGTCGGGTCGGGCTCGACGCTGCGGCGCGACGTCGACACGCTCGCGCAGCTCCGCGCGGCCGCGGCCCTCGGGCTCGGACCGCGCACGGCCGCGCTCCTCGCTCACCCCTGCGGAAGGGACCTTCGCTCCCTGATCGCCGCCTCGCCGGTGTTCGCCTGCCGACCTGAGCGGTGTCCCGAGACGTAGGCACCGGCATCCGCCCCGCTGCGACGCCGCGCGCGCCTGGTGGGCATCCCGTCGACGAACGCGTCCACGCGCTGTCGCCGGGAGGCGAGCACCAGGTCGGTGCCCGAGCCGGCCTCCTCGACGACGGCGTTCCGGTTCTCCGCGATCCTTGCGGCCGCGCCTCCGCCGAAGCCGCGGACGAACCCGCTGCGCGCACGACGCCGCTCGCTCTCCGTGTGCCACTCGTACGCGACCCGAGCGGCGTCCCACCAGGCGCGCATCGCGACCATCGCCTGGATGCGGAGGCTTCCGATCAGCACCTGCGCCTGCCGCACGTCGGAGGCGTAGCCGACGAGGATGAGGATCGATCCGACCCCGGCGAGCTCGGCCTGGAGCGGTCGGATGGTCCCCACCGCGTGCGCGACGGCCCCGCCGAGATCACGGAGGTCGCGGGCGTACGCGCCCGTGAAGACCATCCGCTCCTGCACGATCTCCTCAGGCGGGTGCCCGCCGCGCGCACGCCGCTCGTCGATGCGCGCCTGGTCGATGCCGTACTTCACCATCAGCCGCGCGGCGTGCTCGGTGAGCGCCTCGGCTTCCTCGGGCGTCGTGCTCTCGGCCTTCGCGAGCAGCTTCGCGATGAGATCCAGCTTCGCTTCCGTCATGATCTCCTCCTCGATCGGATGCCTCACATCCTCGAAGGGACCACCCCCGCCCGCGGGCAGCGCTCGACGCCTCTGGGGAGGACACGCGCGATCCGTCGCCCTGTGCAGAGGGCGACGGATCCGCTCAGAGGGCGGCGGATCCGCTCATGCGGTGGCGGCCGCCGCCGCCCGCGCGGCGCCGGGCAGCGCCTCGAGGATGCGGCCGAGCGCGTCCTCGTCGTGCGCGGCGGTGAGGAACCACGCCTCGTACACGCTCGGCGGCAGGGCGACGCCCGCGTCGAGCATGGCGTGGAAGAACGGCGTGTAGCGGAACGCCTCCTGCGTCTTCGCCGTCGCGTAGTCGCGCGGCTCCTCGGGCAGGAACGCGAGGCCGAAGAGGCTGCCGGCGCGCGGGATCGCGTGCACGACGCCCGCTTCCGTCAGGGCAGCACCCAGGCCATCCGCCACCGTCTTCGCGGCGGCGTCGACGGTCGCGTAGACCTCGGGGGTCGCGAGGCGCAGCGTGGCGAGACCGGCCGCGACAGAGAGCGGGTTCCCGGACAGGGTGCCCGCCTGGTAGACGGGGCCGACGGGTGCGAGCTGGTCCATGACGCGGCGCTTCCCGCCGAGGGCGGCCAGCGGCATGCCGCCGCCGACGACCTTGCCGAACGTGATGATGTCGGGCTCGAACAGCTCGCCCGCCTCGACCTGCAGGCCCCAGTGCCCCGCGGGATGCACGCGGAACCCGGTCAGCACCTCGTCGAGGATGAGCAGCGCACCCGCGTCGTGCGCGATCTGCGCGAGCGCCGCGTTGTAGCCCGGCTGCGGCTGCACGACGCCCATGTTCGCGGGCGCGGCCTCGACGATGATCGCGGCGATCTCGTGCCCGTGCGCGGCGAAGATCTCGCGCACGGCGTCGAGGTCGCCGTAGGGGGCAACGAGGGTCTGCCCCGCGATCGCCGCGGGAACGCCCGCCGTGCCGGGGAGCGCGAGCGTCGCGACACCGGACCCGGCCGACGCGAGGAGCCCGTCGGAGTGGCCGTGGTAGTTGCCGTCGAACTTCACCAGCAGGTCGCGGCCGGTCGCGCCGCGGGCGAGCCGGATGGCCGTCATGGTCGCCTCGGTGCCGGTGGACACCAGGCGCACCTGCTCGACGGGCTTCAGGCCCCCGGCCTGCACGCGCTCGACGATGAGGTCGGCGAGCTCCACCTCGCCCTCGGTGGGCGCGCCGAAGGAGAGTCCGCGGGTGGCGGCCTCCTGCACGGCGGCGACGACCTCCGGATGGGCGTGGCCGAGGAGAGCGGGACCCCACGAGGCGACGAGGTCGACGTATTCGCGACCGGCGGCATCCGTCACGTACGCGCCCCGGGCCGACGCGAGGAAGCGCGGCGTGCCGCCGACCGAGCCGTATGCGCGCACCGGCGAGTTCACCCCGCCGGGGATCACAGCGCGGGCGTGCTCGAACAGGGCGTCGTTCCGGTCGGTCATGCCTCTATTCTCCCGCACCGCTCCTGCAGGGCGGGCCGGAGGCGACCGACCGACGACGGGTCAGTGAGCCTCGCGCAGCCAGCCCGCGGCCTCGACGGCCCAGTAGGTGAGGATGGCGTCCGCGCCCGCGCGCCGGATGCCCAGCAGCGACTCCTGGATGGCGCCGCGGCGGTCGATCCAGCCGTTGCCGGCAGCGGCCTCGATCATCGCGTACTCGCCCGACACCTGGTACGCCCAGACCGGCACGTCGACGGTCGCGCGCACGTCGGCGAGCACGTCGAGGTACGGCATGGCGGGCTTCACCATGACGATGTCGGCGCCCTCCTCGACGTCCGCGATCGCCTCGCGGACGCCCTCGCGCGCATTGCCCGGGTCGAGCTGGTAGGTGCGGCGGTCGCCCTTCAGCTGAGAGTCGACGGCCTCGCGGAACGGGCCGTAGAACGCGCCGGCGTACTTCGCGGAGTAGGCCATGATGATCGTGTCGATGAAGCCCTCGGTGTCGAGAGCCTCGCGGACGGCCGCCACCTGGCCATCCATCATGCCCGACAGCCCCAGCAGGGTCGCGCCTGCGCGCGCCTGCGCGACGCCCATCGCCGCGTACCGCTCGAGGGTGGCGTCGTTGTCGACGCCGCCGTCGGCGCGCAGCACGCCGCAGTGGCCGTGGTCGGTGAACTCATCGAGGCACAGGTCGGTCTGCACGACGAGCGCGTCGCCGACCTCGGCCGCGAGCGCGGCCGCGGCGACGTTGAGGATGCCCTCGGGGTCGTCCGCGCCGGAGCCGATCGCGTCGCGCACCTCGGGGATGCCGAACAGCATGATCCCGCCGACGCCCGCTTCGGCGGCCTCGACCGCCGCGCGCCGCAGCGAGTCCAGCGTGTGCTGGCGGACGCCCGGCATCGATCCGATGTCGACGGGCTCCGTGATGCCCTCGCGCACGAAGGCGGGCAGCACGAGCTGGGATGGCGCCAGGTGCGTCTCGCGGACGAGACGGCGGACCGCCGGAGAGGTGCGGAGTCGCCGCGGGCGGTGCGTGGGGAAGCTCATCGATCGTCCTTGGTGGCCGCGTGGGGGATGCGCACGACCTCGGTGGGGGTGGTCTCCGGGATGGCGCGCGCCTCGGCGCTCGGCGGCGGGACCGGGATGTCGGCGAGCGCGTCGATCAGCGACTCCACGCTCTGCCGCGGGGCGACGAGATGGATGGGGAGGCCCGCCGCGTTCGCATCCCGCGCGGTGCGCGGGCCGATCGCGGCGATGATCGTCTCGTCGGGGATGACGGGGAACTGCTCGCGCACCTGCTCGGCGACCGAGCCGCTCGTCACGAGGATGGCGTTGATGCGGCCGTTCAGGACGTCGCGGTGCGCGCGCTCGGGAGCGGGCACGCCCACCGTGCGGTATGCGACCACGCTGTGCACGTCGTGCCCCGCGGCGATGAGCGCGTCGGTGAGGACGGGCTTGGCGATCTCGCTGCGCAGCGTGAGGATGCGCCGCGGCTCGGACTCGAGCGCGAGGAGCTGCCGGGCGAGGCCCGCGGCGGAGTTGTCGGTGTCGGGCACGAGGTCGACGCCGTAGCCCACAGCCTGCAGCGCGGTCGCGGTGGTCTCGCCCACGGCGGCGACCTTCGTCCCCTCGGGGATCCGCGCGCCGTAGGAGAAGAGCACGTCGACGGTCGTGGCGCTCGTGACCGTCAGCCAGTGGAACCGGCCGTCGGCGAGGTCGCGGAGCGCCTGCTCGAGTGCGGCCTTGTCCTCGGTGGGAGCGAAGTTGATCAGGGGCGCGATCACCGGCGTCGCACCGCCCGTGCGGAGCCGAGCGGCGACGCTGTCGCCCCAGGGGCCGCCGCGCGGCACGAGCACCCGCCATCCGGCGAGAGGCTTAGCGGTCATATGATCCAGTGGCTTCATGTAGTGGTCGAGGGTGTCACGATGTCGGACGCCCCTCGGTCGAGAAGCTGACCGGCGACTTCGGTGCCGATCTCGCTCGCTCGTCGGGGGACGACGCGACGGGCGGCATCTGCACCGTCGCCGCCGCCCTGCGCATGAATATACTCCTGCGCCACGACCTCGGCGCTCTCCGCCGTGATCTCGACGCCGGGCTCCCCGTAGACCACCGCCGACACCCGCAGCTCGTCGCCCGCGAAGTCGGCGTGGATGCCGACCGGCGCATGGCAGCCCGCCTCGACGCCGGCCAGCACCGCGCGCTCGACCGTCACCGCGAACCGCGTCGCGGGGTCGTCGAGGGCGCGGATGGCGCGGAGCAGGTCGTCGTCGATGTCCAGCCGCGTCTCGACGGCGAGAGCGCCCTGCCCGGCCGCGGTCGGCCATCCGCCGAGGTCCTGGAACTCCATCGCGAGGTCGATGTCCGATCCGAGCCGAGAGAGTCCGGCGGCGGCCAGCACGATCGCGTCGAGCTCCCCGTCGCGCACGCGCTGCATACGCGAGTCGACGTTGCCGCGGAGGTCGTGCACCTGCACGCCGGGGTTGGCGCGCCGCACCTGGGCGATGCGACGCGGCGATCCGGTGCCGACGCGGGCTCCGACTGGGAGCTCGGCGAGCGGCGTGCCGTCGCGCGTGAGGACGACGTCGCGCGCATCCGCGCGGACGGGCGTCGCGGCCACGAGGAGGCCGGGCGCCCCCGCGGTGGGGAGGTCCTTCAGCGAGTGGACGAGCAGGTCGCATTCGCCGGCGAGGAGCGCCTCGCGCAGGCGGGTGGCGAAGACGCCGGTGCCGCCGAGCTGCGACAGCGAGGCGCGCGACACGTCGCCCTCGGAGACGATCTCGACGAGCTCGACCGGGCGGCCCGCCTTCTCCTCGAGGGCGCGCGCCACCATCGACGACTGCGACATCGCCAGCGCGCTGCGGCGGGTGCCGAGGCGGATGGCGGTGGTCACTGCAGCACCTCGGCCACCTCGGATGCGGGGATGCGTCGACCGGTGAAGAACGGCACCTCCTCGCGCACATGGCGGCGAGCCTCGGTGTAGCGCAGGTCGCGCATCATGTCGACGAGGTCGTTCAGCTGGTCGGACTCGATCGGGAGCATCCACTCGTAGTCGCCGAGCGCGAAGGACGCCATCGTGTTCGCGGTGACGCCGCGGAACGCCGCACCCTTCCGGCCGTGGTCGGCGAGCATCGCGCTGCGCTCCTCGTCGGGAAGCAGATACCACTCGTAGCTGCGCACGAAGGGGTAGACCGTCAGCCAGCCCTTCGCGGCAATGCCGCGCATGTAGCCGGGCACGTGGCGCTTGTTGAACTCCGCGTCGCGGTGCACCGCCATCCCGTTCCAGGTCGGCAGGAGGTTCTTCAGCAGCTCGGTGCGACGCAGGCGGCGGATGGCCCGCTGCAGGTCCTGGGGGACCGCGCCGTGCACCCACACCATGAGGTCGGCGTCGGCGCGCAGGCCGCTGACGTCGTAGAACCCGCGGACGGTCACGCCCTCCCCGGCGAGGAGGGAGACGATGTCCTCGAGCTCCGTCGCATCGGTCTCCGTCACCGGGCGGTCGGGGTTGCGTCGCCACACCGCCCAGAGGCTGTAGCTGTCTCCGGTCGTCTCGAGTTCGTCAGGCATGACTCCATCATGCTCCCGCTCGCGCGGAAGGCGAAAACGTCCGCCCGTTCAGCGGGCGATGAGCCGCGCGAGGCCCCAGACGACGGCGCCGACGGCCGCTGCGGCGCCCACGGCCGCCGCGACGGCCGCGCCGGGGTTGCCGTCGGCGAACGCACGCGCCTTCACCGCGCCGCGCTGGATGGCGTCGGATGCGCGGCGGGGCAGGTTGCCCTTGACCTCGATCGCGTTGAGGGCGGCCCGCAGCTCCGCGCGCGCACGCTCCACCGGGTCCTCGATGCCGCTCGGCACGACGGTCTTCGAGATGAGCGCCTCGCCGTGCATGCGATCAGAACTCATTCGCGACCTCCTTGACGATGGCGACGTCCGTGCGGGCCGCGCTGGCGGGGTTCTCGCTCTTGGCGAGGCGCTTGAATCGCAGCAGCCCCAGGAGCGCGAAGACGGCGGCGAGGATCACGCCGACGCCGAAGACGATGAGCGCCGACGCCCACACCGGCAGCCACAGCGACAGCAGCGCGATGACGAAGCACAGGAAGGCGGGGATGGCCCAGAACAGGAAGAACAGCGCGACGAGCATCCAGCCGGTGCCGAACCCCGCATCCTTCGCGGTCTTCGCCGCCCACTTCTTCGCGGCGTCGACCTCGGCGATGACGAGGTTGCGCACCAGCTCCGGCACATCGCCGATGAGCGTGAAGAGACTGTCGTCGGCGCGATCTCGCACCGGCGACGGCGGGAGCTGCGCCATCAGCCCTCGGCCTTCCCCGTGGCGCCCTTCACGTCGTCGACAGCGTCGCCGGTCTCATCGAGCGCGGCGTCCAGACGCTGGCCCGGCGTGCCGGACGTGGTGGCGGCCTTCACGACCTTGATCGCGCCGTTCCAGGCCACACGCGGAACCGCGAGCGCGCTCGACTTCGCGAGCTTGGAGACCTTCGCCGCCTGCGCCTGCACGACGGGAAGCTCCCACACCTCCTGCGCCCTGTCCTTGATCTGCTCGTAGCGCGCACGTCCGGCGCGCGTGCCGAGCACGTAGCCCGCACCGAGGCCGATCACGAGTCCCAGCTTCCCCCGCATCGGGTTCTCCTCACAGTCGTTCCGGCTTGCTCAGGACTCCACAGTAACCATGTATGCCGTTTTCGGCATCCGCCTTGCGCGCGCGTCGCCCGGGGTGTAGCCGCGTTCAGTCGAACAGCGCCGACCGGCGCACGCGCTCGGCCTCGGCGATCGCGTCGGGGATGACCTGGGCGAGCCCCGTGCCCGCGAGCCACGCGCCGACCGCGATGGCGCCGGGGATGGCGCGGATGGCCGTGCGCGCCTGATCGGTCGTCGCGCGCAGGCCCACGGTCGCGGCGGGCTGCGACTGGAGGTACCGCTCGCGGCGGGCGCCGCGGAGCTGGTCCGCCGCGAGCGGGACGCCGAGGAGCGCCGCGGCCTCCTGGAGGGCGAGCGCGGCCGTGTCGTCATCGGAGAGGTGCGCGGTGGCGGGCTCCTCGTCCTGCGTGCCGAACGACACCCGCACGACGTGCCGGTCGCCCGCGGCGTCGGCGACCCACTGCCACTTGGCGTTGGCGTGGGTGAGCGCCTTCGCGCGGTGCGACCCGGGGACCGTGAGCACGCCCGTGCCGCGCGGCTTGGCGTCGAGGGCGGGGGCGTCGAGGACCAGCGTGACGATCTCGACGACGGGGCCGGGTCGCGCGGGCTCCGCCGCGAGGCCCTCGGCGTGCGGCGCGAGCAGTCGGCGCGCGGTCGCCTCATCCGTCGCGACGATGACGACGTGCGCGTCGAGGGCCGCGGCGGCGGGCGCGGGCGAGGCGGGGCCATCCTGGGCTCCATATGATGTCGTCTCATCGAGCGCACCCGAGAAGTCGCGGGATTCCGTGTCGCCTGGATGAGACGACATCGTCTGGCGGTGGGGAGCGCCCGGAGCACCGGCCGCGCCCGCAGCGCCCGCAGCGCCCGCCGCGAGGTGCACCGTCCACCCCGCGTCCGTGCGGTCGAGCCGCTCCACGGGGCTGAGCGTGCGGATGTCGGCGCCGAGCACCTCGAGACGCTCGACGAGCGCATCGGCGAGGCGCGCCATCCCGCCCCGCAGCCCGAGCACGGCGCCGCCCGGTGCGCTCTTTCGGGCGCCGACGAGCTCGGCGACGGCGCCGGTGAGCGAGCCCGCGCGCGTGAGGGCGGCGTTGAGACCGGGGGCGGCGACGTCCGGGTCGATGTCGTCGGGGTGCGCGGAGTAGACCCCCGTCGTCACGGGCGCGACGAGGCGGTCGAGCACCTTGGATCCGAGACGCGTGCGCACGAGGCGCCCGAGGCTCGCGGCGTGGCCGATCGTGAGGACCGGCTTCACGCGGTCGAGGTACGCGCGCCATGCGCCGCCCCAGCCGAGGATGCGGCGCACGTCGGGCGCGAACGGGTTCGCGGGGATCCCGAGGAGGCCACCGGCCGGGAGGGGCGCTGCGCCGACTCCCGGCACGCCCGCGACCCACGCGCCGCCGGCCCCGGTGCCGGGCGTGACGACGTCGTCGCCGAGACCCAGCTCGTCGATGAGCGCGCGCACGTGCCCGCCGCGGGTCGCGAAGCTCTCCGCCCCGAGGTCGAGCACCACGCCGCCGACCTCGCCCGAGCGCAACACGCCGCCGGTGCGCTCGCCGGCCTCGAGCACGGTCACGCGCATGCCGACCTTCGCGCACTCCCAGGCCGCGACGAGTCCGGCGATGCCGCCGCCCACGACGACCGCGTGCTTCTCGTGGGCGTGCGCGTACAGTTCGTCGAGCTTCTCGGTCACCGCCCCATCCTCTCAGGCGAGCGCCCGGCGGGGCGGCCGCGAGCGCCCCGCGGGGCGGTGACGAGAACGCGTCAGAGGCTGTGGACGAGCTCGACGATGCGGGTCAGCACGGTCGGATCGGTCTCCGGCGGCACGCCGTGACCGAGGTTCACGATGTGCGCGCGGGCAGAGCGGCCGCGCTCGACGACATCGCGCACGTGGGATTCGAGGACCTCCCACGGCGCGGTGAGAAGCGCGGGATCGATGTTGCCCTGCAGCGTCGTGCCCTCGCCGACGATCGCGGCGGCCTCGTCGAGCGGCACGCGCCAGTCGACGCCCACCGCAGCAGCGCGCCCGTCGAGCCGCATGTCGGCGAGCACGGGCCCCGTGCCGACGCCGAAGTGGATGACGGGAACCTCGAGGCCGTCGACGGCGACCGCCGAGTGCGGCGCCACGAACGCGCGGAAGTCCGCGGGGGCGAGCGACCCTGCCCACGAGTCGAAGAGCTGCACGGCGGCGGCGCCCGCCTCGATCTGCGTGCGGAGGAATCCGCGCGAGACCTGCGCGAGCCATCCGGCCAGCGCGTGCCAGGCCTCGGGGTCGGCGTGCATCATGGCGCGGGCGCGCAGGTGCTCCTTCGACGGGCCGCCCTCGACGAGGTACGCCGCGAGCGTGAACGGGGCGCCGGCGAAGCCGATGAGCGGCGTGCCGGTGGTGTCGAGCTCGGCCACGACCGCGCGGACGGCCTCGCGCACGGGCTCCGCCGCCGCGACGACCGCGGCGGGGTCGATCGCGGTGATGCGGTCCACGTCGGCACGGGTGCGCACGGGGTCTGCGAACACGGGACCGCGGCCCGGCACGATCTCGACGTCGATGCCCGCGACGCGCAGCGGCACGACGATGTCGCTGAAGAAGATGCCCGCGTCGACGCCGTGACGGCGGACGGGCTGCAGCGTGATCTCCGCGGCGAGGTCGGGCGTCAGACACGCGTCGAGCATGCGCGTACCGACCCGCAGCTCGCGGTACTCGGGAAGCGAGCGGCCGGCCTGCCGCATGAACCAGACGGGGGTCGTCTCCGGGCGCTCGCCGCGCAGGGCGCGCAGGAGGGGCGCATCGAGGGAAGGCATGCCCTCATCCTCCCATCCGCCGCCGCGAACGAGCAGGATGGCCGGCGCCGGCCGACGGGTTCGCACAGGATGCCCGGAAAGCGCCGGTTAGGCAACCCTTTCTTTTCATGAATCATTCAGAACTGACTTTTACAAGGAGTAGAATGACGGATGTGCTGTTCTGCCTTTCTGCGAGTCACAAGACCGCGCCGTTCGACCTCCTCGAGCGCCTGAGCACGCAGACCACAGCCCTTGCTCCGCTCATCGCCGCACACGGCGAAGAGGTCAAGGGCACGGTCGTGCTCTCGACCTGCAACCGCTTCGAGGCGTACATCGACCTCGACGTCCCGTCGGACGCCGCTCGCGAGACGGGTCTCGCGGCCGCACACGAGGCCATCCGCGTCGCCACCGGCGTCACCGCCGACGACCTCGACGGCGCGGTGGAGGTCGCTGCCGGCCCGAAGGTCGCCGAGCACCTCTTCTCCGTCGCATCCGGGCTCGAGTCGGTCATCGTCGGCGAGGGCGAGATCGGCGGCCAGGTGCGCCGCGCCCTCGACGAGGCCCGCGAGCACGGCACCACCTCGAGCGAGCTGGAGCGTCTCTTCCAGCGCGCCACCGAGACGCAGAAGGGCGTGAAGAACGGCACCGCGCTCGGCCGCGCCGGCCGCTCGCTCGTGCGCCTCGCCCTCGACCTCGCCGGCAGCCGCATCGCCGACTGGTCCACGCAGCAGGTGCTGCTCGTCGGCACCGGCTCGTACGCCGCAGCGACGATCGCCGCCCTCCGCGACCACGGCGTCGAGGACATCACGGTCCACTCCCCCTCCGGCCGCGGTGCGCGCTTCGCCGCCAAGCACGGGCTCTCGAGCGTCGCGCCCGAGCACTTCGCGCAGGCCGCCGTCGCCGCCGACCTCGTCATCACGTGCACCTCGCGCGAGGAGCCGGTCATCGACGCGGCGCTCCTCGTCGACGCGGGCTTCGCCGGCACCGGGATGATCATCGACCTCGGCATGCCGCGGAACGTTGCTCCCGACGTCGCGACCGTGCCCGGCATCACGCTGCTCGACCTCGAGACCATCCGCCTGCACGCTCCGCTCGAGGAGCTGCAGGCCACCGACGCCGCCCGCGCGATCGTGCAGGACGCCGCCGCGAAGTTCCATCTCGCCGGCCGTCAGCAGAGCGCGCAGCCCGCGATCATCGCGCTGCGCAAGCACGTCTTCGAGCTCACCCAGGCCGAGGTCGACCGCGCGCGCGGTCGCGGCGAGGCCGAGCAGGTCGAGCAGGCCATGCGCCACCTCGTGGGCGTGCTGCTGCACACCCCGACCTCGCGCGCCGCGCAGCTCGCGGCAGAGGGCCGCTCCGACGACGTGTTCGACGCGCTGGAGACGCTCTTCGGCATCGACGCGCGTCCGGCTTCGGCCGTTTCGGCGGCGCCGGTCGCGGCCGCGCCGGTCTGCCCGTTCACGGGCGAGGCGCAGGCGTCCTGAGCCCTGCGGCATGTCCCGGCTCGCCCTGAGACGATAGAGGCATGGCTCTCACGATCACGGGCGACGACGCCGCCGACACCCTCCTAAGCGACAACGCGCTCGCGCTCCTCATCGGCATGCTGCTCGATCAGCAGATCGCGATGGAGACGGCGTTCGCGGGGCCCGAGAAGATCCGCGAGCGCATCGGGTCGGTCGACGCGGCCGCGATCGCCTCCCACGACCCCGAGGGCTTCGTCGAGGCCTTCCGCCAGACGCCGGCCGTGCACCGCTTCCCCGGTTCGATGGCGGGCCGCGTGCAGCAGCTCTGCCAGGCCATCGTCGACGACTGGGATGGCGACGCCGCGCAGATCTGGACGCACGGCCATCCGTCGGGTGCGGAGGTTCTCAAGCGCCTGAAGGCCCTGCCCGGGTTCGGCGATCAGAAGGCGCGGATCTTCCTCGCGCTCCTGGGCAAGCAGTGCGGCTTCGCCGGCGACGGATGGCGGGAGGCGTCGGCTCCGTACGGCGAGGAGGGCGCCTTCCGCTCGGTCGCCGACATCACGAGCCCGGAGTCGCTGGCGAAGGTGCGCGAGCACAAGCGCGCCGTGAAGGCCGCCGCGAAGGCGAGCGCGTGAAGCAGACAGACGGCGACGTCGACGCGTTCCTCGCCGGCGTGCAGCCGGTTCGTCGACGCGCGGACGCCGCGGTCCTCGTCGACCTCGTGCGCGAGGTGTCGGGCCGCGAGCCGCGACTCTGGGGCACCATCGTCGGGTTCGGCGCCTGCCACTACCGCTACCCCACGGGCACCGAGGGCGACGCCCCGCTCCTCGCGTTCGCGCCCCGGAAGGCCGCGACCACCGTGTACCTGCTCGACGGCGTCGCGGCGCACGCGGACGCGCTCTCCCGGCTCGGTCCGCACACCACGGGCGCCGGGTGCCTCTACCTGCGCTCGCTGGAGGGCGTCGACCTCGCGGTCCTGCGCGGCGTCCTCGAGCGGTCCCTCCGCTGGGCGGTCTCCGGCGGCGGCGAGGGGATGGCCCTCACCGCCACCGCGTGAGACTCGCGGTCACGGGGTGGGGCTGCCGCCGTTCGCGTTGACGGTGTCGCCGATGATGTAGCTCGACTCGGCCGAGGCGAGGAAGACGTAGGCCGGCGCCATCTCCGCGGGCTGGCCCATCCGCCCGAGCGGCGTCTGCTTGCCGAACTCCGCGACCTTCTCCTGCGGCTGGCCATCCGTCACCTGCAGCACCGTCCAGACCGGGCCGGGCGCGACGGCGTTCACGCGGATGCCCTTCGGCGCGAGCTGCTGCGCGACGGCCTTCGTGAAGCCGTTGATCGCCCACTTCGTCGACGCGTAGTCGAGCAGCGTGGGCGACGGCGTGTAGGCCTGGTGCGACGTGGTGTTGATGATCGTCGAGCCGGGCTTCATGTGCGGCACGGCGGCCTTCGTGAGGAGGAACGTCGCGCGCACGTTGACGTCGAACGTCTCCTGCCACTGCTCGTCGGGCAGCGTGGTGATGTCCTCGTTGAAGATCTGCTTGCCGCCGTTGTTGACGAGGATGTCGATGCCGCCGAGCTCGGCGACCACCTGGTCGACGAGTCCACGGCAGTAGTCGGGGTCGCTCAGGTCGCCGGGCAGCTGCGCGACCTTCACGCCGGCGTCGCGGATGAGGCCGGCGATGCGCGCGGCGTCCTCCTCCTCCTGCGGAAGGTAGGCGATGGCGACATCGGCGCCCTCGCGCGCAAAGGCGATGGCGGTCGCCGCGCCGATGCCGGAGTCGCCGCCCGTGATGAGCGCCTTGCGCCCGGCGAGACGGCCGGTGCCGCGGTAGGTGTCCTCGCCGAGGTCGGGCTGCGGGGTCATGTCCGCATCGAGCCCGGGCTCGGTCTGGTGCTGCTTCTTCGGCTCGATGTCGCTGTAGAGCGCCGTGGGGTCGGTGAACGTGTACTGATCGCGTGCCATGTCGCATCCTTCCGTTCGTGTGGGATGCGTCCACTCTGCGCCCGCGACCGGTCGGATGTCTCGGGGTTGCGTCAGGCGGCGTCCCCGGGTAGCCCCGCGCGCAGAAGCGCCCCGCCCCGGGACCGGGACGGGGCGCTCGCTTGGAGGACTCAGGCGCCGCGGAGGCGCTCCGTGAGGTAGCTCTGCAGCGCGTCGAGCGGCACGCGCTCCTGCGCCATCGTGTCGCGGTCGCGCACCGTGACGGCGCGGTCGTCGAGGGAGTCGAAATCGACCGTGACGCAGAACGGCGTGCCGATCTCGTCCTGGCGACGGTAGCGGCGGCCGATGGCGCCGGCGTCGTCGAAGTCCACGTTCCACGACGCGCGCAGCTGGTCGGCGACCTCGCGGGCGAGGGGCGACAGGCGCTCGTTGCGGGAGAGCGGGAGGACGGCGGCCTTCACAGGCGCGAGGCGCGGGTCGAGCTTCAGCACGGTGCGGGTGTCGGTGCCGCCCTTCGCGTTCGGCACCTCCTCCTCGCGGTACGCGTCGACGAGGAACGCCATCATCGAGCGGGTGAGGCCGAACGACGGCTCGATGACGTACGGCACGTACTTCTCGCCCGAGGCCTGGTCGAAGAACGACAGGTTCGACTTGGAGTGCTCGATGTGGTTCGACAGGTCGAAGTCGGTGCGGTTCGCGATGCCCATGAGCTCGCCCCAGCCCTTGCCGGCGAAGCCGAAGGCGTACTCCACGTCGATCGTGCGATCCGAGTAGTGCGCGCGCTCGCCATCCGGCACGTCGAACCTTCGCATGTTCGCGGGATCGATGCCGAGGTCGATGAACCAGTTCCAGCACGCGTCGACCCAGTGCTCGAACCACTCCCCCGCCTCGGCGGGTGGGGTGAAGAACTCGATCTCCATCTGCTCGAACTCCCGCGTGCGGAAGATGAAGTTGCCGGGGGTGATCTCGTTGCGGAACGCCTTGCCGACCTGGCCGACGCCGAACGGCGGCTTCTTGCGCGCGGCGGTGACGACGTTCGCGAAGTTCACGAAGATGCCCTGCGCGGTCTCCGGGCGCAGGTAGTGCAGGCCCGACTCGTCGTCGACCACGCCGACGTACGTCTTCATGAGGCCGGAGAACGAACGGGGCTCGGTCCACTGGCCGCGGGTGCCGCAGTCGGGGCAGACGATGTCGGCCATCCCGTTCTCGGGGGCGCGGCCCTTCTTCGCCTCGTACGCCTCGAGGAGGTGGTCCTCGCGGTGGCGCTTGTGGCACTGCAGGCACTCGACGAGCGGGTCGGTGAACGTCGCGACGTGGCCGGATGCCTCCCAGACCTTCGTCGGCAGGATGATCGAGGAGTCGAGGCCGACCATGTCGCCGCGTCCGCGCACGAACGTCTGCCACCACTGGCGGCGGATGTTCTCCTTGAGCTCGGTGCCGAGGGGCCCGTAGTCCCACGCGGACCTCGAACCGCCGTAGATCTCGCCCGCTTGGAACACGAACCCGCGGTGACGGGCGAGGGCGATGACTTTGTCGAGGCGGGACTGCTCGGCCACGGTGGCTCCAATGGTCGGAAGGGGTGGGGATGGCGCGACGCGGGTCCGCGAGGATCCCGGGCACCGGTTCGATCCTAGTCCGGAGCCCTGCGAGGAGCCGCCGAGCCGGGCTCGCGCGCCTGCACCGCGGATACCGCCGTCCTCCGGTGGATGCGTCCGGCTCCCGAGGCGACCCCGCTCAAGGGGGCGACGCGGGATGGCGGGGATCAGCCGGGGATGTCGCCGAGCGTTCCCGTGGTGTAGGTCGCGCCCTCCGCGCCGACTGTGCCGAGAACGAACTCCACGGGGAGCCCGTCCACGTCGGCGTCGGCCCAGTCAGGGCCGCGAAGCTCGGCGGCGAGGGGGCCCACCTCCTCCGCGCTCAGGCGCGAGACGTACAGGGTCGGCCACTGCGGCCCGGCGGTGGGCGCTTCGAGCAGAACCTCGGCGGACGGAAGCCGGCGAGAGATCTCGACGACGCCGTGCACGGCCTCATCCGTCGTGCGGGAGGGGACATGCACGATGCGCAGCCGGTCCTCGCCCGCGTCGAGACGGTAGGTGGCACCCGCAGCGAACGCCGACCGGGCGGAGAGCTCGTCGAACACCTCGACGAACCGGTCGATGTCCGCGATGGCCACATACCGCCATCCGTCGATCACACTGAAGGAGCGGACGTCCGGCAGCGCCGCGGCCAGCTGCAGACCCTCGAGGGCGGCGTCGAGCTCCTCCTCGCCTGAGGGGAACACCTGCACCGACCAGGGCCCACGCGAGCCGCCGGGAAGGTCGTCCGCACGCGTGAGCACGAGGCGCATCTCCTCGCGCTCCGCGGCCTCCCGCAACTCGTGCGCAAGCGCCCTCGACGCCTCCTCCGAAGCGTCGACAGTCACGGTGACGCTGCCCGGCGCACAGGCGACGACGATCTCCGATGCGCAGAGATCGTCGACCGTCACGAGCGGCTCGGCAGGCTCCTTCGGTGCGCACCCGGACAGAAGGCCGATTCCCGCGGCGAGCGCGAGCGCGCGGCGCGCCGCCGCCGCCTGCGACCTCACCGGGGCGCCTCTGCCGCTGCCGCAGCCGCGCGAGCCAGCCAGGCCGGAGTGGTCCCGGGACGCTGCGGCGGTACGAGCCGGCCCGCCTCGGAGTCCTCCACGAGCTGGCGCGTACGCCGCTCGCGGGTCGCTTCCTGCTTCGCCGACATGATCCAGTGCCGCACCGCCTTGCAGTACCCCGGCGCGGCTTCGGCCAGGAACCCGGTCGCGCCGGGCGACGCGTCGATGAGCGCCTGCAGCGGCGGGGTCAGCTCGGACTCCGGGTTCTCGTGCGAGTACGTCCCCGAGCGGTCCTCGCGTCGGCGCTCGAACGCCGCCACGCCAGCCGGATGCATCCGCCCCTCCGCCAGCAGTCTCTCCACGTGCGCGATGTTGACCTTCGACCAGGTGCTCCCCCGCTTGCGCGGCGTCCACCGCTGACGTCGGGAGTCGTCGTCGATCCGCTGGGAGACCGAGTCGATCCATCCGAAGCACAGCGCCTCCAGCACCGCGTCGCCCCACGTCAAACCCCGGTCGGGCACGTGAGCGAGACGCAGCCCCATCCACAGCTCCGTCGCGGTGTCGTGGTTCCGCTCGAGCCACGCGCGGAACTCCGCGGCATCGCGGAAGAAGATGGCGGGCCGCTCGTCCGTCCCGCCGGCAGTGCCCGGCTCCTGCGTCGTCACGCGACCAGGATGGCACGGGGCGCCGACATCGCGGATGGCCGCGCGCGACGTCGGGGGCGGATGGCACGATGAGGACATGACAGCGGCATCGACGCCCGAGATCGGCATCGTCTTCCGTCCCCAGTCGGCTCCCGAGGACCTCCGGGCGGTCGCGCGCGCAGTGGAGGACGCCGGCGTGCCCGAGCTGTGGCTCTGGGAGGACTGCTTCCTCGAGGGCGGTCTGACAACCTCCGCTGCGGCGCTGGCGGCGACCGAGCGCGTGCGCGTCGGGATCGGCCTGCTCCCTGTTCCGCTGCGCAATCCGTCACTGGCGGCGATGGAGGTCGCCACCCTCGCGCGGCTCGAGCCGGGCCGCTTCGTGGCGGGCTTCGGGCACGGCGTGCTGGAGTGGATGGGACAGGTGGGCGCGCGCGTCGCCTCGCCCCTCACGCTGCTGCGCGAGTACGTCACGGCGGTGCGCGCGCTTCTCGACGGCGAGACCGTCGATGTGGCGGGACGGTACGTGACGCTGCGCGACGTGCGGCTGGGATGGCCCCCGGCCGTGGTCCCCGAGATCACCATCGGCGCGCGCGGGCCGAAGACGCTGAGGCTCGCCGGCGAGATCGGCGACTCGGTCCTCCTCGACTCGGCTGGTGACGAAGGGGCGGTCCGCGCGGCGCGCGACCTCGTGGACGAGGGGCGCGAGGCATCCGGCCGCGCTGGTCGGGCGAGAGTCCGGGTCTTCACGGAGATCGACCCGCGAGCCGACGCGCTCGAGAGCCGCATCGCCGACCGCCTGGCAGAGCTGGCCGCCGGCGGAGCGGATGCCGTGGCCATCCAGGCGCCCGCCGACGCCCCCGATCCCCGCCCTCTCCTCGACGCACTGCCGAGATGACCGGCGAGCTGACGCCCGAGGAGATCACGACCTTCTCCGATGCTCCGGCGCCTCCTGGGCGCACTCCCTGGGTGATCGAACCCCGGGTCGAGGAGATCCAGATCGTCGACCCCGACCCCCGCTGGCCCGAGCGAGCACGCGCGCTCATGGACCGCATCCGCGACGCGCTCGGCGACCGCGCGCTCGCGGTCGAGCATGTCGGCTCGACGTCGGTGCCCGGTCTTCCGGCGAAGCCGATCATCGACCTCGACCTCACGGTCGCGGACTCCGCTGACGAGGAGGCGTGGCTGCCGGCACTCGAGGCGGCGGGCTTCGTCCTCACGGTGCGGGAGCCCTGGTGGCAGGAGCACCGCTGCCTCAAGCCGTCGCCAGGGGGCGCCAACGTGCACGTTTTCTCCCCCGGCACCCCGGAGCTCGTCCGGCACCGGATCTTCCGCGACTGGCTGCGAGAGGACGAGGCGGATCGCCGGCTGTACGCGGATGCGAAGCGTCGCGCGGCGTCGGAGGCCGCCGCACAGGGCGAGCTGATGATGGAGTACAACGCCCGCAAGGCCGCGGTGATCCGCGAGATCTACCAGCGCGCGTTCCGGGCGGCCGAGCTCCTGAAGGAGTGACCTGACGCCGGCAAGCGCCCGGACTCCGGTCACTCCTCGGGAAACGCGGCGCCTCCGCCCTCCGCGAGAGCGTGCGCCACGATGCCGACGTACTCGTCCATCAGTTCCCTGGGCATGGCCGGCATCACCTGCTCCCAGTAGGGGAGGATCGCCCCACGCCCCTGCATCATGCCGGCGGGACGCGCATATGCCCACAGGTGCAGGTGCGCCGAACCGTCGTTCCAGCGTGAGAAGTGGCATCGTGCGACGGAGGGGATGCGCTTGACCGCCTGCGAGATCCTTTGCAGGAGCGGTCCGAGACCTGTCAGCAGTTCGACGGGAGCGTCCTCGAGAAGAACATGTCGGCGTGGGGCGATCGCCGCAACGAACGGCAGACCGGTCGGACCGCCGAAGCCGGCGCCGACCTTCCAGTCCGCGTCGGCCCAGATCGTGAACTCGGACGGGCGGCATGTGCTGCACTCCGCAGGATCGACCTCTCCGCCACGCGGCCGTTCCGGCACCAGCATCTCGTCGAGAGGGAGCATCTCGATCGAGCGGATGCTCGGAACCGGGCCTCCGACGATGCCGCTCGCGTCGAGCGTCTGACCGATCGGCGCCCAGCGGTGCCACTCGGTATCCGCAGGATGCTGCTCGGGGATCGCTGCGCTCATGACGGCAGTCAACCAGACCCGCCGCGGGCTCAGAGCGGGCGCAGCTCGGGCGGAGGCGGCCAGGGCAGATCGATCAGTTCGTAGGGCACATCGATCGCACCGAAGTCGTCGGTCTTGACCACGACGCGTCCCGGTCGCACCGCGCCTGACTCGATGCGATCGGGCGAGAACTCCACCAGACGGACGCGGATGTCGCGGCCGTCGCGACGGAGGAGCCACGCCCCGGCCATCCAAGACAGCCCCTGCTCCTCGAGCGCCTCCTCGGCGCTCAGCCAGTCCACGGGCTCCGTCAGGTCCGCGCCGAAGAGCGACACCGCCACCCAGTCGTCGCCCGCCGGGCGCACCCAGCCGACGAGCTCGCCGTCCGACGCGCGCCGGTGCGGGATCCAATCGGGCGTGATCATGCGCCCCACCCTAGGCGAGGCGCAACGTCCAGCGCCCCGAGCGCGGGCTCCGCCCCCGCGGATAGTCTGGACCGGATGCGCGAGAACCCCCGCCGGCGGCGCATGCAGCACCCGCCCCGCTTCCTGACCGTCGCGGTGCTCGCGTTCGCGGGCCTCTGCTCCTCGTTCATGTTCACGCTGGTCGTGCCGCTGCAGGCCGAGCTGCCGACGCTCCTCGACGCGTCGCGTGAGGACACGTCATGGGTCGTCACCATCACGCTCCTCGTCGCGGCGGTCGCGACCCCGATCTCGGGGCGCCTGGGCGACATGTACGGCAAGCGCCGCGTCGTCGCGGTGCTGCTCGTGCTCCTCGTCGCGGGGTCGCTCATCGCGGCCCTCTCGGGCTCGATCACCGGGGTGATCGTCGGCCGCGCGCTGCAGGGCGGCGTGACCGGCGTCATCCCGCTCGGCATCGCGATCATGCGGGACGTGCTGCCGCCGCGGCGCCTGGGAACAGCGGTCGCTCTGATGAGCGCGACCATGGGCGTGGGCGGCGCGATCGGCATGCCGGTGGCGGCATATCTCGCGCTCCACACCGACTGGCACACGCTGTTCTGGCTCGCGGCGGCGCTCGGCGCCGTGGGACTCGCGCTCGTCCTGCTCTTCGTCCCCGAGGACATCCTGCGCACGTCGGGGCGCCTCGACATCCTCGGCGCGATCGGGCTGGCCGTGGCGCTGACCGGGCTGCTGCTCTTCGTCTCGCGCGGCGCGGAGTGGGGCTGGAGCTCGGCGGCGACTCTCGCCTGCGGCCTCGGCGGGCTCGTGGTGCTCCTCGTCTGGGGCGCCTACGAGCTGCGCGTGCGCGACCCGCTCCTGGATCTCCGGGTCGCGGCGCGACCCGCGGTGCTCTTCACGAACATCGCGGCGGTCGGGATGGGCTTCGCCCTCTTCTCCTCGAACGTCGCCTTCCCGCAGCTGCTGGAGCTCCCCGAGTCGGGCTCCGGCTTCGGGCTCGACATGCTCGGCGCCGCGCTCATCGTCATGCCCGCCGGGCTCGTGATGATGGTGATCTCGCCCCTGTCCGGATGGCTCGAGCGCACCATCGGCCCGCGCCCCCTGTTCACGGGCGGCGCGGGATTCATCGTGCTCGCCTATGTCTTCGTGCTGCTGTGGTCGAGCGAGATCTGGCACATCCTCGTCGCCAACCTCCTCATCGGCGTCGGGATCGGCTTCACCTTCGCCGCCATGCCGATGATCATCATGCGAGCGGTCCCCGCGGACGAGACCGGCGCCTCCAACGGCCTGAACGCCCTGTTCCGCTCGGTGGGCACGTCGAGTGCCTCCGCCGTGCTGGGCGGGGTCCTCGCCGCGATGAGCGTCGAGGTCGACGGGGTCGCGGTCCCCACGCGCGAGGCCTTCGAGGTGTGCTTCTGGCTCGCCATCGCCGCCGGCATCGTCGCGGTCGTCCTGTCGCTGTTCATCCCCCGGCAGCCGGTCGAGGGCCATCCCTCCATCCGCGACTGACGCGAGTCAGACCAGCCGCAGGTCGGCCTGGATGGCGGCGGTGGCGTCGAGAAGCGCCGGCAGGTAGTCGGTCCGGAGCTGCTCGACGGAGACCCGCGCCGCGCTCGCGGAGACGTTGACCGCGGCGACCACCGTGCCGTCGCGACCGCGCACCGGCGCGGCGACGGAGCGCACCCCCGACTCCAGCTCCCCATCGACGATCTCGTACCCCTGCTCCCGCACGGCGTCGAGGCGCGCGGCGAGGGCGCCGGGCGTCGTGATCGTGCGGTCCGTGAGACGCTCCAGCGCCGACCCCGCGAGGATCCGCTCGCGCTCCGCCTCCGGGAGCTGAGCGAGGAGGACCTGCCCCATGCTCGTGGCGTGCGCGGGGAACCGCGTTCCGATCGTGATCGCGACGCTCATGATCCGATGCGTGGGGACGCGGGCGACGTACACGATGTCGGCGCCGTCGAGCACCGCCGCGGAGACGCTCTCATCGACCCGCCGGGAGAGGGCCTCCAGGTGCGGCTGCACGACCTCCGGAAGCGACAGGGCGGAGAGGTAGCTGAAGCCGAGCTCGAGCACCCGCGGCGTGAGGGCGAACTCGCGGCCGGTGCTGCGCACGTAGCCGAGGACCTCGAGCGTCCGCAGGAAGCGGCGCGCGGCCGCCCTCGGGACCTCCGCCCGCACGGCCACGTCGCTGAGCGTCAGACGCGGGTGCTCCCCATCGAAGGCCCGGATGACCGCGAGGCCGCGGGCGAAGGACTGCACGAAGTCGCCGCGAAGCTCCTCGGGTTCGTTCTCACTCACCCCGCGACCCTACCCACTCAGCGTTCGAGGACGACGGCGATGCCCTGGCCGACGCCGATGCAGAGGGCGACCACCGCCACGCCGCCGCCGCGTCGCTCGAGCTCGTGCGCGGCATGCCCGAGGACTCGGCCACCCGACGCGCCGAGCGGATGCCCGATGGCGATCGCGCCGCCGTCGGCATTCACGCGCTCGGGGTCGATGTCCCACTGCCGGATGCACGCGAGGCTCTGCGACGCGAACGCCTCGTTGAGCTCCACCAGGTCGACGTCGGCCCAGGTGCGGCCCGCTCGACGCAGCGCGATGTTCGCGGCTTCGACGGGGGCGACGCCGAACAGATGCGGCTCGTTGGCGAAGACCCCGCGCCCCGCGATGCGCGCCAGGGGCTCGGCATCGAGGGCGCCCTCGGCACCCAGCAGCACCGCGGATGCCCCGTCGTTGATGGAGGAGGAGTTCGCGGCCGTGACCGAGCCATCCTTCTTGAACAGCGGCTTCAGCCCGGCGAGGCGCTCCACCGTGGAGCCGTCGCGGATCCCCTCGTCACGGTCGAGCTCATGCCCGTCGACCTGCACGATCTCCGCGTCGTAGCATCCCTCCGCCCACGCCCTCGCGGCCAGCGCGTGGCTGCGGACGGCGAACGCGTCCTGCTCCTCGCGAGTGATGCCGTGGATCTCGGCGAGGAGCTCGGCGCTCTCGCCGTTGGAGATCGTCCACTCCTTCGGCAGGGCGGGGTTGACCATCCGCCATCCGATGGAGGTGTTCCACATCGTCTGGTTGCCGACGGCCGGCCAGGGCTTCGACGACTTCTCGACGACGAACGGCGCGCGGCTCATCGACTCGACGCCCCCCGCGAGCACGAGTCGATCGTCGCCACTTTCGATCGCACGCGACCCCTGGATGACGGCCTCGAGCGAGGACCCGCAGAGGCGGTTCACCGTCGCCCCCGGGACCGTGGCCGGGAAGCCGGCGAGGAGGGCGCCGAACCGCGCGACGTTGCGATTGTCCTCGCCCGCCTGGTTGGCGTCGCCGAACAGCACGTCGTCGATGCGCGCGGAGTCGAGCTGCGCGCGAGACACGACGGCCGCCATGACGACAGCGGCCAGGTCGTCGGGCCGGACGTCGGACAGGGCTCCTCCCGCGCGCCCGAACGGCGTGCGGACGGCGTCGTAGACGAAGCTCGCGGTCATGTCAGCTCTCCTCGAGGGTCAGGCCGGTGAGCGCCTCGAGGCCCTCGCGGGTGTTGTCGCCAAACAGCTCACGCACGCGGAAGCCCCGCTCGGTGACGTCGAAGACCGCATGATCGGTGTAGACGCGGGTGACGCAGGCCACTCCCGTGAGCGGGTAGGTGCAGGCTGCGACGAGCTTGGACTCGCCCTGCTTGGTGAGCAGATCGGTCATCACGAACACCTGCTTCGCGCCGATCGCGAGGTCCATGGCGCCGCCGACGGCCGGGATGGCGCCGGGGGCGCCGGTCGACCAGTTCGCGAGGTCGCCGCGGGCGGAGACCTGGAATGCACCCAGCACGCAGACGTCGAGGTGCCCGCCGCGCATCATCGCGAACGAATCGGCGTGATGGAAGTAGGCCGCACCGGGCAGCGCCGTGACGGGCTGCTTCCCCGCGTTGATGAGGTCGGGATCCACCGCCTCGCGAGCGGGCGCCTCCCCCATGCCGAGCAGCCCGTTCTCGGTGTGGAGGATGATCTCCTGATCGGAGGGCAGGAAGTTGGCGACGAGCGTCGGCGCGCCGATGCCGAGGTTGACGTACGACCCCTCGGGGATGTCGGCCGCGATGCGGGCGGCGAGCTCATCGCGGTCGATGCGTGTGGTCATCATCGGTCCTCTCCCCGAGACAGTGGTGCGCCCTCGACCGTGACTCCGCCGACGAACTCGCCGTCGTGCAGCCAGGCCCGCTCGCCGACCGCTACCACGCGGTCGACGAAGATGCCCGGGGTGACGACCGCCTCCGGGTCGAGGGCGCCGAGGGGCATGATCTCGTCGACCTGCACGACCGTGGTCGCGGCCGCGGTGGCCATGATGGGGCCGAAGTTCCGGGCGGTCTCGCGGTACACGAGGTTGCCCCAGCGATCGGCGCGGTAGGCGCTCAGCAGAGCGAAGTCGGCGCGGATCGGATACTCCAGCACATACTGCCGTCCGTCGATCTCGCGCTGCTCCTTGCCTTCCGCCAGCTGCGTGCCGACACCGGTCGGACTGAAGAAGGCGCCGACGCCGGCGCCGGCCGCGCGGATCCGCTCGGCGAGGTTCCCCTGCGGGACGAGCTCGAGCTCGATCTCACCCGCTCGATACAGCCGGTCGAAGACCCAGGAGTCGCTCTGGCGCGGAAACGAGCAGATGATGCGCCGCACGCGGCCGGCGTCGAGCAGCGCGGCGAGGCCGGCATCGCCGTTGCCCGCGTTGTTGTTCACGATGACGAGGTCGCGCGCGCCCTGGGCGATGAGCGCGTCGATGAGGTCGACGGGCTGCCCGGCACGGCCGAAGCCGCCGATCATCACGGTCGCGCCATCGGGGATCCTCGCGACAGCGGCTGCCGCGGTCTCGACGGTCTTGTCGATCATCGTGATCTCTCTCGTTCGCTGTGCGAACAGGCGTTCGCTCTGCGTCGAGCATATCGCGAGGAACCGCGCCTGCCAAGGGCCCGGTGCGATGTCACCGACGGTCACGCGATGCGACAGGAGGCGCAGCGGGGCGATAGCGTCGCGACGGGGTGCATCCCCGGAACGAACAAGGAGCAGCATGACGACCATCGAGACGACCACCGCCGGCAGCCTGCCGCGCACGCAGGCCCTCATCGACGCCAACGCGGCGCGGACCTTCGAGGACGACGGGTTCACCCTCACCTCGACGCCCGAGTACGAGGAGCTCGTGGCCGAGGCCGTCCGCGACGTCGTGGAGCGTCAGCGCGAGGCGGGCATCACGCAGCCCGGCGACGGCGAGTTCGGCAAGGCCATGTCGAGTTCCGTCGACTACGGCGCCTGGTGGGGCTACTCCTTCCAGCGCGTGAACGGCCTCTCCCTCACCGAGGAGAACATCTTCACGCAGCAGCCCGTTCGCTCCGAGCCGGGGAACGTGCGGCTCACCTCGTTCCCTGACCGCCGCGACTGGACGATCTTCCGCGACGCCTACACCGACCCCGCGAGCGGCATCTCGACGGGCAAGAACGCCACGGCCTTCCCCACGACGACGGGCGAGATCACCTACAAGGGGCACGACGCGGTCGCCGCCGACGTGCGCCACCTCGCCGGCGCGCTCCGCGACGGCGAGCAGGGCTTCCTCACCGCCATCGCGCCCGGGTCTGCCGCGCGCATCGCGAACGACTTCTACGGCAGCGAGAACGAGCACATCCAGGCGTGGGTCGAGGCCCTGAAGCCGGAGTACCGGGCCATCACCGACGCAGGCCTCATCCTCCAGCTCGATGACCCGTCGCTCGCGGAGAACTGGGACCAGATCAACCCGGAGCCGACCGTCGAGGACTATCTCGCCTTCACGCAGATCCGCATCGACGCCATCAACGACGCGATCGCCGGCCTCCCCAAGGAGCAGGTGCGCCTGCACCTCTGCTGGGGTTCGTGGCACGGCCCTCACACCACCGACATCGAGCTGAAGCACATCCTGAGGACCGTGCTCGGCGCGAAGGTCGGCCAGATCTCGTTCGAGGCCGCCAACGCGCGCCACGAGCACGAGTGGGCGGTCTGGGAGGAGAACAAGGACCTCATCCCCGACGACCTCGTCCTCGTCCCCGGTGTCGTCGGCCACTCCACGAACCTCGTCGAGCACCCCGACCTCGTCGCGCAGCGCATCGAGCGCTTCGCGAAGATCGTCGGCCCCGACCGCGTGATCGCCGCCACCGACTGCGGCCTCGGCGGCCGCGTGCACCCGCAGATCGCGTGGGCGAAGCTCGACGCGCTGGGCGAGGGCGCCCGCCGCGCGTCCCAGCGCGTCTGACTCGCCGACGGACGACCGGATGGCCCCTCCCGCATCGCGAGAGGGGCCATCCGCTTCTCGCGGTGTTGCGAGGGCAGAGCCCGGGTGCGACGCTCGACGGGACGGCCGCAGTCGCGGCTCACCGCGAGGAGGAGCAGCCATGGACTCTGCCGACGTCGTCATCGTCGCGGCGGCCCGCACCCCGCAGGCGCGCCTGAACGGCCAGCTGGCCGCGCTGACCGCTCCGCAGCTCGGCGCGACGGCGATCCGCGGCGCTCTCGCGCGGGGCGGCGTCGATCCGCACGTGGTGGACGCCGTCATCATGGGCCACGTGCTCGCCGCCGGAGCCGGTCAGAACGCCGCGCGTCAGGCCGCCGTCGGCGCGGGCATCGGGTGGGACGTGCCGGCGCACTCGATCGACAAGGTCTGCCTGTCGGGGCTCACGGCCGTCATCGACGCGGCCCGGATGATCGCCCTCGGCGACGCGGAGGTCGTCGTCGCGGGCGGCATGGAGTCGATGTCGCGCGCGCCGCACCTCCTCATGGGCTCCCGCACGGGCTGGACGTACGGGTCGGTCGAGGTCCTCGACCACCTCGCGCACGACGGGCTCACGGACGCCTCGGAGGGCGTCAGCATGGGACTGTCGACCGAGCGCCGCAACGGACCGCTCGGGATCGGGCGCGCCGAGCAGGACGCGGTCGCGGCCCTGTCTCATCAGCGCGCGGCCGCGGCGTGGGAATCGGGCGTCTTCGACGTCGAGGTGGTGCCGGTGGAGGTCCCCGCGCGCCGCGGCGGTCCGACGGTGGTGCGCCGCGACGAGGGGATCCGCGCCGACACCACGACGGAGAGCCTGGCCAGGCTCCGTCCCGCCTTCGCGGAAGACGGCACGATCACCGCGGGCAACGCGTCGCAGATCTCCGACGGCGCCTCCGTTGTCGTCGTCACCACGCGCGCGCGGGCCCGGGCCGAGGGATGGTCGGTGCTGGCGGGCGTCGGAGCGTCCGGTCAGACGGCGGGGCCGGACGCGTCCCTCCAGGGGCAGCCGGCCCAGGCCATCCGACGAGCCCTCGAGAAGCAGGGTATCGACGCGGCGGATCTCGACCTCGTGGAGATCAACGAGGCGTTCGGAGCGGTCGTCGCGTACGCATCGCGGGAGCTCGGCCTCGACTCGGCGATCGTGAACGTGCACGGCGGCGGGATCGCGATCGGCCACCCGCTCGGCGCCTCGGGCAACCGCCTCGTCGTGCACGCGGCACACGAGCTCGCCCGTCGCGGGGGCGGCATGGCGGTCGTCGCACTGTGCGGCGGCGGCGGCCAGGGTGAGGCGCTCGTCATCACGCGCTGACGAGCCCCGCCCGATGCGCCTTCCGTAGACTCGGGCCACGGCGTGCCCGAGCGCCGGGCGGGAGGTAGACGCGAGGGTGACGACGCGGACGATGTTCGGGTGGTCCCGCCTGGCGGCGGCCGCCCTGTGCCTCGTCGCGCTCGCGCATCGCCTGCTCTGGGGGCTCGGCTCGCAGACCATCGCGGGTGAGAACTTCCTCGCCTACCTCACCATCCAGTCCAATATCGCCTTCACGGCGCTCGCCGCCGTCGCGGGGGTGATCGCGCTGCGCCGCGACGAGGACCCGCCCTGGCTCACGACCGCGCGCGCCCTCGTGCTGAGCTGGACGATCACGGCGGGCCTCGCGTTCGCGCTAATCGTCTGGCAGGCGGGCATGCGCGGCATCGCCATGAGCGTGCCGTGGTCGGACGTCGTGCTGCACTTCGTGCTTCCGATCTGGACCATCCTCGCGTGGGTGCTCGGTCCCGGTCGGCGTGCGGCGTCGTGGCGCGTGGTGCCGTTCGTCCTGCTGTACCCGGTGCTCTGGGGGGCGTTCACGCTGTGGCGCGGATCCGTCGTCGGCTGGTACCCCTACTACTTCCTCGACCCGCGCCAGGTCTCCGGACTCGCGGAGTTCTGGGGCTCGTGCGCGGTGGCGCTGGCGATCTTCGCCGCGGTCGCCTCCGGGCTCGTGCTGCTCAGCCGCGTGCGCACGACCGCCGGGGACTGAGGCGTCGCCGCCGCGAGGCGGCCGGTGTCACTCCGGGGCGAAGAACACCAGCGAGGCGAGCGCCGCGGCCTGCGCCTCGTCGTCGTCGAGCGCGGCGAACTCGGCCGCGGCGCCGCCGCCCACGAGCCCGACGAGCACCGGCTCTCCGGTCGCCGGCTCGAGGTTGAACCAGGTGCGGATGAGCCCGTCGCCGCCCACGACGTGCCAGATCACGGCGTCGGTGGACCAGAACCGCTCCTCGAAGCGCAGCCACGCCGTCTCGATGGCTCCCATGCCGAGGGCGGCGAGCGCCCCGCGGTGGGCGGTCGGCAGCTCTGGCGAGAATTCGATGGACTCGTTCTGCAGCACGCCGAGCGGAACCGTGACGACGACGCGGTCGAACGACAACGCCTCCCCCGTCGCGATGCGGAGGCTCACGCCGCGCTCGTCGTAGGCGATGCGGACGACCGGCGACGACAGCGTCACCTGGATGTCGGTCAGCGGGTTCTCGACGAGCCCGCTCAGGTTCCCCGCCGCGCCGATCAGCGTCTCCGGTGGGATGGCCGGAGCGAACCAGCTCGAGGCGGCGTCGGGATCGGCGCCGGTCGTCGCAGCGAGCCAGGCGAGGGAGGCCTCGAGCGCGGGGTCCTCGACGTCGGCGCCGGCCGCATCGAGCGCGTCGGCGAGGGACGAGTCCGCCGGCTGATCGGCCGCACGGTCCGTCGCCTGCCGCACCGCGTCGAAGCCGGGCGTCGCCGTCTCGCCGGACGCCGACCATCCGACGGCCGGCTCGAGGTCGAGCTCCTCGACGCCCAGCAGGCGCAGGCGCCCGAGGAACGCCGCGTCGTCCTCGCCGAGGGTCCACGCACCGAGCTGCACCGGGATGGGCCACGCGTCGTCGGAGACGGAGTGGATGCGGCCGCCGACGCGGTCCCGCGCCTCGAACACCGTGACGTCGAAGCCCGCGTCGGCGAGGCTGCGCGCGACCGTCGCGCCGGCCGCGCCGGCGCCGACCACGGCCATCCGCTCGCCCTCGACCGCTCGGTCGAGCACCTCCGCCGCCGCGCGCGCGCCCGAGTCGTATGCGCCGAGCACGGAGCCCGGCCGGTCGGATGCGGTGGCCTCGCCGGCGAAGAAGACGCGGTCCTCGAGCGGTGCGGCGAGCACGGCGCGCTGCTGGGGCGTCGCTCCCACGCGGATGAAGCTCGCCGCTCCCCGAGAGAAGGGGTCGCTCGTCCATGCGCTGCGGAGCCACCGCTCGGGCGACGGCACGGCGGGTGCCGGCGTCGGCGTCACGGTCGTCGCGCTCGGCGTCGGCGTGGGCGTCGCGCTCCCGGTCGGCGAGGGGGACGGCCGCTGCCCGCCGGTGCACGAGGCGAGCAGCATCGCGGCGGCGCCCGTTCCGGCGCCGACGAGCAGCGTGCGGCGCGTGATCCTCATCGTGTGGTCAGACTATCCCGCACGGGAGGAGTTCCTCTCAGACGGAGGGCGAGAGCGCGCGAGCCTTCCGCACCACGGCCGCGTAGGCGTCGGCGCTCGGCTTCGGCGTGCGGGCGAAGGTGTCCCGGTCGACGGACACCAGGCCGAGCTTGGGTCCGTAGCCGAAGATCCACTCGAAGTTGTCCATGAGCGTCCAGTGGCAGTAGCCGAGCACCGGCGTCCCGGCCGCGATCTCGGCGGCGAGCGTCTCGAGTGCTGCGGGGATGAACGCGGCGCGCTGGGAGTCGTCGTCGGTCTGGATGCCGTGCTCCGTGACGAGGACCGGCACGCCCGACACCTCATGGGCGTAGCGGACTGCTCCGGCGAGCGAGGCCGGCTCCAGCACGGAGCCCATCCCGTTGCGCGGGCCGTCGGGCAGCACCTCGCCGGAGGCGTCGAAGAGGAAGCGCTCGTAGTTCTGCACGCCGATGAAGTCGTCCTCGCGGGCGACCTCGAGCCAGTGGTCGTAGACCGCCGCGCGCCGCGCGTCGCGGTGCTCCTCGCCGCCGGGCAGCGCGACGTCGTCGGCGATCGCGATGGAGACACCGACGGGGAGATCGGCGCGGCGAGCCTTGATCGCGGCCTTCGCCGCCCGATGAGCGAGCGTGAAGCCCGCCTGGAAGTCGTCCTGCACGTCGGCGGGGATGACGTTCGAGGCGAAGTAGCGGTCGGTTCCCGCGGCTCGTGCGGCAGCGGCAAGCATCTCGCGCTTGATCTGCTCCGCCACCGGGGGGAGCTTGCCGCCGGCCTGCAGCAGCTGCTCGAGGTTCGGCTCGTTGAGCGTGACGCCTGCCGCAAGGCGGTCGCCGAAGCGCGCCATCACCCGGTCGCACTGATCAGCGAAGAGGTCGGCGGCGTCGGAAGCCAGCCACGACCCGGCCGCCGAGAACCAGTGCGGGGAGGCGAAGTGGTTGAAGGTCACCAGCGGCGCGATGCCCCGCTCGAGGGCGGCGTCCACGACGCGCTCGTAGTGGTCGAGCTCGCGCTGCGACACCTCACCGCGCGCGGGCTCGATGCGCGCCCACTCCACCGAGAAGCGGTAGGCGTTCAGGCCCATGCCCGCGACGGTGTCGAGGTCGGCCTCGAAGAGGTCGTATGCCCGGCACGCCTCGCCCGACTGCTCGCGGAACAGCGACGGCGTCGTGTTCTCGAGGTGCCAGATGTCGCTGTGGACGTTGCCGCCCTCGTTCTGGTGGCCTGCGGTGGCGACGCCCCACAGGAAGTCATCGGGGAAGGAGGTCATATCAGCTGCTTTCTGAGACAGGCGGCGTGGATGGCCGCTCCCGGGAGGGAGCGGCCATCCGGTATCAGCGTGCGCCGCGTACGAAGAGGATGACCAGGCCGCCGAGCACGGCGGAGATCGCTCCCGCGACGAACAGGGCCGCGAAGTTGGGCCCGGTCGCTCCGGCGCCGATCGCGAGGAGGGCGGGGGCTGCGGCCGCGACGATCGTCACCGGAAGGTTGTCGGCGATCTTGAGGATGCCGAGGTCCTTCGCGGGGTTGTCGGGATCGGGCAGCACCTGCGTGGCGAGCACGAGCTCGACGGCGAAGTACACGCCCTGCCCCAGGCCCACGACCGTGCACGCGACGAGGTAGAAGCCGAAGTTCGGAGCCGCCGATGCCAGCACCAGTCCGACGGCGAGGATCACTGCGGCGGCGAGGATGAAGGGCTTGCGCACTCCCAGGCGGTCGCTCAGGCGTCCGATCACCGGAGCGACGAGCAGGGTGATGCCCGCGTTCACGACGACGGTGAGGAGGATCGCCGTGCCCAGGCCGGCGGGCTCCAGATGCAGCTTCTGCAGGAGGTAGATCGCCTGGTAACCGTTGAGGGCGGCGACGCCGGAGAAGACGAGCATCCGGCTCGTGAAGACCCAGGTGAAGGGCGAGTGCCTCCGCGGATTCACCCAGAAGACGTTCAGCAGCGCCCGGAGGTCGAAGGCCGGCCGCGGGAACTCCCACTTCGGGTCGTGGATCACCGCGGCGAGCACGAGCATCCCGATCACCGCGAGGGCGGTGGGGATCCCGACGAGCGGAACGAGGTGGTCGCCGAACGGCACGGACACGGCCATGCCGAACAGCGCCCCGACCGGCGTTCCCATGCTGATCAGCGCCGTCGCCACGCCGCGGCGGTCGGCTGGCAGCTGATCCGTCAGGAGCGCCGTGACCGTCACGTTCGCCGTGACGAAGCCCGTGGTGATGAGAAGGTGCGCGAGGACGAAGACGGGGATGTTCGGCGCGGCGACGAGCGCGACCGCGCCGACGGCGAATGCGAGCGCGCCGAGCAGGAGGTACGGGCGGCGGCGACCGAACCGCGAGCGCGAGCGGTCACTCATAGTGCCGATGATCGGAAGGGCGAAGAGGGTGAGGATGCCGGCGATGCCGCTGGAGAGGGAGATCGTCGTGGTGGCGGCCGCGGCGTCGAGCGCGGTCGCCTTCAGCGTCAGCGTCAGGAGCGCGGCGGACATCTGCGCGGCACCGGCGCCGACCATGGCCAGCACCAGGAAGAACGTGAAGCCGCGCGGCGGGCGCACGCTCTGTCGGAACAGCTGGGTCGGGGTGGGCTCCGCCACCGCGTCGGTCGTGAGCGACGGAGTGGTGCCGAGCGGCGTGGCCGCGGGGGCGTTCTCGGGAATGGTCATGGTGGTGGCTTCCTTGCCGTGAGGCCGTCGGGTCGGCCGGGTCGTCGTCGATTGTGGCACCCCGGGAGTGGGGGCGACGGAGACGCTAACACGAAAACCTGTTGCCCTCAATGTTTTCGCTCGGATCCTGGTACGGTGCTCATATGGCAGGGCCCCGAGGCGAGTACCGCAAGAGCGCCGAGCGGCGCGCGCAGATCCTCGAGGCGGCCTTCACGGTGTTCGCGAAGAACGGGTACACCGCCAGCTCCGTCAATGAGATCGCCCGCGCCGTCGGCATCACGCAGACGGGAGTGCTGCATCACTTCGCCGGTGGGAAGATCGCCCTGCTTCGCGCCGTGCTCGAGCAGCGCGACGCGCGGGCGGCCGGCATCCTGGAACCTCGCCGTGGCCGGGACTTCCTCGCCGGGCTCGTCGAGATCTCCGCGGCACAGGCGTCGCAGCGCGGCGTGGTCCAGCTCTACCGCAACCTCTCCGCCGAGGCCGTGGATCCCGATCATCCTGCGCACGAGTACTTCCACGCGCGACTGCACCGCATCGCCGACGCGGTCACGAGCGCGTTCGAGGAGGTCCGCGCCGCGGGCGGTCTGCGCGAGGACGTGGATCCCCGGGACGCGGCCCTGCGCACCCTCGCCATGACGGAGGGGCTGGAGCTCCTCTGGCTCAACGGCTTCGAGGTCGACATGGCGGCCGACATCCGCGCCTTCATCGACGGCCACCTCGTCGATCCTCTCTGACCCCTCATCCCTCCGCGGGTGCCGCCGCCCGCCGACACGCAGGAGCATCATGCCCATCGCCATACGTCCCGTCGCCGTCGAACACCACCGCGAGCCGCTGGGCATCGGCGAGACGCGCCCGCGCCTGTCGTGGGTCGTCGACGGCGCCGAGCGCGGATGGGCGCAGCGCGCCTACGAGATCGAGGTCGCCTCTCCGACGAAGACGGAGACCACCGGCCGCGTGGAGTCGGCGGAGCAGGTGCTCGTGCCGTGGCCCGCGGCGCCGCTCGGCAGCCGCGAGCGCCGCTCGGTGCGCGTGCGGGTGTGGGGCCTCGACGACGCCGCGTCGGGCTGGAGCGCGCCGACCGCGCTGGAGACGGGCCTCCTCGACGCGAGCCTGTGGCAGGCGCGCATGGTCGTACCCGTGCTCCCGGAACCGGGCGACGGCGGGGAGCCGGCTGCGCTGCTGCGCGGCGAGGTGGAGGTGCACGGCGGCATCGTCCGCGCGCGCATCCGGGCCACCGCGCACGGCGTCATGACCCTGCATCTGAACGGCACGCCGGTCGGCGACGACGCGCTCCACCCCGGCTGGACGAGCTACGCCAGCCGGCTGCGCTACCGCACCTGGGACGTCACCGACCTCGTCCGCGAGGGGCGCAACGCCATCGGCGTGCACCTCGCCGACGGCTGGTTCCGCGGCTACCTGGGCTTCGCGGGCCTCCGCGACGTCTATGGCGACCGGACCGGCGCGCTCGTCCAGCTGGAGATCGAGCACGCCGACGGCACGATCCGGGTGGCCGGCACCGACCGGACCTGGCGCTCCACCCTCGGCCCGGTCACGCGCGCCGACCTCTACATGGGCGAGTCGTACGACGCCGACCGGGCCCTTCCCGGCTGGGACGCGCCCGGCTTCGACGACGCCGGCTGGGAGGCGGTGGAGGTGACGACGCTCGACCCTGCCGTCCTCGTCGCGCCGGACGGACCTGCCGTCCGCGCCACCGAGACCCTCCAGCCCCGCGCCGTGCTGACGAGCCCCAGCGGGAAGACCCTTCTGGACTTCGGGCAGAACCTCGTGGGCCGCCTGCGCGTGGACCTGCCCGCCGGCCCCGGCACCGTCGTTCTGCGGCACGCCGAGGTGCTCGAGCACGGGGAGCTCGGCACGCGCCCGCTGCGTCAGGCGCGTGCTACGGACGAGGTGGCCCTCGGCCACGAGGCGTTCACCTGGGAGCCGTCCTTCACGTTCCACGGCTTCCGCTACGCCGAGGTGAGCGGATGGCCGGGCGAGGTCGACCCTGCCGCCTTCCGGGCCGTCGTCCTCCACACCGACATGCGGCGCATCGGCACGTTCGAGGCATCCGACCCGCAGCTGAGCCGGCTGCACGAGAACGTCGTGTGGGGGATGCGCGGCAACTTCCTCGACGTGCCGACGGACTGCCCCCAGCGCGACGAGCGTCTGGGATGGACGGGCGATCTCATGGCGTTCGCCCCCACCGCGGCCTACCTCTACGACACCGCGGGGATGCTCTCGGGATGGCTGTCCGACCTGGCGGTCGATCAGCACGAGGACGGCAACGTCCCCGTCTACATCCCGTGGGCCGACGTCGACCCGCACCTGCCGCCGCTCGGCGCGGAGGCGGGATGGGGCGATGCCGCCACCGTCGTCCCGTGGACGCTCTTCGAGCGCTACGGCGACCTCGGCATCCTCGAGCGCCAGTGGCCGTCGATGAGTGCGTGGGTGGACGCCTTCGCCAGGCGGGCGGGCGAGCACCTGGACTTCGCCAGCGGTGGATTCTCCTTCGGCGACTGGCTCGACTCCGCCGCCCCCGACGACCAGCCCTGGGCGGCGCGTCTGCCCTGGCAGGCTGTCGCCACCGCCTACCTCGCGCAGTCCGCGCGCATCCTCCGGGACGCCGCGATGGAGCTGGGCCGCTCTCAGGACGCGCTGCGATACGGCGATCTGTTCGACCGCGCGGCGCAGCGCTACCGCGATGAGTACGTCACCCCGACCGGCCGGGCCGCGTTCCCGTCGCAGACCGCCTACGCCCTGGCCATCCGCTTCGGCCTGCTCCTGCCGCATCAGGTCGAGCATGCCGGCGCGATGCTCGCAGAGCAGGTCGCCGCCGACGGCTTCCGGATCGGCTCTGGGTTCCTCGGCACGCCGCACGTGCTCGACGCCCTCGCTGACACCGGCCACGCTGCTACAGCTTGGAAGCTGCTGCTGCAGGAGGAGTGCCCGTCGTGGCTCTACGCCGTGACGATGGGCGCCACTACGATCTGGGAGCGGTGGAATTCGATGCTGCCCGACGGCTCCATCAACCCCGGCGAGATGACCTCGTTCAACCACTACGCCTTCGGTGCCGTGGCGGACTTCCTGCAGCGGCGCGTCGGCGGTCTCGCCCCGGCCGCCCCCGGCTACCGCCGCATCCGCGTGGCGCCGCTGCCGACCCCGGAGCTGACCTGGGCCCGCACCGCGCACGAGACGCCCTATGGGCGCGCGGAGGTGTCGTGGACTCTCGAGGGGGATGCATTCGCGCTCGAGGTCGTCGTGCCGCCGTCGACGGAGGCGGAGGTCGCGCTTCCCGACGGCTCCGCACCGACCGTGGTCGGCGCCGGCACGCATCGGTTCACCTGCGCCTTCACGCCGGGCGAGGCCGCGAACGTCGCGGCGTCCTTCACGGGCTGATCGTCGTGCGCCCCATCCTCCCCGGGTTCTTCCCCGACCCGTCGATCTGCCGCGTCGGCGACGCATACTATCTCGCGAACTCGACCTTCGAGTACGTGCCGGGCGTGCCCATCCATCGCAGCCACGATCTCCTGACGTGGGAGCTCGTCGGGCATGCCCTGACAGACGCCGCGGTCGTCAATGCAGCGCCCGGACGCCCCGGCGCCAGTCAGGGGATCTTCGCCCCGACCATCCGGCACCGCGACGGCACCTTCTTCATCGCGACGACGAGCATCCGGGACGTCGGGCGCGGTCAGCTGGTCGTGCACGCGACCGATCCCGCGGGGCCCTGGTCGGCGCCCGCCTATGTGCCGCAGACGCCGGGCATCGACCCCGACCTCGCGTGGAGCGATGACGGCACCTGCCTTCTCACCTGGCGCGGGTTCACTCGCCCCGGCATCCACCAGGTTCCCATCGATCCCTGCACGGGCGAGCGCCTCGGCGAGAGCACCGTGATCTGGGAGGGCTCCGGTCTCGCGGACACCGAGGCGCCGCACCTGCTGCGTCGCGGAGACTGGTGGTACCTGGTCGTGGCCGAGGGCGGCACGCATCTCGGCCACAGCGTCTCCGTCGCGCGGGCGCGCGACCCGCGGGGCCCCTTCGAGGCGCACCCCGCGAACCCGATCTTCAGCCACCGGAGCCTGGATCACGAGGTGCAGGCGACGGGCCACGCCGACCTCGTCGAGCGCGTCGACGGCACCTGGGCCATGGTCTACCTCGGCATCCGGCCGGCCGGAGCCTTCCCGCGCTTCCACGCCAACGGGCGGGAGACCTTCCTGGCGGGAGTGGAGTGGCGGGACGGCTGGCCCGCGGTGATCGAGGATCGGTTCGACGTGCCCGCCGCCGACACCGCGTTCGTCGACCACTTCGACGCGGACACGCTGCACGGCCGGTGGGCGTCGCCCTCGGTCGCACCCGCGCAGGTCGCCACGCCCCACGGCGCGCTCGCACTCAGCCGCGCGCCCGAGGAGACCGACGGCCGTGCCGTGCTCGCGACGCGCATCCGCGACCACGAATGGCACGCCAGCGCTGCGTTCAGCGGTGACGCCTGTCTCGGCGTGCGCATCGACGGCTCGCACTGGTACGGCGTGGAGACCCTCGGCGCGGTCGTGCAGGTACGCGCCGTGGTCGGCGCGCTCACGCAGACCGTGGCCACCGCGCCGCTGCAGGACGGTGACGCCCTCGCCATTCGAGCCGTGCGCGAGCCCGTGGAATTCGACAACACGCGCGGCCCCGACGAGCTCCTGCTCGGTGTCGATCGCGACGGAGCCTTCGTCGAGCTGGCGCGCCTGGACGGCCGCTACCTCTCCACCGAGGTCGCGGGTGGCTTCACAGGACGGATGCTCACCGTGGAGGCGCTGGCGGAGGACGTCGCGGTGCAGTGGGTGCAGTACAGCCCGCGGCAGTAGGCGGTCGGGAGGGGGCTCCGCCGCCTCCCGACCGGAGAAGCCCCTACTGGTTGCTGAATGCCGCGTCGAACGACGCGGCGGGCAGCTGCCACAGCAGCGAGCGGATGTAGCCGACGGCCTCCGCCGCGCCGTGCAGGCGATCCATGCCCGCGTCCTCCCACTCGATGGAGATCGGGCCGTCGTAGCCGATCGAGGCGAGAGCGCGGAACGCGTCCTCCCACGGGATGTCGCCATGCCCGGTCGAGACGAAGTCCCAGCCGCGCCGCGGGTCACCCCACGGCAGGTGCGAGCCGAGAATGCCCTGCCGGCCCGACGCGTGACGGATCCGTGTGTCCTTGCAGTCCACGTGGTAGATCCGGTCGGCGAAGTCGGTGATGAACGAGACGGTGTCGACGCCCTGCCACGCCATATGCGACGGATCCCAGTTGAAGCCGAACGCGGGGCGCCGGTCGATGGCCTCGAGGGTGCGGACGCTGGTCCAGTGGTCGTACGCGATCTCCGAGGGGTGCACCTCGTGGGCAAAGCGCACGCCCTCGTCGTCGAAGACGTCGAGGATGGGGTTCCACCGGTTCGCGAAGTCCTCGTACCCGGCATCGATGACCTCGGCCGGCACCGGCGGGAACATCGCCACGTACGGCCAGATCTTCGAGCCCGTGAAGCCCACGACGGTGTCGACGCCGAGCTTCCGCGCCACGCGCGCCGCGCGCTTCATGTCCTCGGCCGCGCGCTGTCGCACGCCCTCCGCGTCGCCGTCGCCCCACACGTAGTCGCGCAGGATGGCCTGGTGGCGGAAGTCGATCGGGTCGTCGCACACGGCCTGGCCGGCGAGGTGGTTCGAGATCGCCCACACCTTCAGGCCGTATCGGTCGAGGATGTCGAGCCGCGACTGCACGTAGGAGTCGTCCTCGTCGGCCCGCTGCAGGTCGAGGTGGTCGCCGGATGCGGCGATCTCGAGCCCGTCGTAGCCCCACTCCGCCGCGCGCTGGGCGAGCTCCTCGAAGGGCATGTCCGCCCACTGCCCGGTGAAGAGCGTGACGGGATGGCGTGGGTCGGTCATGGATCCTCCTGGATCAGGCGTCGAACGGCGTCGCGACCCACGCGCCGGAGCGCGCGGACTCCACGACCGCCTCGGTGAGCTGCGCGGCCCGCAGGCCGTCGCGGAAGGTCGGCAGCCCCTCGGGTTCGGCGCCCGTGGTGGCCGCGTACGCGTCGGAGACGAACGCGTTGAAGGCGTCCTGGTAGCCCATCGGATGACCCGAGGGCACCCGGCAGAGACGAGCCGCGTCGGGCGCGAGGAGGCTCTCCTCGCGCGGCAGCAGCAGCGCGCCGTCGCGTCGTCCGATCCAGAGGTCCTCCGGACGCTCCTGCTCGAAGCGGTACGCGGCGTCGCCCGTGTGCACCTCGAGCGTCAGGCCGTTCTTGCGACCGGCGGCCATCTGGCTGACGAGCGCCGTTCCGGGCGCCCCGCCGGAGAGCTGGAAGAGCACGGCCGCGATGTCCTCGTTCTCGACCGGACGGCCATCCCGCTCGTCGTACACGGTGCGGGTGAGCGCGCACAGCCGCACGACCCGCTCCCCCGTGACGAACTCGAGCAGGTCGAACAGGTGCGAGCCGATGTCGGCGAACGCGCGAGACGCGCCGCCGGCGGCGCCCGCGCGCCAGTTGCCGTCCTCCTGCTCGAGCATCCAGTCCTGCAGGTAGGCGGCGTCGATCGAGAGCACGGCCTCGCCGCCGCGCGCGATGCGCGCCCGCGCCTCGCGCACCATCGGGTGGTAGCGGTAGACGAACGGCACGGCGCCGACGACCCCCGAATCCGCCTGCGCGTCCACGAGGCGCCGCGCGTCGGCCGAGGTCGTCGCGATCGGCTTCTCGCAGACGACGTGCTTGCCCGCCGCGAGGGCGGCCAGGGCCTGCTCGGCGTGCTGCGCGTTCGGCGTGCACACGTGCACGATGTCGACCTCCGCGTCCGCGAGGAGCGCGTCGGCTCCCGAGAACGCGTCCTCGACGTCGAGCTCCGCCGCCGCCGCCGACGCGCGCTCGGGCGACGAGGAGGCGAGGCCGCGCAGGCGCGCGCCCGCTGCCCGGGCCGCACGGGAGTGGACGCGGGCCATGAACCCGCCGCCGAGGAACCCGGCGCCGATGTCAGAGCTCATAGGGGGTCCACTCCGCGGGGATGGGCTCGGGCCGTTCGATGCGGCTCGTCACGGCCACGCTCTCGCCGCTGGCGACGGAGGTGTCGATCGCGATCATCGTCTCGAGCACGTGCAGGCCGATCTCGCCGGTCGCGCGGTGCGGCTGCCCCGAGCGGATGCCGCGCACCATGTCGACGATGCCGAGACCGCGGCCGCCGACGACGCCCTCGGTCGGAAGGTCCTCCCACTCCGGCTCGGGGTGCGACGCGGTCGGCGCGCGGAGGATGCGCAGGGGACCCTCGAACATGTTCGGGTCGGGGATGGCCAGGGTGCCCTCGGTGCCGGTGATCTCGACCACGCCCATCCGGGTGAGCGCCGACTCCCAGCTGAAGATGCTGGAGCTCGTGCCGCCCGCCTCGAACTCGAGGATGGCGTTGACGTGCGTCGGGACGTTTACGGGGAACTCGGCGCCGATGCGCTCCCCGGCGCGGACGGTGCGCGTGGGGGTGCTCGTCAGACCCGCGGCGGATGCCCGTGCCACGGAACCGAAGACGTTCACGAGGGTGGTCAGGTAGTACGGCCCCATGTCGAAGACGGGCCCGGCGCCCGGGGCGAAGAAGAAGTCCGGATTCGGGTGCCAGCGGTCGGGGCCGAGGCTCATCATGGCGGTCCAGGCGCCGATCGGGCGCCCGATCTCACCACGGGCGATCGCGCGCAGCGCGCTCTGCACGCCCTGCCCGAGGACGGTGTCGGGCGCGATGCCGACGCGCAGCCCCTTCTCGGCGGCGCGCGCGACGAGCTCCTGCCCCGAGGCGTAGTCGACGGCGATCGGCTTCTCGCTCCACACGTGCTTGCCGGCCTCGATGGCGGCCAGCGACACCTGCGCGTGCACGGCCGGGATGGTGAGGTTGACGACGAGCTCGACGTCGGGGTGCGCGAGCACCTGGTCGGGCGTTCCGGAGAACCCGACCTCGTGCTTCTGCGCCTGCGCGGCGGCGCGCACCGTGTCGATGTCGCCCACGGCGACCACGCGCACGTCGGGGAACCGCCCGAGGTGCTCGAGGTACGTGTTGCTGATCATGCCCGCGCCGATGAAGCCGACGCCGACGGGTTCCCGTTCGCTCACAGGCCTGTCTCCTTCTGTCTGTTCCGGTCCGCCGTCACGCGCCGAGGAGGGCGCGCGTGCCCGCGAGGCCCTGGGCGATGCCGTCGAAGATGTCGCCGCGGTACTCGTCGAACTCGACGACGAGCAGCTCGATCTGCGGGGCGGCCTCGAGGACGGGCTGCCACGCGATCGCTCCCTGGCCGGCGGGAAGCTGGTCCTCGCGGTCCTTGCTCAGGGCTCCGTCGACCTCCGGCGCGTCCTTGATGTGCAGGAAGCGCACGCGAGAGCCGAGCGTCTCGAGGAGCGCGGGCACGTCGGCGCCGCCGACGGCCGCCCAGTATGCGTCGACCTCGAGCGCGACGTCGTCGGGAAGGGCGCCCGCGAGCACCTCGAGCGCGGTCTGGCCGTCGAAGCGGTTCTCGATCTCCCAGTTGTGGTTGTGGTACCCGAACGACAGCCCGTAGCTGCGCGCCTTCTCCGCGTTCGCGGCGAGCTCGTCGGCGATGCGCAGCACCTCGTCGCGGCTGGTCCACCGCTCCGGTGCGATGAACGGGTCGATGAGAGTCGTCACACCGAGCGCCTGTGCGGCCTCGAACGCGCGCTCGGGCTCACCGACGGAGAGCGGCGCGTGGGCGGTGGGAGCGGCGAGACCGTGCGCGGCGAGCGCGGCCTCCAGCTGCGGGCGCCACTCGACGATGTTGTACAGCTCGATCTGGGTGAAGCCGATCTCCGCCGCTCGCGCGAGGGCGGCGTCGACGTCCTGCGCGACGGCGTCGCGGATCGTGTACAGCTGCAGGGCGACGGTGGCGTCGGACATCTTCGTTCTCTTCTCTCGTCGGCGGCGGCGGGCCATCCCGCGGATCGCGACGCTACCAGACTTCTGCTCCTCTACAAGCAAAAGTTGCGCGTTTCTCGCGGAATCGCCGCCGCCGCGCGGAGAGGCGCGACGCCCGAGCGCCGGGGGCGGCTATCGGGTGGCGAAGGCGGCGTCGAAGGCGGCGTCGGGCGGGGTGATCGCGTTGAGCGTGCGCACGAACGCGAGCGCCTCGGGGGCGCCCTGGAGCCGGTCCATGCCCGCGTCCTCCCACTCCACACTCGTGGGCCCGTCGTACCCGATCGCGTTCAACGCCCGGAACAACCGCTCCCACGGCACCGCCCCATGACCCGTCGAGACGAACGTCCACCCCCGCCGCGGATTCGCCCACGGCAGATGCGACCCCAGCACCCCATTGCGGCCATCCAGATTCGTCACCGACTCCTTCACATGCACATGCAGGATGTGATCCGCGAAATCCAGCACGAACGCCACCGGATCCAGCTGCTGCCACATGAAATGCGACGGATCGAAATTGATCCCGAACCCCGGCCGATGCCCGATCGCCTCCAGCGTCGCCTTCGCCGTCCAGTAGTCATACGCGATCTCCGACGGGTGCACCTCCAACGCGAACCGCACCCCCACCTCCTCGAACACGTCGATGATCGGATTCCACCGATCCGCGAAGTCCCGATACCCCGCCGCGATCATCTCCTCACTCGCCGGCGGGAACATCGCCACGTACTTCCAGATCGACGACCCCGTGAACCCCGTCACCGTCTTCACACCCAGCCTCGCCGCCAGCCGCGCGGTGTTCTTCAACTCCTCCGCCGCCCGCTGCCGCACACCCTCCGCGTCCCCATCGCCCCACACCCGATCCGACAGGATGTCCCGATGCCGCTCATCGATCGGGTCGTCGCACACCGCCTGACCCTTCAGATGATTCGAGATCGTCCAGACCTTCAGCCCGTGCCGCTCGAGGATCCCCAACCGGTCCTGCACGTACGCGTCGTCATCCCACCGCCACGGATCCAGATGATCCCCCCAGCACGCGATCTCCAGACCGTCGTACCCCCACTCCCCCGCCAGCCGGCACACCTCCTCGAACGGCAGATCCGCCCACTGACCCGTGAACAACGTGACCGGACGCGTCATCGCGACACCCTCTCTCCCGCGGTGCCCGCAGACACCGCCACCCAGCGCGCCTCGGCCGAAGCGCTCTCCTCCACCGCCGCCAGCACCCGCTGCACATGCAGTCCCTCGTCGAAGGAGGGCGCCGGAGTCGTCCCTGACGCGATGCCCTCGACGAGGTCCTTCACCTGATGCGAGAACGCGTGCTCGTAGCCGAGCATGTGACCGGCTGGCCACCATCCCTCGAGATACGGATGGCCGGGCTCGGTGACGACGACCCGCGTGAATCCCTGCTCGGTCGCGGGGGCATCGCGGTCGTAGACCCACAGGACGTTGAGGTCCTCCAGATCGAAGGCGATGGCGCCGCGGTCGCCCGACAGCTCCACGGACAGCGCGTTCTTGCGCCCGGTGGCGAAGCGCGTGGCCTCGAACCCCGCCAGCGCCCCGGATTCCAGCCGTGCGGTGAACATCGCGACGTCGTCGACCGTGACGGGTCCCATCTCGTCGCCACCCACCCCCGCGATGCCCACGCGCTCGGTCTCCACGGGGCGCTCCGTCACGATCGTGTCGAGCACGCCCGTGACCCGCTCGATCCGCTGCCCCGTGAGGAACTGCACGAGATCGACGGCATGGCCGCCGATGTCGCCGAGCGCTCCCGCGCCGGCCTTGTCCTTCTCGAGGCGCCACGACAGCGGTGCGCGCGGATCGACGAGCCAGTCCTGCCGGTACGCCGCGCGCACCTGCTGGATGCGGCCGATGCGACCGGCGGCGATGAGGTCCCGCGCGAGCGAGAGCGCCGGCACGCGCCGATAGGTGAATCCCAGCATCGCGACGATCCGGCGCTCCGCCGCGCTCCGCGCGGCCTCGGCCATCCGCTCGGCCTCGGCCACCGTGTTGGCGAGCGGCTTCTCGCACAGCACGTGCTTGCCGGCCTGCAGCGCCGCGATCGCGATCTCGGCATGGGAGTGGCCGGGTGTGACGATGTCGACGACGTCGATGTCGTCGCGGGCGATCACCTCCCGCCAGTCGCTCGCGGCCTCGCGCCATCCCCACGCCGCCGCCGCCCCCGCCACCGCGGCCTCGTTGCGACCGACGATCGCCGACATCTCGACGGCGCTCGGCAGCGCGAAGACCCGCGGCGCGGTGCGCCACGCCTGCGAGTGGGCGGCGCCCATGAAGCCGTGGCCGATCATCGCGACCCGCAGCGTTGTCGTCATGTCTCACTCCCTCATGCGGGCGCGAGGCCCGGTCGAGCGGGGGCGCCGAACCCGGCGCCCCCGCTCGTGATCAGGACTCGAACGCCAGATCGATGTAGTCGGCGACGTTGTCCTTCGTCACGACCGGCGCGTCCAGCACGATGCGGTACGGCACGCTCGGGGTGATGAGGTCGCTCATCGTCTTCTCCTGCGCGACGAGGCGCGCGAGCGCGATGCCGTCCGCGGCCTGCGTCGAGGGGTAGATGACGGTCGCCTTGATGACGCTGTCGTCGGCCTCGATGCGGTCCATCATGTTGACGCTGCCGGCGCCGCCGACGAGGAAGAACTCGTCGCGCCCCGCGGCCTCGATGGCGGCCAGCACGCCGACGCCCTGGTCGTCGTCGTGGTTCCAGATGGCGTCGATCTCCGGATTCGCCGACAGCAGCTGCGACGCGGCGGACTCGCCGCCCGCGACGGTGAAGTCGGCGGCCACGCGGGGGCCGACCTCGAGACCGCAGTCCTCGAGCGCATCCGCGAAGCCCTGCGAGCGGTCCTGGGTGAGCGGCAGCGAGTCGATGCCGGCGATCTCGCCGACGACCGCGTCGCTCTGCCCATCCAGCTGCTCGCAGATGTACGTGCCGGCGCTCACCCCCATGCCGTAGTTGTCGCCGAGGATGGTGGATCGCGAGGCGAACGTGCTGGAGAACTCGCGGTCGACGTTGATGACCGGGATCCCCGCCTCCATCGCCTGCAGGGCGACCTCGGTCAGCGCGGCGCCGTCGGTGGGGAGCAGGACGATGGCGTCCACGTCCTCGTTGATGAACTGCTCGACGGCGGCGATCTGCTGGCTGGCGTCGTTCGTGCCCTCCGCCTGGCGCAGCTCGACGTCGTCGAAGCTCTCCGCCGCGGCCAGCGCGCCGGAGTTGATCGCGCCCAGCCAGCCGTGGTCGGCCTCGGGTCCCGACCAGCCGATTACGACGGTGTCGCCCGAGGCGGCGTTCTCGTCGCTGGACGTGCCCTGCTCGGCGACGTTCTCCTCGGGAGTCGCCTCCTCGCCGTCGCTGGTGCAGCCGGCCAGCAGTCCGACGGCGACGAGGGCGACAGTGCCCGTCACCAGGGAACGAGCGCCGGGTCTACGCATTGTCCGCATGTCTCCTCCTTGAACATGATGCAGATGCGCCAATGCGTCCCCGCGCCGCAGCGCATCCGCTCTCGGAGAAGGTGTCCACATCGACGAGGTCAAGCTAACAGAACCGCGCAGGGCGTGTACAGCTTTCGCCGCGCGGTCGTCAGAAGTGCCCGCGGACGGCGCGACCGTGTGCGAGAGGCCCGGTCAGAGAGGGTTTCGGCGGTCGTCGATCCTGCGCTTCGCCGCGGCCCGTTCGCCCCTGTACGGCGGATGGGCGAGCTGTTATGTTCATCGCGTGATCAAAGATGACCACCGATCGACATTACTGTCCATGCGCCAGGTGAAGAAGAGCTTCGCGGGCGTGAAGGCGCTGCGCGGCGTCGATCTCGATGTCCGCCCCGGCGAGGTGCACTGCCTGCTCGGTCAGAACGGCGCGGGCAAGTCCACCCTCATCAAGACGCTCGCGGGCGTCCACCAGCCCGATTCCGGCGAGATCGTCTGGCAGGGCGAGACCGTCGACATCACGCACCCGCAGAAGGCCATCGAGCTCGGCATCGCCACGATGTACCAGGAGCTCGACGTCGTCGACGGCCTCACCATCGCGGAGAACATCTTCCTCGGCCACGAGCTGGACCGCGGCGGCTTCACCCGACGCGCGGAGTCCGCGCGCGAGACGCGCCGGCTCCTCGAGCGGCTCGGGCACGGCTCCCTCTCCCCGCACACCGAGGTCGGCTCGCTGAGCGCCGCGGAGAAGCAGATCGTGAGCATGGCGCGCGCCCTGTCGCACGACATCAAGCTCATCGTGATGGACGAGCCCTCCGCCGTGCTCGACGCCGAGGAGGTGCGGAAGCTCTTCCACGTCGTCCACGAGCTCACCGCGCAGGGGATCGCCGTGATCTACATCACGCATCGCCTCGAGGAGATCCGCACGATCGGCGACCGCATCACGGTGCTGAAGGACGGCCGCAGCATGGCGAGCAATCTCGCCGTCGCGGACACCCCCACCGATGTCCTCATCCGCCACATGACCGGCAGGACCGTCGAGAACGTCTTCCCTCCGGCCATCCCGCTGCCGGCGGACGCCCCGGTGCTGCTCGAGGTGGACGATCTCGCTCTCGACGGCGTCTTCGAGGACGTGTCGTTCTCGGTGCGCGCCGGAGAGGTCGTCGGGCTCGCGGGGCTCGTCGGCTCCGGGCGCTCCGAGATCGTCGAGACCGTGTACGGGGCTCGCCGCTCGACCTCGGGCACCGTGCGGGTCGCGGGGAAGACGCTGCCGCGCGGCTCCGTCGCCGCCGCGGTGTCCGCCGGCATGGGACTCAGCCCCGAGGAGCGGAAGTCGCAGGGACTCGTGCTGGGCGAGCCGATCTTCCGCAACGTGACCCTGTCGTCGTTCGGGCGGCACGCGAAGGGCGGCTTCCTCGATGAACGCGCCGAGCGGCGCGTCGCGCGCGAGCAGATCGATGCGCTGGAGCTGCGCCCGGCCGACCCCGACCGGCCCGCCGCGACGCTGTCGGGCGGCAACCAGCAGAAGATCCTGCTCGCGCGCTGGCTCGTCCACGGCAGCCGTGTGCTGCTGCTCGACGAGCCCACGCGCGGCGTGGACGTGGGCGCTCGCGCGGAGATCTACGGACTCATCCGACGCCTCGCGGCGGCCGGCAACGCCGTCGTCGTCATCTCCAGCGAGATCGAGGAAGTGCTCGGACTCGCGGACACCGTGCTCGTCGTCGGCGACGGGCGCGTCCTCGCCACTCTTCCCGCCTCGGAGATCGACGAGCACGGCGTGCTCGATCTCGTCATGAAAGGAGCTGCGGCATGAGCGCGCAGACGTCCCCCGATCTCGCCGACCCCACCACGGCCACCGCGACCACCGCGCCCGCATCGCCCCTGCGCCGGTTCTTCTCGAGCTCCGCCGGGCGCAACCTCGGCCTCGTGGTGGCGCTGCTCATCATCGTCATCGTCGGCGCCGTGACCGCGCCCGGCACGTTCACCACGTTCGACAACGCGCTCGTCATCCTGCGTCAGGCGTCGATCATCGGCGTGATCAGCATCGGCATGACCTTCGTGATCATCTCCGGCGGCATCGACCTGTCGGTCGGCGCGGTGACCGCCCTCGCCTCGGTGGCGGCGTCGCTGGCGGTCGTGCAGGACCTCGCCGACTCCATCCACTGGACCCTGATGATCCTCATCGCCCTCCTCATCGGCCTCGGAGCGGGGCTCATCAACGGCGTCGTGGTCGCCTACGGCCGGGTCGCGGCGTTCATGGCCACGCTCGCGATGCTCGTCGGCGCCCGCGGGGTGGCCGAGATCCTCGCCGACAACCGCACCCTCGTCATCTCCGACCGCGACTTCGTGCGCGCGCTCAACGTCGACATCCTGGGCGTGGACATCCTCATCTGGATCTTCGCCCTGGTCGCGGTCGCCGGCTGGCTGCTCCTGAACCGCACCACGTTCGGCCGCCGCACCGTCGCCATCGGCGGCAACCGCGAGGCCGCGCGCCTCGCGGGCATCAAGGTGAAGCGGCACACCATGTGGCTCTACGCCCTGTCGGGGCTCACCGCGGGCATCGCGGCCGTCATGATCCTGGGGCGCACCACGGCAGGCACCTCGACGCACGGCACCCTGTGGGAGCTCGACGCCATCGCCGCCGTCGTCGTCGGCGGCACCCTCCTCATCGGCGGCCGCGGCACGATCACCGGCACCGTGTTCGGGGTGCTGATCTTCGCCACGCTGTCGAACGTCTTCGTGCAGAACAACCTCTCCTCCTCGGTGCAGGCCGTCGCGAAGGGCGTCATCATCGTCATCGCGGTGCTCCTGCAGCAGCGCTTCGCCGCGCGGGACACGCGCTCGAGCTGAGCCGTGGACGACGCGCTGGGCGGAGCGAGCACGCGCCGACCGAGCCGTCGTCGCAGGATGAGGGAGCGGACGCGCACGTAGGATGACGTGTCCGTGTCGGGGCCGCGATCTGCTGCGGCGGCGCGGGGAAGGGAAGCGACATGCGAGAGGCCTCCACCGGCCGCGCCGATGTCGGCCAGCTGTTCCAGCTGCTGCGCGACGGCACGCCGCGCACGCGCGCGGAGCTGGCGAAGTCGACGGGGCTGGCCCGATCGACCGTCGCCGCGCGCGTGGACGAGCTCATGAGGATGGGGCTCATCACCCCCGTGGCCGACGCGGTGTCGACGGGCGGCCGCCCGCCGTCGCAGTTCGCGCTGAACCCGGCGGCCAAGGTCGTCGTCGCGGCCGACCTGGGCGCCTCGCACGCGACCGTCGCGATCACCGACCTCACCGGCGCCGTGCTGTCCGAGCACAGCGAGCGCATCGTCATCGCGGATGGCCCGGAGCCGGTCCTGACGTGGCTGATCGAGAGCGCGCACCGGCTGCTGGAGGAGACGGGACGCGGCGAGGCCGACGTCGCGGCCATCGGCATCGGCCTGCCCGGACCGGTGGAGTTCTTCACGGGCCAGCCGGTGAACCCGCCGATCATGCCCGGCTGGGACCGGTTCGACGTGCCCGGATGGGTGCGCTCGCACCTCCCCATGCCCGTGCCGGTGCTGGTCGACAACGACGTGAACATCTCCGCGCTCGGCGAGCGCGCCACGTCGTGGCCGGGCGCCGACCACTTCATGTTCGTGAAGGTCGCCACGGGCATCGGCGCCGGCATCATCTCCGGCGGTCGCCTGCAGCGCGGCGCGCAGGGCATCGCGGGAGACATCGGCCACGTCCGCGTGGCCCGCGGGGTCGACATCCCCTGCCAGTGCGGCAACACCGGGTGCCTCGAGGCGCTCGCGTCCGGGCCCGCGCTCGCGCGCGCACTCAGCGAGCAGGGCGTGGCCGCGCGCAGCGGAGGCGACGTCGTGGAGCTCGTCAAGCACGGCAACCTCCAGGCGATCCAGGCCGTCCGCCAGGCTGGGCGCGACATCGGCGAGATCCTCACGGCGTCGGTCAGCCTCATCAACCCGTCGGTCATCGCCATCGGCGGATCGATGGCGCGCGTGGGCGAGCACCTCATCGCCGGGGTGCGCGAGATCGTCTACACGCGCTCGACGCCGCTGGCGACGGAGCACCTGTCGATCGTGCAGTCGGCTGCCGCCGATCGGGCGGCCGTCGTCGGCGCGAGCATGCTCGCGGTGGAGCACGCGCTCTCCCCCGCGGGCCTCGCCGCGAGCTTCGGCCGCGTGGCGGTCTGACACCGCTCACGCCCCGCGCGCGCCTCTCCGCGCGACCCCGCGCAGACGCGAGAGGGCCCGCGCGTCATCGCGACGCGCGGGCCCTCTCGGTGCGGGTCAGACCTCCGCGAGGAGCTGGTGGACGACCTCCGTGCCGTCGACCTCGCCGCCGAAGCCGAGCAGCGTGCGCAGCGGCATCGACTCCAGCATCCGTACCATCTCCTCGTCGGAGATGATCGCCGCGACCTGGGCGCCCTGCTGGGCGAGCGCCTGCGAGAGCACGCCCGCTCCCTGCGGGTGGCGCTGCCAGTCGCCCACGGTCGATTCGATGTCGAGCGAGAAGACCGGAGCCGGCACGTCGAGCTCGATCGTCTCGGCCGCGACGATGTCGCGCGAGGACGTGCCGACCTCGACGACGAACGCGCCGGGCTCGACGGTCCAGCCGCTCTCGCCCCAGAACGCGAACGCGCGGTCGTCGAGCTCGAGGCGCACGCGGGTCGACTCGCCGGCGGCGAGCCGCACCTTCTGGAACGCCTTCAGCTCGCGCACCGGACGGTCGACGGAGGCCTCCGGGTCGCCCACGTAGACCTGCACGACCTCCGCGCCCGCACGCGAGCCCGTGTTCGTCACGGTCGCCTCGACGACGGCATGCGCGCGGCCGGACTCGGGAGCCGACACCGCGACATCCGACAGCGTGAAGGTCGTGTAGCCGAGGCCGAAGCCGAACGGGAAGGCCACGTCGCGCTCGGTCATGTCGTACCAGCGGTAGCCGACGTAGATGCGCTCGCCGTAGACGACCTTCTTCGGCGTGCCGGGGAAGTTGACGTGCGCGGGGTTGTCGGCGAGGCGCAGCGGGATGGTCTCGGCCAGGCGCCCGCCGGGCTCGGCGATCCCGAACAGCACGTCCGCGGCGGCAGAGCCGGAGGCCTGACCGCCCAGCCAGGCTTCGAGGATGGCCGGGACGTGGCCGGCGATGCCGTCGAGCGAGACGACGGAGCCGTTCGACAGCACGACGACGACGTTCGCGTTCGCCGCGACGACCGCGTCGAGCAGCCCGCGCTGCACGGCGGGCAGGTCGAGGTGGGTGCGGTCGAAGCCCTCCGACTCCTCCGCGTCGGGCAGCCCGAGGAAGAGCACGACGGTCTCGGCGCCGCGGGCGGCGGCGACGGCCTCGTCGACGAGCGCGGCGTCGGCCTGACCGTCGAGGCGGAAGCCGGCGGCGAATGCGACGTCGCGGCTGGTCGCCTCGCGGATGGCCTCGAGCGCGGTGTCGAGGCGGGTGGGGTTGATGTGCGAGCTGCCGGCGCCCTGGTAGCGCGGCGTGCGCGCGAACTCGCCGATGACGGCGATCGCGCCGCCCTGCTCGGCCGAGAGCGGGAGGATCGCGCCCTCGTTGGCGAGGAGCACGGTGCTCTCGGCCGCGATGCGACGCGCGAGGGCGTGGTGCGCCTCGAAGTCGACGTCCTCCGTCGCGCCGCGGTCGGCGCGGAGGCGGTCGTGCGCGGTGAGGATGCGCGAGACGGCGATGTCGATGGCGGCCTCGTCGACCTCGCCCGCCTCGAGGGCGGCGCGGACGTCCGCGGCGTGGCGCGCGCCCGCGGCGGGCATCGTGAGGTCGAGGCCGGCGGCGACGGCTGCCGGCGGGTTGTTGACGGCGCCCCAGTCGGAGACGACGTAGCCCTGGTAGCCCCACTCGTCGCGCAGGACGTCGGTGAGGAGCCAGCGGTTCTCCGACGCGTAGACGCCGTTGACGCGGTTGTACGAGCACATGACGGTGGCGGGCTGCGCCTCCTTCACGGTGCGCTCGAATGCGGGGAGGTAGATCTCGCGGAGCGTGCGCTCGTCGACCTCGGCGCTGATGCGCATGCGCTCGAACTCCTGGTTGTTCGCGGCGAAGTGCTTGAGGGAGGCGCCCACGCCCTGCTGCTGGATGCCGCGCACCCAGGCCGAGCCGAGCGCGCCGGCCAGCAGCGGGTCCTCGGAGAAGTACTCGAAGTTGCGGCCGCACAGGGGCGAGCGCTTGATGTTGACGCCCGGGCCGAGGAGCACGTCGACGTCGAGCGCACGGCTCTCGCGGCCGAGGGCCTCGCCCATCTCGGCGAGGAGCTCCGGGTCCCACGTCGAGCCGGTCGCGGCCGCCGTCGGGAACGCGGTGGCGGGGTGGCTGTCGTTGATGCCGAGGTGGTCCGCGGCGCCGGACTGCAGGCGGACGCCGTGCGGGCCGTCGGTCAGGGTCGCACCCTCGATCTCGGCGTGCTCGATGCCCCGGGTGGACCAGAAGGTGTCGCCCGTGAGCAGGGAGATCTTCTCGTCGAGGGAGAGGCGGGAGACGGCTGGGTGCATGGGGAGGCCTTTCTCGGTCCGTGCCGGACCTCGTCGCCGAGATCACTTACGCGCTTCAGTATGGGGTTGAATGTACCCCGAGCCCTTTCCGAACGCAAGGAAGCGCATGGCCCCTCCCTCCCCGCGCGGCACGCGCAGCGCCCGCGTGACCGCCGCCGACGTCGCCGCCGCAAGCGGCGTCTCCCGCGCCACCGTGAGCTACGTGCTCAACGACACCCCGGGGCAGACGATCCCGGAGACGACACGGCGTCGCGTGCTGCAGGCGGCCGCCGACCTCGGGTATGTGCCCAGCGTCCATGCGCGCGCCCTCGCATCGGGGAGCACGGGCATCGTCGTGATCGACACCAGCACCATCCCGCACGGCGAGCTCGTCGCGAACGCCACCCGCGCGCTGTCTCGAGCGCTCGTCGAGCGGGGCTACGTGCCGGTGGTGAATCAGTACACCGGCGCCGACGCCGGCGGCGAGGTGCTCGTCGCGCTGGCCGACCGGCTGCGACCCGAGGTCGTGCTGGCGCTCGGAGATCTCGATCCCGCGCTCGTCACCCGACTCGAGGGCCTGGGCGTCGCGCGCGTCGTGACGGCGTCGTCACAGGACCACATCGGCGTGATGGCCACGCTGCAGGTCGCGCATCTCGCCGAGCACGGGCATCGGTCGCTCGTCTACGTCGCGCCGCCCGAGCCGGAGCTCGCAGCGCTCTCCGAGCTGCGGCTGGCCGCCGCCCGCGCGGAGGCGACCGCGCGCGGGATCGCGCTCACGGCCATCCCGCTCGCGGAGCAGGAGCCGCTGGCCGCCGAGCTCGCGCGGCTGCGTGCCGCGGGAGCCACCGGCGTCGCAGCGTACAACGACGAGGTGGCCGTGGGCGTGCTCGGCGCCGCCCGCCGCGCGGGCATCGCGGTGCCGGACGAGCTCGCCATCATCGGCATCGACGACCTGCCGCTCGCCCGCCGCACCCATCCGCAGCTCACGACGGTCTCGCAGAGCGACGGCGGCCACCCGCAGATCGGGCCCGAGCAGATCGACGCGATCCTCGCCGGCGAGCAGCCGATCCTCCCGCCGGTGCGGCCGCGCGTGATCGTCCGCGACTCCGCCTGAGGGCCGCCCCCTACGCGGCGAGACGGCGGAAGCGGTCGCTCACGCGCGTTGAGCCCGACACGACGACCTCGGCGCCGGCGACCCCCGGCGCACCGACATGCAGGATGGCCCGGGCCAGGACCTCGTCGCGCACCTCGCGTCGCGCGTGGTCGTCGGCGAGCATCTCCACGAGCGCGGCGACCTCCGCCTCTGCGCGCGCCGCGATCGGGAACCACGGCAGCGCCGCACGCCAAGCGCGGAAGGCCAGCAGCAGCAGATCGTGCCGCTGCTCGACGTGCGCGCGCTCATGTGCGATGACCGCCACGAGCTCGTCGGCGTCCAGGCGGTCGAGGAGCCCCTGCGACAGCACGGTCACCGACCCGGCGCCGCGGGGCAGGCAGTACGCCACCGGCACCGCGTCGTCGAGCACCCGCGTGCGGGCGCGCGTGGGATGCGGCGACGACAGCAGATCCAGCAGCGACAGGTGCCGTCGGCGCTGGCGCACCACCTGCACGATCGTCACCGCGAGGTGGACGAGCAGGTACAGCGCGAAGGCCGCCGCGGGAGCGAGCGCGAGCAGATGGCGGCCCGGGGCGGCGGCGTAGCCGGCGAGGGCGAGGGCGCCGATCATCGACAGGCCGCCCGCGAGGCCGATCGCCTGCCACAGCAGCAGCGCGATGACGGGGGCGCGCATCGGCCACGCCGCCCGCGACAGGACGACGGGCACCGGCCAGGCCAGCGCGAGCGCGAAGAGGCCGAGCGCGACCGCGCTCCACACGATCATCCCGTGCGGGATGACGATGGCCCCGTCCAGCCCGGAGGCCACGGCGTCGGCCGCGAAGCGCGTCACGGGCGCTCGCTCAGACCGCGCCGCGCAGCAGCTTGCGGAGCACGGCCGCGTCCTCCTCGGAGACGCCGCCGACGAACCGCTCGAGCACGGCCATCCGGTCGGCGGACTCGCCGAGCACCTCGTGCATGAGCTCGGCGACGTGGTCCGCGCGCGAGGCGACGGGCGTGTAGCGGTGCGGGCGCACGGAGCGGTCGGAGGCGACGAAGCCCTTCTTCTCGAGGCGTGACAGCACGGTCAGCAGGGTCGTCGCGGCGAGCGCGCGCCCCTGCTCCAGCTCGAGTCGGTCCTTGACGTCGTACGCGGTCAGGGGCACATCCGCATCCCACACCGCGTCCATGACGGCGCGTTCGAGTTCGCCCAGCGTTCCCATGCGCACCTCCCTGCTTCCCGATCCTCGCGATCACGGCCATCCGCACCGGTCGTGATCTGCCGCAATTCTACCCCCGGTCGAACTTGTTCTACGATCAGTCGAACTAGTTCTACAAGGCGTAGAATTAGACGTGGTCGAGCGAGGCGCCCGACCCGATCCCCCCGAAGGAGAACCCGCGTGGACGTCCTCGACATCGCCCGCTGGCAGTTCGGCATCACCACCGTCTACCACTTCCTCATGGTCCCGCTCACGATCGGGCTCGGCATGTGCGTCGCGATCTTCCAGTCCGCCTGGGTGCGCACGGGCGATGAGCGGTTCCTGCGCATGACGAAGTTCTGGGGGAAGCTCTACCTCATCAACTTCATCGTCGGCGTCGCGACCGGCCTCGTCCAGGAGTTCCAGTTCGGGATGGCTTGGAGCGAGTACTCGAGGTTCGTCGGCGACGTGTTCGGCGCCCCGCTCGCCCTCGAGGGGCTGCTGGCGTTCTTCGTGGAGTCGACGTTCCTCGGCGTGTGGATCTTCGGCTGGGGCCGCCTGCGGAAGGGCCTCCACCTCGCCGCCCTCTGGTGCGCGGTCATCGGCTCCTGGGTCTCGGCGTACTTCATCATCGTCGCCAACTCGTGGATGCAGCACCCCGTCGGCGTCGAGCTCGGCGACGACGGCCGTCCGGTCATGACCGACATCTGGGCGGTCCTCACGAACAACACCGCGATCGCCGCGTTCACGCACACGATCCTCGGCGCGCTGGTCGTCGCCGGCATGTTCCTCCTCGGGCTGTCCTGGTACCACCTGTGGCGGCGGCGCCATGACGGCATCGACTCCGTCGACGACGACGGCCGCGTCGTCGTCGGGCGAGCGGATGTCCCTGGTCGCGACGAGAAGGATCACGGCGTCTGGCTGTGGTCGCTCCGCTTCGGCGCGGTCGTCGCCATCCTCGGCTTCGCCGGCACCGTCATCTCCGGCGACGTGCAGGGCAAGCTCATGTACGAGCAGCAGCCCATGAAGATGGCCGCGGCGGAGGCCGCCTGCCACACCGGCTCGTCCTTCTCCGTGCTGTCGCTCGGCGACCCCGGCTCGTCGGACTGCTCCGACGTCGTCACCCTCATCGAGGTCCCCGGCGTCCTGGGCTTCCTCGGCACCGGCGAGTGGGGCGCCGAGATGCCCGGCATCAGCGACCTCGAGCCGCAGTACGTCGACCAGTACGGCGAGACCATCCCCGACGACGCGCTCTACGGCGACCGGGCCGGCAGCGAGGTGCAGTACGTGCCGGTCATGTGGATCACGTACTGGGGCTTCCGGCTCATGATCGGGCTCGGCGGCATCGTCGCGGGCGCGGCCGTCATCGCGCTGTGGCTCACCCGCAAGGGGACCGTGTCGCGCTCGCCCTGGATCATGCGCCTCGCGCTCCTGGGCATCCTCGCCCCGTTCGCGGCGAACATCGCGGGCTGGATCTTCACCGAGATGGGCCGCCAGCCCTTCGTCGTGGCGCCGAACCCCGACGCGACCGGGGTCGACGGGGTGTTCATGTTCACGGCGGCCGCCGTGTCCCCCGGCGTCACGGCCGGCGAGCTGCTGTTCTCCGTCATCTCGCTCGCGGCCGTGTACGCGGTGATGCTCGTCTTCGAGCTCTTCCTGCTCGTCAAGTACGTGCGCGGCGGGGTGGCGAGCGCCATGCCGGAGCTCGCCCCCGCGCATGACCGCGACGACCATCCCGATGGTGACGGCCCGCGGGACGACGTGCTCGCGTTCGCCTACTGATCGACTGCTGAGGAACCCCCATGGATGCTCTTCCCGTCTTCTGGTTCATCGCCATCGCCGCTCTCTGGACCGGCTACCTCCTGCTGGAGGGCTTCGATCTCGGCGTCGGCATGCACATGCTCTTCGGCACGCGCGAGGAACGTGACCGCCGCGTCATGCTCAACACGATCGGCCCGGTGTGGGACGGCAACGAGGTGTGGCTCATCACGGCGGGAGCTGCGACCTTCGCCGCATTCCCGCACTGGTACGCGTCGCTGTTCTCCGCGCTCTACCTCCCGCTGACGATCACCCTCATCGGGCTCATCATCCGCGCGGTCGGCATCGAGTACCGCGGCAAGGTCGCGACGGCCCGGTGGGCGCGCTTCTGGACGCGCTGCATCGGCATCGGCTCGGTCATCGTCACGTTCTGCGTGGGCGCCGCCCTCGCCCTCACCTCGACGGGGCTGCCGCTCGATGAGAACGGCAACCGCGTCGGCGGGCCGTTCGTCTGGCTCACGCTGCCGGCGATCATCGGCGGCCTCGCGGTCGTCGGCTTCGCCCTCGCGCACTCCTCGACCTTCCTCGCGCTGAAGTCGGATGGCCCCGTCCGCGCTCGCGCGGGCCGGTTCTCCTCGCGATGGGCGCCGTTCTGCCTGATCCCGGCCGCGGTCTGGGCGCTGTGGGTGCAGTTCGCGCACGGCGGCACGCTGCTGTCGTGGGCGCTCGTCGTGCTCGCGGTGGTCGCGGCGGTCTACGGATGGCTGCAGGCGCGTCGCCGGCGGGAGGGCCGCGCCTTCGTCGGATACGCCGGGTTCGGCGTCTTCGGCGTCGCGGCGATCTTCGCAGGGCTGTTCCCCCGCGTGCTGCCCTCGACGATCGATCCGGCCTTCGACCTCACCGTGTGGACGGCGTCGAGCGGTCAGTACACGCTGGGGGTCATGACGGTCGTCGCGTGCGTGGGCCTTCCGGTCGTCCTCCTCTACCAGGCGTGGAGCTACTGGATCTTCCGCCGTCGCGTGACGCCCGGGATGATCCCCGACGTGCACGTGGTGCTGCCCGCGATCCTCCGCGCCAAGTGAGCGGCATGGCCGCCCCGGAGGTTGAGCGAGCGAAGCGAGACGAAACGCCGCAGCCCGCCCTCGACCCCTGGGTCCTCGAAGCTGAGCGCACCGCGGGCGTCCCCGGCTTCCGCCGCCCCGACCTCGGCCCGGTGCCCCGGGCACGGCTCGTCGCGCTCGGCGTGCTGGCCGCGCTCCGGGCGCTGGGTCTCGTCCTCATCGCCGACGCCATCGCCCGCGGCATCGCCGCCCTCGCCACCGGCGGTCTCGACACCGCGGCCGCGCGCGCCCTCCTCATCGCCGGCGTCGCGGGCGCGCTGCTGCGCGCGGGCGCCGAATGGGCCACCGCCGTCACCGCGCGTCGGGTCGCGAGCGAGGTCAAGCGCGATCTCCGCTCCCGGCTGTGGCGGCGCATCGCGGGCGGCGACGCGGCCGGCGGCGGCACCGCGGTGCTCGCCGCCGACGGACTCGACGACCTCGACGACTACTACGTGCAGTCGCTGCCCGCCCTCATCGCGGCGGCGGTCGTCCCGCTCGTCGTGGGTCTGCGGATCCTCGGCGCCGACTGGATCAGCGCGGGCGTCGTGGTCCTCACGGTGCCGCTCGTGCCGCTGTTCATGATCCTCATCGGCAAGCACACGCAGCAGCGCACCGACGCCGCGCTCTCGGCGCTCACGCGTCTCGCCGACCACCTCGCCGAGCTCGCCCGCGGGCTCCCCGTGCTCGTCGGCCTCGGGCGGGTGGCGGAGCAGACGGATGCCCTCGACGGCATCCAGCGCGCGTATCGCGAGCGCACCCAGGAGACCCTCCGCTGGGCGTTCCTGTCCGCGCTCGCCCTCGAGCTCATCGCGACGATCTCGGTCGCGCTCGTCGCGGTCCTCCTCGGCATCCGCCTGCTGAACGGCACCGTGGAACTGGCCCCGGCCATCCTCGCCCTCGTCCTGGCGCCCGAGTGCTACGCCGCCCTTCGCGAGGTGGGGACCGCGTTCCACGCGTCGCAGGACGGCCTCGCCGCCCTCGACCGCGCGAAGGCGCTGCTGTCGCGACCGGTCGCGCGCGACGTCCGCGACGGCGGCGCTCTCGCAACGGTCCGGGTCGAGAGCCTCGCCGTCCGGTACGCCGGCCGCGAGCACGTCGCCTTCACCCCGGTCACGGCCGAGCTCTCCGGCATCGTCTCCGTGGCGGGCCCGAGCGGCGCCGGCAAGTCGACCCTGCTCGCGGCGCTGACCGGCACGCTTCCCGCCGATGCGACGGCGACGGGCCGGGTCGACGGCGTCGGGGCGGATGGCGTGGGCTGGGCACCGCAGGCGCCCCGCGGCTTCGCGGGCACTCCCATCGAGGAGCTCGCGCTCTACGGTGCCGCCGACCCGCTCGGCGCCCTGGCCGAGCTCGGCCTCGCGCACGTGGCGGAGGCGTCGATCGCCGAGCTGAGCCCCGGCGAGCTGCGCCGCCTGGCGGTAGCACGGGCCCTGGCGCGCGTCGACGCGGGAGCCCGGCTGCTCGTGCTCGACGAGCCGACCGCCCACCTCGACCGGGCGTCCGCGGACCGCGTGCGCGCGGCCATCCGCCGTCGCGCGGAGCGGGCGACCGTCGTCCTCGCGAGCCACGAGCCCGAGACGCTCGCCCTCGCGACGTCCACCGTCGCCCTCGCGCCCGCCGCCCCCCTCACGCCGGGGACCGTGTCTCACGCCGCGCGGCCATCCGCCGCTTCCCCCGTGTCTCAGCCCGCGCGGGCATCCGAGCCGCGAACTCGCAGCGACCGAGACACGGCGGATCAGGCGAAGGGCCTCAGCCTGCTCTCGCTCCTCCGGCCCGAGCTCCCGGCGTGGGCGGGGGCGGTCGCGCTCGGCGTCGTCGCCACCGGACTCGGGCTCGCGCTCACGGCGGTGTCGGGGTGGCTGATCGTCCGCGCCAGCGTGGAGGAGTACATCATGTACCTCCTCGTCGCGATCGTCGGCGTCCGCGCGTTCGGCATCGGCCGCTCGGTCGGCCGATACGCCGAGCGCCTCGTCACGCACCGCGCGGCCTTCCGCACCGTGGACGCGCTGCGCCTGCGCCTGTGGCGTGCGATCGCCGCCCGCGGCGCGGGATCGCGCCGGCTCCTCGAGGGCGGCGCGCCGCTGGACTACCTCGTCACGCTCGCCGACGACCTGCGCGACCAGCTGCCGCGCGTCGTCGCGCCGCTCGCGATCGGCGTGCTGGCCGCACTCGGCGCCGTCGTGACGACCTGGTTCGTCGTCCCGCACCTCACCCTGCTCGTCCTCGTCGTGCTCGCCGGGGCCCTCGCCCTCGCGGCCTGGCTGTCGTCCCTCGCCGAGCGGGGCGCGGGGCGCGCGCGCGTCGCCGCCCGCTCGGAGATCGTCCGCGGCACCGCCGCCCTCGCCGCCGCGTCCGCCGACCTCCGCGGCAACGGGATGGCTCCTGCCGCGCTCACCGCGCTCGACGCGGCCGCCGCCCGACTCGCGGACGCCGAGCGCCGCGCCTCCTGGGCCGCCGGGCTCGGCACCGCCGTCGTCACCGCCGCCACGGCCATCCTCGCCGTCGTCGTCGCGCCGCTCTCCCCCGGCATCCCCGCCGAGAGCGTCTCCGTCATCGCCCTCCTCGCGCTCGCACTGCTCGACCCGCTCGCCGGATTCGTCGCCGCCGCGCACCGCGTTCCGGCCCTGCGCGAGGTGATCGGCCGCCTGGCTCCCGTGCTGCGGCCCGCCCCCACCGCCGCGTGGGGCGAGCAGCAGCCCGACGGCGTCACGCAGGCCGTCGACCTCGACGACGTCGCCGTGCAGTACCCCGGCGCCGACCATCCGGCGGTCTCGGGCGTCTCGGGAACGGCGACCGCCGGCCGCTGGCTCGTCGTCGCGGGCCCCTCCGGGTCGGGCAAATCGACACTGCTCTCGGCGATCATGGGCGCACTTCCGGTCGCGCACGGCGAGATCCGCGCCGACGGCACCGCGCTCACGTCGCTCGACGAGCACGCCTGGCGCGGTCGCGTGGCCTGGTGCCCGCAGGACGCGTACGTCTTCGACTCCACCCTCCGCGGCAACCTCCTCCTCGCCCGTGGCCGGGACGAAAGCCCCGACGACGCGGCCCTGCAGGACGCGCTGATCCGGGTGGGGCTCGGGCCGCTGCTCGCTGCGCTGTCGGATGGCCTGAGCACGCGGGTGGGAGCGGCCGGCTCCGCGCTCTCCGGCGGCGAGCGCCAGCGACTCGCTGTCGCTCGGGCGCTGCTGGCGCGGGCCGACGTCATCCTCCTCGACGAGCCCACCGCGCACCTCGACGCCCCGACCGCGGCCGCCATGATGGCCGACGTCCGTGCGGCGACAGAAGACAGGGTCGTCGTGCTCGTCTCGCACCGCGACGAGGACCGCCGCCCCGACGACGCCCTCGTGCACCTCTGACCGCCGCCGCCCGCGTGCGAGAGTAGTGCGGTGACCGATCCCGCCGCCGACCTCCGGCGCGTGGCCGTCGTCGTGCTCGAGGGCGCGAAGCCGCTCGACGTCGGCATCCCCGCGCAGGTGTTCACGACGCGCGCGAGCATGCCGTACCAGGTGCGCGTGTGCGGCGCGGCCCCCGGGCTCGTCGCCGGCGGCGACGGCCTGTCGTACCACGTGGCCCACGGGCTCGAGGCGCTGGAGTGGGCGGACCTCGTCTTCATCCCCGGCTACCGTCGCCCCGACGAGGACGATCCGCCGCCCGCTGTCGTCGACGCGCTGATCGCCGCGCACGCGCGCGGCGCCCGGCTCGCCGCCATCTCGACCGGCGCCTTCGCTCTCGCGGCGACCGGCCTCCTCGACAGCCGCCGCGCGACCACGCACTGGCACTACACGCGTGCGCTCGCCCGTCGGCACCCGCGCATCCGCGTGGACGAGAACGTCCTGTTCGTCGACGAGGGGAGCGTGCTGACCTCCGCCGGCGCCGCGTCGGGCATCGACCTGTGTCTGCACATCCTGCGCGCGGATCTCGGCGTCGCCGCCTCCAATCACGCGGCCCGCCGTCTCGTCGCCGCGCCGTACCGCAGCGGCGGGCAGGCGCAGTACGTGCCCCGCAGCGTGCCCGAGCCCATCGGCGAGCGCTTCGCCGCGACGCGCGAGTGGGCGCTTCATCGCCTGGGCGACCCGCTCACGCTGGAGACGCTCGCCCGTCACGCGGCGGTGTCCGCGCGGACCTTCTCGCGCCGGTTCCTCGAGGACACCGGCTACACGCCCATGCAGTGGGTGATGCGCGCACGCATCGACCTCGCGCGCGAGCTGCTGGAGCGGTCGGAGCTCGGCATCGAGCAGATCGCCGCCGATGTGGGCCTCGGCACCGGAGCGAACCTGCGCCAGCACTTCCAGCGCATCCTCGGGACCACGCCGACCGACTACCGCCGCACCTTCACTCGCGGCGGCTAGCGCTCAGCGCTGCCGCTGCCCGCCAGGTCCTTCAGCAGCACGGCGGCCTGGACGCGATTGTCCACGCCGAGCTTTTGAAGCACGCGACCGACATGGGTCTTCACCGTGGCGAGCGAGAGGAAGAGCTCGGCCGCGATGTCCGCATTCGACATGCCCCTGGCCACCGCCGCCGCGACCTCTCGCTCCCGCCGGGTGAGCGCGGACAGGGCCGAGGCATCCGCGGTCGATGCCGGACGCGCGCCTCCGGCGGCGAGGTGGACGATCCGCTGCCATACCGAAGGCGTCAACGTCGAGCCGCCGCGCGCCGCCGCGTGGACTGCCCGCACCAGCTCATCGGGGGGCGTGTCCTTCAACAGGAAGCCCCTGGCTCCGGCCTGCAGCGCCTGCACGACCAGGTCGTCGGCGTCGAACGTCGTGAGGATGATGATGGCGAGGTCCGGGTCGCGGTCGAGCTCGCGCCGAGTGGCCGCGATGCCGTCGCACCGCGGCATCCGGATGTCCATGAGCACCACGTCCGGATCGGTCGTCTCGATCGCGGCCGCGGCGGACAGCCCGTCGGCTGCCTCGCCGACGACGACGATGCCGGGATCGGTGCCGAGCAGAAGCGTGAGGCCGGCTCTCACGTACGCGTCGTCGTCGACGATCACGACGCGGACGGCGTCCGGACTCGTAATCGCCTTCGCGGTGGCCGCGCTCACGTCCACGGGAGCTCCACCTCGACGATGTGCGCGCCGCCGTCGACGTGTGCACGTGCAGAGCCGCCGACCGTGCGGGCGCGCTCGTCGATGCCGATGAGGCCGAATCCGCCGCCGGACGTGCTCGCCATTGCCTCGAGCAGCTCGTTCGACACCGAGATGCAGAGCGTCTTGCCGACCTCGCCGGACAGCGCCACGCACACGCGCCGACCGGGCGCGTGCTTGCGCGCGTTCGTGAGGCACTCCTGGACGATGCGGAACGCGTGACGGCTGACGGTCACCGGAATGCCCGCCGTGTCGACGTCCACCTGCAGCGAGGCGTCCGGATGCTGGGCGACGAGATCGTCCAGGTCCGCGAGCGTCGGGAGCGGCGACGACGCGTCGTCGGGGTGCTCGCGCAGCACCGCGAGCACTTCCCGCAGCTCCTGCAGGGCGCAGCGGGAGTTGTCGTGCACCAGGTCGACGGCGGACCGCGTCTCCGCGCTCGTCAGATCCGTGCGGTAGCGGAGAGCCGCGGCGTGCATCGCCACCAGTGAGAGGCGATGGCCGAGCGCGTCATGCATCTCCTGCGCGATGCGCGTGCGCTCGTGCTCGCGGGCACGGCTCTCACGCAGCGCCTGCTCTCGTCGACTCAGCTGGGCGCGCTCGCGAAGCGACGCCACGAGCTCCCGCCTGCCGCCGATGGAGATGCCGATCGCGATGGCCACGGCGAGCACGGCGACGAGCAGGGGGACGAAGAGACCCAGCTCGGAGAGCGGATCCGCGGACGGGAGCAGCGTCGCTCCTGTCATCTCGACGACGACGCTGCTGGCGATCACGCCGGATGACACCACGGCGATCTCCTGCCAGCGGCGGCGGGTCGCGACGGAGACGAGCATCAGCAGCGCCGCGGGCACCGCGAGAGTGGAGAAGCCCGCGACGACGGCCACCAGAGTCCCGACGACCACCGGCGCGCGACGGCGCAACGGGATGAGCAGGACCGCGACGAGGCCGAGCACGAGGTCGGCGAGGAGGATCCCTCCTGTCCGCAGGTCATCCGGGGCGAGGCCCGACTCGACGCTGAGGCCGAAGTTCACGATGAAGAGCAGCACCCCGGCCGTGAGCGCGGCCAGCAGACGCCACGCTTCTCCGCCGAGTCTGCGCCACCTGCCGGAGCGGGGGACGCCTCGGATGCTCTGCCCGTTCGCCGGGTGCGCGATGTCGACCGTCATACTCGAAGCCTAGGAACGCGCGGCGGCGCTCCGCGTCGTCCGAAGGTCTCATCTGCGCGACCCAATCGGCGGGATGCGAGCGCTCAGCGCTCGCACTGCAGCCACCCGCGCAGCCGATCGAGGGGCCATGTCGTGATGATGCGATCGGCCGGCACTCCCGCCCGCTCGGCGCGCTCGGCGCCGTAGTCCAGCAGCGACAGCTGACCGGGCGCGTGGGCGTCGCTGTCGATCGAGAACAGGCAGCCCTTCGCGAGGGCGAGCGCGATGAGCTCGTCCGGCGGGTCCTGGCGCTCGGGCCGCGAGTTGATCTCCACCGCGACGCCGTGCTCCGCGCACGCGTCGAACACGGCGTCCGCGTCGAACTCCGACGGCGGCCGCGTGCCGCGCGACCCCTCCACGAGACGGCCGGTGCAGTGCCCGAGCACGTGCGTGCGGGGGTTGCGGATGGCCCCGAGCATGCGGGCGGTCATCTCGCGTCGATCTGCGCGCAGATGGGAGTGCACGCTCGCGACGACGACGTCGAGGCGCTCGAGCAGCGCGTCTTCCTGGTCCAGGCCGCCGTCGTCGAGGATGTCGACCTCGATGCCGCTGAGCAGCGTGAAGCCGTCGCCGGAGAGGCCGGCCACCACGTCGAGCTGCGCGGTCAGCCGCTCCGGTGAGAGCCCGTTCGCGACCCGCAGCCGCGGGGAGTGATCGGTGAGGGCGAGGTACTCGTGCCCCAACCGACGACCGGCCGCCACCATCAGGTCGATGGACGTGAGGCCATCCGACCACTCGGAGTGGCTGTGGAGGTCGCCGCGGAGGGCCGCTCGCAGCTCGCTGCGCCCGGCGACGCCGGTGCGCTCGCGGAGGTCGGCGAGGTAGGCCGGAACGTCACCGGCGAGCGCCTCCTGGATGACGCGGAACGTCGTCTCGCCGATCCCCTCCCGTCGCCGGAGCGACGCCGCGTCGCGCAGCTCCTCCGGCGTGAGCGATGCGATGACGTCGGCGGCACGTCGGAACGCCTTCGACTTGTAGCGCGACGAGCGCTCGCGCTCCAGGAGGTAGGCGATCTCTGCCAGTGCATCGAGCGGATCCATGCTCGTCAGTCTGCCGCGCACGTCGTGCGGCGGCGCTGGCGGAATCCTTTCGCACCCTGTCCTTCTCGCCGCTGTCGCGATCGGATGACCCGGGGGACGCTGGAGGGGTATCGACGGGATTGACGCTCGCACCGCCACCTCGTCTGCCATACCTTTCGAACGGGCCTGACGCACAGTGGGCCCGTTCGGCTGTTTCCGGCCCGCCTCAGGCGCAGATCTTCGCCACCGTGCGGAGATTCCTCGTCGTGGTGACGGCCTTCCACCGCGGCTTCGCGAGCTGCTTCGCGAACGCGGTGTCGACGCTCGAGCCCTTCGGCGGCGTCCAGTAGACGACGCCGGGACCGGGTGCGATCGGGTCCTCATCGGACGGCTCCGCGCTCGCGAGGAGCTCCTCCCGCACCGCGGGGTCGGCGCAGAACACGACGTACGGCTGGCGCGCCTCATCCGACGCGTCGAACGGGAAGGCGTCGAGCGCCGCGCGCATCTCCGCGAGCGTCACCAGGACGATCCATGCGTCGTAGCCGAAGCGCTCGGCCAGCGCCCGCTCGAGGTCGGTCTTGAGAGCCCGGCCCTCGCCATCCGCGGAGAACCGCACGTTGCCGCTGGCGAGGTAGGTGCGCGCGTCGGCGAAGCCGCTCTCGGCGAACAGCGCCTTCAGGTCCGCCGAGCGGACGGTGACGCCGCCGACGTTCACTCCGCGCAGCAGCGCGACGTACTCCGTCATGCCCCGACCCTACGGCCGAGCGCCGACATCCGTCAGTCGCGGATGAGCGAGAGCGTGGCCGCCTCGAGCGCGGTCTGCCGCGCGATCTCGTCCGCGTGCTCGACGCGCACCGTCTCGGCGATCGTGCGCCCCTCGTCGAAGGCCGAGACCACCCGCGGGTCGACATACGACGTGCGCGCCATGGTCGGGGTGTTCCCGAGGAAGGTCGCCACGTCGCGCATGGTGGCGGTGACGGCCTTCCGCTTCTTCGTGGCGCTCGCGCGCTCATCCAGCTCGAGCGAGCGCTCGGCCAGCTTGGTCGCGGCCAGCACCGTCGCGTGCCAGGTGCGGAAGTCCTTCGCGGTGGCGTTCGCTCCGGTCGACGCGCGCACGTAGTCGTTGACGAGGGTCGCCGTGAGGCGTCGCCACCCCGTCGCATCCCGATAGGCGAGCAGCGCCGGCTCCCCGTCGCGGCGCCGGCGCATGGTCTCGATGGCGGCGACCACGCCGGGGTCGGCGATCTCGATGCGGTGGTTCACACCCGACTTGCCGCGGAAGCGGAACACCAGCGCATCGCCCGTTCGCCGCACGTGCGCACGCTCGAGCGTGGTGAGCCCGAAGCTCCCGTTCTTGTCGGCGTAGACGTCGTCGCCGATGCGGAAGCAGCCGATGTCGAGCATTCGCACCGCGGCCGCGCAGGCGCGGTTCACCGGCATGCCGTCCAGCGCGAGCTCGCCGAGGATGGCCGGACGCGCGAGCCCGAGGGCGGCGCCGAAGTCGAGCACCCGGTCGAACTTGAGCGCATCCCGACGCGCGCGCCACTGCGGGTGGTACAGGTACTGCCGACGTCCGGCGTCGTCCGTTCCCACCGCCTGCAGGTGCCCGTTCGGATAGGGCGTGATCCACACGTCCTTCCAGGCGGGCGGGATGACCAGGGCCTTGATCCGCTCGATCGCCTCATCCGGCAGCCGCTCGCCGTTCTCGTCGAGGTAGGTGAAGCCGCTGCCTGAGCGTCGGCGTGTCCAGCCGCGGTCCTGAGGAGAGGTGCGGCGGAGGCGGGGCATGCGGCGAGTCTGCCTGCCGAGGCTCGCGCACGGCAGGCCTTGACACGAGGTGGAGCAGGACGGAGAGAGACTGGAGGAGTGACGCCCCGTTCCTCCCTGAGCAGCTCGATGGCACTGGTCCTCGGGTCCTGCGTCTCGCTGCAGTTCGGGGCCACGCTCGCCGTGCAGCTGTTCCCCGCGCTGGGTTCGTGGGGCGTGAGCGCCCTGCGGCTGACGATTGCCGCCCTCGTGCTGCTCGTCGCGGTCCGGCCGCGCGTGCGCGGATGGAACCGCGGCCAGTGGCTCGCGGTGATCGCGTTCGGCCTGTCGCTCACCGGGATGAACGGCTTCTTCTACGCCGCGCTCGAGCGGATCCCGCTCGGCACGGCCGTCGCGATCGAATTCCTCGGACCGCTCGTGCTCGCCGCCGTCCTCACCCGTCGCCTTCTGGACTTCGCGTGGGTGGCGCTCGCGCTGGTCGGCATGGCGCTGCTGGGCGTGGACAGCGCCCTCGGCGTCGCGCTGGACGGGGTCGGCGTCGTCTTGACGCTCATCGCCGCGGCGTTCTGGGCGCTGTACATCCGCGCGAGCGCCCGCGTCGGTCAGCTCGTTCCGGGGATGGGCGGACTCGCCGTCGCGCTCGTCGTCGCGTCGGTCGCGCTGCTGCCCTTCGGCGTGCCGGCTGCCGCGGCCGCGTTCGCCGAGCCCCACCTCCTCGCACTGGCCGCGGGGACGGCGCTGCTGGCCTCGGTCGTGCCCTACACGCTCGAGCTCCTGGCCCTCCGGCGCCTGCCGCAGCGAGTGTTCGGGGTGCTGCTCAGCCTCGAGCCGGTCGTCGCGGCCGCGGCCGGATGGCTGCTGCTGAGTCAGGAGATGAGCGCACTGCGCATCGCGGCGGTCGCGCTCGTGGTCGCCGCGAGCATCGGCACCGCCCTCGCCGCGCGCAAGGCGAGCGAGGACGCGCCGGGAGCCGCCCTCACCGGCGAGATCCCGGTGATCCGCGACTGATTCCGACCGCGCTGACTCGGATGCCGGCGGGGGCTACGCGCCGAGGAAGGTGGTCGGGTCGAACTCGTCGATCGGGATGACCCGCAGACGCGGCAGCTGCGCGTCGAAGACGGCCGCGTCGTACTCGAGGTCGAAGCGGTGCAGGCCCGGGAGCGCGGCGTAGCCGGCGTTGCGGAACTCGTTGAACGCGACGACGCCCACCCGCCGGTCGCCGCCGATCAGCGCCGCGACGTCGTCGAGGAAGTCGCCGTCGTGGCTGACGAGCATCACGTCGTCGTCGCGCCCGACGAGCGCCTGCAGCGTGCGCTGGATGGCGATGTCGACGACCTTCTCGTCCGGCGCGCCGGAGAGGAGGACCACCTCGTAGTCCATCGCCTTCAGCGCCTGCACGAAGCTCTGCGGGATGGTCTGGGATGCGTTGATGAAGAAGACGCCGCGGGAGGACTGGTTCCACTGCCGGGCGGCGAACGACATCAGCCGGTCCCACCGGGGGCGCTCCTCGGGCTGCGGGCGGCGGCCGATGATCGACGTCCCGAGCGTCGCGTCGATGTTCTCGCCGTCGACGAGCACCCAGGTCGTACCGCTTCCGCGCATCTCGCGCCTCCCCGTCCGGCGCCGTCCTGCGATGGCCGGGCCTTCCTCGATCCTACGAGGCGCCGCGGGCGACTACTCGCACACGGCGGAGAGCGCGGCCTTCGCCTGCTCGATGGCGGCGATGCTCTCGGGCGCGGACAGATCCGAGATGCCGGCCAGCCCGGCGGACTGCGTGCGGATGAGCTCGCCGACCTGTCCCCCGACGTCGTCGGCCAGGTCGTCGAGCGTCTGCACGAGCGAGTCGCGTGCGACGCCGAGCTGCTCCTGCGTCACGCCGACCTGGTCGACCGTCTGCCGGTACTGCCCGTACGCGTCATCCGCCGTCGCGCAGATCTCCTCGACCGGGACGCCGAGCGCGTCCGCCGCGACGTGCGACGCCTGGGCGCAGCCCGCCAGGGCCGACAGCAGACCGACGGCGAGCAGCGGCACGAGGACGGGTCGACGCATGCCACGACGGTACCGGCCGGTCCTGGGAGACCGGCCCCGGCCATCCGCCGACCCCTGCCCGTCAGGGCACCCGGTGCCCGGCCGCCCTCGTCAGCTCGTACCACTCGGCGCGGGTGAGCGGGATGTCGCTGCCTGCCGCGGCGGCGACCACCCGCTCGGGCGTCGTCGTCCCCAGCACGACCTGCATGCCGGCCGGGTGACGCGTGATCCACGCCGTGGCGATGGCCATCGCCTCCACCTCGTACTGCGCCGCGAGTCGGTCGATGACCGCGTTGAGCTCCGGATAGTCCGACGAGCCGAGGAAGACGCCCGTGAAGAAGCCGGACTGGAACGGCGACCACGCCTGGAGGGTGATGTCGTTGATCCGGCTGTACTCCACGAGACCGCCGCCGTCGAGCACCTGCGACTGCTCCACGCCGGCCATGTTGGCCGCGATCCCCTGCGCGATGATCGGCGCGTGCGTGATGGACAGCTGCACCTGGTTCGCGACGATCGGCTGTCGTACCGACGTGCGCAGCAGGTCGATCTGGCGCGGGGTGTGGTTGGAGACGCCGAACGCGCGCACCTTGCCGGCAGACTCCAGCTCGTCGAACGCGCGGGCCACCTCGTCGGGCTCGACCAGCGCGTCGGGGCGGTGCAGGAGGAGGACGTCGATGTAGTCCGTCTCGAGGGCGCGCAGGGAGCCCTCGACCGACTCGATGATGTGCTCGTAGGAGAAGTCGAAGTACGGGCCCTCGCGCACGATCCCGCACTTCGTCTGGATGGTGAGCTCCGCGCGCTCCGACGAGGAGAGCCGCATCGCCTCGGCGAACCGCCGCTCGCACTGGTGCGGCTCGGTGCCGTAGATGTCAGCGTGGTCGAAGAAGTCGATCCCGGCGCCGCGAGCGGTGTCGACGAGCTCGCGGATCTGCTCGTCGGTCTTGTCCGAGATGCGCATGAGGCCCGCGACGACGTTGGGAACCTGCTGGCCGGTGGGTCCGAGAGGGACGGTCCTCATCGAGTGTCCTTTCGATCGATGCCGACAGCGTCATCGGCGCTTCCCACGATAGGGCCGGCCGCCGACATCGCGGGCGGCCCGACATGCGCGGCTAACACGACCGAGCGCGCTCGACAAGGCCGCGACAGCCGCCGCCGCTCCTTCGTAGGCTGGCCATCCACGCGACCGGAAGGAACACGATGGCTGAGACCAAGAACGACACCGCGAACGCATCGAAGAGCACGACGCAGAAGAACCGCCGGCGCCCCGCGCGCGGCGGCAGCGGCGCCGACGTCACCAAGGAGCAGAACGCGGAGCACGGCTTCACCGCCTCGAAGGAGCTGAGCGAGCGCCTCCAGGCCGTGCTCGTCGACCTCATCGAGCTCTCGCTGCAGGGCAAGCAGGCGCACTGGAACGTCGTCGGGACGAACTTCCGCGACACGCACCTCCAGCTCGACGAGGTCATCGAGTCCGCTCGCGAGTTCTCCGACACCGTGGCCGAGCGGATGCGCGCGCTGCACGCGCTGCCCGACGGGCGCAGTGACACCGTCGCCGAGGGCACGACGCTGCCGGAGTTCCCGCAGGGCGAGATCGCCACGAGCGAGGTCATCGACCTCATCACCGAGCGCATCGACGCCGTCTGCCAGACGTGCCGCGACGTGCACGACGACGTGGACGAGGAGGACCCGACCACCGCGGACATCCTCCACGCCGTCCTCGAGCGCCTCGAGCAGCTGTCCTGGATGGTCAGCGCCGAGAACCGCACGCCCCGCTCGCGCTGATTCAGCGAGAGCGCTTCACCACTACGCGCTCGACGCTCGCCGTGCCGACCTCGACCCCGGACCATCCGTCTGCGGGCAGGTCGAGCACGGCGAGCGTCGTCGTGGGGTAGCTGAGCGGCACGCGCTCGCGGTCCGCCGACAGCACCGCCACCAGATCGTGGATGCCCGGATTGTGGCCGACGACCAGCACCGTCTCCGCGTCGCCACCGCGCTCGCGCACCACCTGCAGGAGCCGCCGCGCGGACGCCGCATAGGCGTCCTCCTCGAACTGCGCGTCCAGAGCGGTCGGCAGCTCCGATGCGAGCTGCTCCCACGTCTGCCTCGTGCGGCGCGCCACGGAGACGAGCGCGACATCCGGCGTCAGGTCGTGGGCGGCGATGTAGGCGCCCAGTTCTCGAGCGGCCGCGGCGCCCTGCGCCGTCACCGGCCGCTCGAGGTCGTCGACGCCATCCGGCCAGTCCGCTGTCGCGTGGCGGACGAGCAGCAGGCGGACCATCAGTCCCGCGGCTCGTCTTCGCGTGACTGGTCTTCACCCGGCTGCCCGAACCCGGGTCGCACCGCCGCATCGTCACGGACGTCGATGCGGGTGACGCCGTCGCGATGGGTGACGTCGATGCGCGGCTTCGCGTCCTCCTCCGTCGCCTCGGGGGCGGACGTCAGCTGATCGCGGCGCTTCTCCTCGTCGCTCATGTCGTGCAGTCCCATGGGTCCTCCTCGGCGCTCTTCCTCCGGCGACCATATTCCATCCACCGCATCCCGATCTGCCCCTTGCGCGGGGGCGCTCGGGTAGCACCGGTCGTGCTCCGCCACAAGGCGGATGCGAATGGCACGACGCCGTGCCTATGGTGGAAGAGCGGTCGAGGTGGACCGCTGCGCCGCGTTGCGAGAAGCACCGTCGGCCGAGTAGAGGAGATGCAGTCATGACCATCGCGGATCACGGCACGCGCACGACCTGGTGCCCGGTTGCGGGCGGCCTTCAGGTGGCGAACCGGGGCGGAGCGTTCATGGGTTTCATCGAGAAGCTGCCGGGAGGCGGGTTCGCCGCCTTCGACGCGCACTCCGAGCGCATCGCGGACTTCGCCGAGCTGGCCGAAGCGCGCGCCGCTGTCGAATCCGGCCGACGGGCGTCCGATCAGTCGTAGAGAGGACGTTCGGAGACGATCACGTCATCCGTCATCGGGATGGGGCCCATGATCGATGGGCTCCCGTCCTCGATGAGCACGGGACTTCCCGCAGCCTCGAGGGCGGCGACGTCGAGCTCGACGGCCACCAGCGGCAGCGAGCTGTCGGCGAATTCGCTCGCCACGACGTCGTCGACACGGTCCTCGGTCGTCGCGTGGATGAAGCCGGCCTCCTCCAACGGGATCCCCCGCGTCGACACGCGGTACATGCCGGGTGCCCGGCTCAGCTCCCAGTCGTCCTCGACGGCGATGTGGAAGACGACGTCGTAGCGCTCGTCGCTGTCGGTCATGCTCGCTCCTCGGATCGTGTGGCTTCGGCACGAAGCGGGGACGATCCCGAAGGATCGCCCCCGCTGGTCCCCGCGGCGCCCGTCGCGGATGCTCGGGTCAGGGCAGGTCTTCCACGTCGACGGAGTCCGCGTCCTGGGTCTGGCCGTCGCCTTCGTCCGGTCCGCTGAGGGGGCCCCGAACGGCATCCGGCGGCACCTCGCCATCGCTCGAGCCGAGGCCTGCGGGACCGTCGGGCAGACGCTCCGGGGATCCCTGCGCGTTCTCCTGTGCCAGCTTGTCGTTGTCGGGTTCGTTCTGCATGGGGCGAGCCTTCTCCTCGACGCCGCGAGCGACGAGGGGATTGACAGATGCGCTCGCTGGGTTCTCTGAGCGGATGGTCTGGGCCCGGCGAGGAGGATCGGGTGCGTCACGCGCGTGGTGCGGTAAGCAATGCGCTTCATGTCGATGTCTTTCGTGTTCGGTTGGGGAAGCACGTCTCGTGCACAGATTCCCTCACGCGGCGTGTCTTCTTCGAGTTCTCCCCCGCCGCTCGATTTTCGATTCTCAGGGCCGGGAATGTCCGTGGTCGCTCCTATCGTGAGGGCATGGTCGAAGACGCCAGCCCGGTCACGCGATCCGCTCCCACCGCTTTGGTGGGAGGGGCCGCGAAGCTGCTGGACGGGGTCTTCGGGCTGGTCGAACAGGTCCCCGACGCGGAGTTGGTGGCGCTGACGGGGCGCGTCGAGCAGCTCGGCCGGCTGGTCGACGCCGTGCGGATTCGAACCGCGGGAGAGGTCACCCGGCGTTCGCGGCGCGGGTTGGAGCATCCACTGTCGGAGGCGTTCGGGTGCCGCACCGGGCGAGAGCTCCTCGAACGCCTGACCGGAGCGCCCAGCGCGTCGCTCGGCGTCCGAACTCGGACCGATGAGCGCACGCGCGACCGGGAGTCCGCGACCGGGTTGCCGTTGCCCGCTGAACGGCCGCTGCTGGCCGCGGCGCTGGAAGCGGGACTCCTCGGGGCGGAGCCGGCGGCACTGCTGCTGAAGGCGATGGACACCGCCGCACGCGCCCTGCCGGCGAACGAGCGGAACAGGGTCGACACGATGGAACGCCACCTCATCGGGATCGCCACCGGCGCCATCGCCTCCGACCTCGAGGATGCGGTGCTGCCGCCGGCACTCGCAGGCGCCGCTGCCGCAACCGCGGAAGGGGTGCTGGCGGTGCCGCCCTGGAGCGTGGTGAAAGCGCACGCTGACGCGTGGGTCGATGTCCTCACCGCCGATGGGTTCGACCCGGACCACGATCATGATCAGTCCTTCCGGGCGCGCGGCCTGACGGTGACCGAACTTCCCAATGGCAACTTCCGGGCGAACGGGATCCTCGTCCCCGAAGCCGGCGCCCTGTTGCAGATGCTCCTCGCCGCGCACACCAATCCCGCTCGGAATGTCGCCTTCGCAAGCGGCCCGTCCAGCGAGTCGAGAGGAGCACCCGACGGCGGTGATCTCATCGAGGGAACTGCCCCCGAGGATCAGGGCGACGCACCCTGGGCATCGGACGAGATCGTCCACGACCCCCGCACCGCGACTCAGAAACGCCATGACGCGCTCATGGCGATGCTGCAGGCGGCCTCTCGCGCAGCCGAGACTCCCACGCTCGGCGGCGCTGCCCCCACCGTGATGGTTCACGTCACGCAGCAGGACCTTGCGTCCGCCCCATCCGACGACGGGCCCGTGGGGGACGAGGAGCCATGGCCGCCGGCGCCGCCGAGTCGCTCCGGCCACGGCATCGCGCATCTCGACGGGGCCTCCCGGGCGGTGCCGGTGTCCGTGGCCCGGCGGACCGGGTGCAGCGGCGACATTCTCCGAGCAGTCTTCAGCCCCAGAGGGAAGCTGCTGTCCCTCACCAGCGTGCAGCGCATCTTCACCGCCACCCAGCGGAAAGCGATCGTCGCCCGAGACGGCGGTTGCATCATCCCCGGATGCACGATCCCCGCCGCATGGTGCGAGATCCACCACGTCCAGGACCACGCCCTCGGCGGCGCGACCAACACCGACAACGGGGTCCTGCTGTGCTGGTGGCACCACCACCACCTCGATCACTCCGGATGGGACATCCAGATGCGAAACGGCACCCCCTACGTCGCCGCCCCGAACTGGATCGACCGACACCACCGCCACCGGCCCGCGCCGACCTCCACCACCCGACTCCACGCGAAGATCCGGCAGCGGATATGACCCTGCAGCCAGCGCCGCAGGGGTGCCAGCGCCGCAGGGGTGCCAGCGCCGGCACCGCGCGGGGGTCAGCGACGGATGGGAGTCTCCGAGATGACGACCTCGGGAATCATGGGGATGGGCGCCCGGACGCGCGGCTCGCCGTTGACCCACTCCACGGCGGCGCCCGCAGCCTCGAGGCCTGCCACACTCAGCGCGATGTCGAGAAGGGGCAGCGAGATGTCGGCGTACCGGGCGCTCACCACGTCGGGCACGCGCTCCGCGACAACGGCGTGGACGAACCCGATATCGTCGAACGGGACGCCTCGCGTGGAGACCTCGTACTCGCCGAAGACCCGGCTCATCTCCCAGTCGTCCTCGATCGCGACGTGGTGGATCTCAGCCGCCATTACTCAGCACCTCCCGTAAATGAAACGATGTCGTAGCTTTGCCCTATGATAGTCACCATGACGGGGAAGCGGGGTAGGCCGACGGCCGAGGAGCGCGAGGAACGCCACCAGCGGGTGCTCGGCGTGATCTCACGAGTGATTGTGGAAGAGGGCTACGGCGCCCTCTCGTTCGACCGAGTCGCGGGTGAAGCCCGAGTGGCGAAGCGCACGCTCTACTCCGACTTCGAGTGCCGAGCGGGCATGCTGCGCGCGGCCGTCCGCCGTCAGCACGCCTATCTCGACGCGGCGCCGGGGTCCGCGGAAGACGTGCTCGCGGCGGCGATCGCCGTGGCGACGTCGCTGCTGCGCGAGGAGGCCGTCGCGTTCCAGCGGGCGGTCATCTCGGCCGCGCCGCTTCACCCGCAGATGGCGACGGAGTTCTACGCGTCCGGTCCGCGCGCGGCGCAGCTGTTCCTCGCGGAGCGGATGCCGCACGAGACCGCGGGCGAGCGCGAGGACGCGGCCGAGACCCTGCTGTCCCTGATGTTCGGCGAGTACTACCGGCGGCGCCTCATCGGCATCACGCCGGCGCCGACGCCCGAGGAGATCCGCATGCGGGCAGAGCGCGCGGTCCGCCTCGCCCTCGACGGTCAGCCGGTGGCGTCCGGCCGACGGCAGCTCGTCGACGCCGGCTGACCCCGCCTCAGGAAGACCTCAGGAAGACGGCGGCAGGCAGCGGATGGCCCGGACCTCGCCTTCCAGGGACACCTGCCCCGCGCCATGCGGCACGAGCACCGTGGCGCCCCGCGTGAGCGGGAGCTCGCCGTCGTCCCAGCGCAGGGTGCCCTCGCCCTCGAGCACGACGAGCACCGCGAACGCGGCATCGAGGGTGGCACGCCCTTCGACGAGTTCCGCGCGAAAGGCCTCGTCGGCCTCGGTCGGCAGCAGCGGGCCCGCGGACGCGCGTCCGTGCAGCGCGTCGAGCCGGGCTGCATCCAGGCGCGTGAGCGGCACGGCGTCGAGGGCGCTGGCGAGCGGCAGCCCGAGCAGCGCAGACGCGCGATCGAGCGCGGGGAACGGCGCATACTCGAGCACGATCGACAGATCGACCGGCTCCTGCAGCTCGACCAGCGTGATGTCGGGCCCGATGGCGTGGACCGTCCCCGCCGGCACGTACACCCAGTCGCCCGCGCGCACCTCGACGTGGTTCAGCGCCTCGCGCAGCGCATCGATGTCCTGACGCTCGAACCAGTCCTCGAGCTGGTCGCGCGCGACGTCCCGCGCGAAGCCGAGCCAGACGTCGCCCGTCGGGGCGTCGCCGGTGTCCACGATCAGCCACGCCTCGGTCTTGCCGTAGTGGGTGCCGAAGTGCGCGGCGGCGAACTCCGCGTCGGGATGCACGTGCGTGAAGAGCCGCTCCCCCGTGCTCAGCAGCTTGACGAGAAGACCCGTATCGGTGCCGAGCCGCGGCGGATGGCCGGGCCCCAGCCATCCGGTCGGGTCGCCGGCGACGGCATCCCGCAGGAGCCGGCCATCCGGCAGCGTGCTCAGACCGATCGAGTCGCTGCCGTGGATGCAGGTGGTCGACCCGACGAAGTCCTCCGGCGTCCACCCGCTGGTGGAGCCCTCGCCCCGGAGAGCCCGGATGCCGGCGCCGCCGCGGTACGGACGCGCCTCCGGCTGGTTCGGACCGAGCAGAAGGGGTGCGATCGTGCTCCGGGCCGTCGTCATGCCGCCAGTCTTGCGTTCGCACCAGATCGACTGAACGCCCTTGACATCGCGCCCCCACCCCGCGCGCCCCAATCCGCTGCGCTCCCCGCCTCGAAGAGGTGGCAGCGGAGAAGGGAAACGCACTCATGTCACTCGCCATCATCGGGTTCCTCGGGGGACTCATCACGGGGATCTCCCCGTGCATCCTCCCCGTGCTGCCCGTCATCTTCCTCACCGGCGGCGCGCAGTCCGCCCGGAGTCAGGGCGACCAGCCCACCGAGGGCGTGTCGCGCTGGCGCCCGTACCTCGTGGTGCTCGGCCTCATGACGAGCTTCACCCTCGTGACGCTCCTCGGCTCGCTCGCGCTCGGCGCACTGGGCCTGCCGCAGGACGTGATCCGCTGGATCGGCATCGCGCTCCTCGCCCTCATCGGCGTCGGCCTCCTCATCCCCGCGGTCGAGCGCCTTCTGGAGAAGCCGTTCTCCTGGCTGCCGCAGCGCGAGGTGTCGAACCGCCGCAACGGCTTCGCGGTGGGTCTCGCACTCGGCACCGTGTTCGTGCCCTGCGCCGGGCCGGTGCTCGCCGCCATCATCGTCGCGGGCTCGACCGGCCGGATCGGACCCGAGACCGTGCTCCTCACCATCTCGTTCGCGATCGGCGTGGCCATCCCGCTGCTCGTGTTCGCCCTCGCCGGCCGCGGCGTCATCGAGCGGATCCGCGCCTTCCGCCGCCGCGAGCGCGGCCTGCGCATCGCGGCGGGCATCGCCATGCTCGCCCTCGCCGTCGGCCTCGTCTTCAACGTGCCGGCGGCGCTGCAGCGCCTCGTCCCCGATTACACCGCGAACCTGCAGCAGCAGCTCGCGGAGGACGAGGACGTGCAGGAGGCCCTCGACCTCGGCGGCATCGTCACCGACGAGAACCGCGAGCTCGATCAGTGCACGAACGGCGCCGACGAGCTGGAGTCGTGCGGCACCGCCCCCGCCATCCGCGGCATCGAGCAGTGGCTGAACACGCCGGATGGCCAGGGCCTCGATCTCGAGGATCTCCGCGGCCAGGTGGTCCTCATCGACTTCTGGGCCTACTCCTGCATCAACTGCCAGCGGAGCATCCCCCAGGTGGTCGCGTGGGACGAGGCCTACCGCAACGCGGGCCTGCAGGTGATCGGCGTGCACTCCCCCGAGTACGCGTTCGAGAAGGACGCCGGTAACGTGCGAGCGGGTGCGGCCGACTTCGGCATCGAGTACCCCGTCGCCCTCGACAACGACCTCGCCACCTGGACGAACTACCGGAACCGGTACTGGCCCGCCCACTACCTCATCGACGCCGAGGGCACGGTCCGGCACATCTCGTTCGGCGAGGGCAACTACGCCGCCACCGAGAAGATGATCCGCGAGCTCCTCGTCGATGCCGATCCCGAGGCCGACCTCCCCGACGCGACCGACGTGGACGACGAGACGCCGACCGACGCCGACCGGACGCCGGAGACGTTCCTCGGCTGGACGAAGGACGTCAACTACGCCGGCACGACGCCGTACACCGACGGCACCGCGGAATTCACGGTGCCGGACGACCAGCCCGCCGACTCGTTCGCGCTCGACGGACGATGGACGATCGACACGCAGTACGCGACGCCGGCCGACGAGCCCGCGACGATCCGGCTGAACTACTCCGCGAGCGAGGTGCGCATCGTCCTGGCCGGCGAGGGCGCCATCACCGCCACCGTGGACGGCGGCGACCCGGAGGTCATCGAGGTCGGCGGCACCCCGCGCTCCTACCAGCTCCGCGATGGCGACCCCGGCTCCGGAACCATCGAGGTCGAGGTCGACCCGGGGGTGGAGGTGTACTCCTTCACCTTCGGGTGACGCCCCCTGCGCAGACGAGAGCGGCGGATGGCCTGGGCCATCCGCCGCTCTCGTGTGTCGGTCGTGTGGGTCAGTCGGTCGGCATCGCGGCGATCGGGTCGCCGGTGGGGAGGCCGGTGGGAGAGCCGCCCTCCTGCTCGATCGTCACCGCGACGACGTCGCCCGGGGCGAGCTCGCCCTCGAGGAGGGTCGGCTCGTCCTCGCCGCCGTCGAAGACGCCCGCGGGAATCGGCTGGTCGCCACGGACCAGCCACAGCTCGTACTGGCGGCCGTCGTCGAGCTCGGGCGCCTCGTCCGCGAGCACGACGACCTCGCCCACCGAGTGCGACCAGTGCATCTCCAGCGTGCCGCCGCCGGGCAGCTCGCCCGCGAGCACCTGCGCGTCGTCGGCCTCGGCGATCTGCTCGAGTGCGACGACGGCATCCGACTCGCTCCGCAGCTGCGCGATGGTCACCGCTCCGACGCCGACGACCGCGAGACCCGCGATCGAGGCGGCCAGCGTGAACCAGCGGCGTCGGCCGAGGCGAGCGGATGGCGCGGGCGCGACAGCAGGACGGCCATCCGCCGGCGCTTCGGCGACCACGTCGGAAGCAGAAGGATCCGCGCCCGCTGGGGCCCGGCCATCCGCCGCCTGCGGCTGCTCGGCGATGCGCGCGAGGAGCGCGGCGCGCAGATGCGCGGGCGGGACCACCTCGGGCGTCGCGTCGGCCAGCAGCGCGGCGGTCTCCTCGTCGCGATCCGCGCGGTCGCGAAGTGCGGGATCCGCGGCGAGCGCGGCCGCGAGCCGGGCGGCGTCCTCCGGGCTCAGCGCGTGGAGGGCGCGGCCGGCGAGCAGCTCGTCCATGTCCTTCTCGGTCATGCCGGCACCCCCATCTGCGTCCTCAGGCGCGACAGTCCGTCGCGCATCCTCGTCTTCACCGTGCCCAGCGGCGTGGCCGTGAGCGCCGCGATCTCGCTCTGCGAGTATCCCCCGTAGTACGCGAGGGTCAGGGCTTCCCGCTGGTTCTCGGGAAGGGTGCGGAGCGCCTCCACGACGCGCCTCCCCTCCCACCGCAGCTCCACGTCCTCGGCGACCCCGTCGAAGGGCACACCCAGATCGCGGAAGCCCACCCGGACATCCCGGTCGGTGCTCGCCTGCGCGGATCGCACCCGGTCGACGGCCCGCCGGTGCGCGATGGTGAGGACCCATGTCCTCCCCTGCCCTCTCTTCGGAGCGAACCGCGCGGCGGATTGCCAGATCTCGAGGAACACCTCCTGCAGCACCTCCTCGCTCTGCGCGCGGTCGACGAGCACCCGCAGGATGAGGCCGAACACGCGGCCGGAGATCATGTCGTAGAGCTGCGCGAAGGCGCCCTGGTCGCCCGCGGCGATGCGCTCGAGGAGGTCGCCGACATGGTCGGCGGGGTCGTCGGCGAACTCATCCACCTCGACGCCGTCGATCACCATGTCCTCAAGCATGCCGCACGCACCTCCTCCTCTGTCTCCTCTTCGGTGTGCGGCGGCTTCCGGATGGATTTCGAGAATCTTCCAATCCGGTTCGCGGAGGAGCCCGAATACGTCCTGAAAGCCGAGAGGCAACGTCCCGTCACCGGGGCGATCACCGTTCAAGAGGAGAAGGCAATGTCCACGAAGAAGTCCACGTTCACCGGCGCCGCTGTCCTGTCGCTCGTCGCCGTCTTCGGCCTCACCGCCTGCAGCGGCGGCTCGACCATGTCGGAGGAGGAGCCCTCGAGCTCGTCCAGCGACTCCAGCACCATGACCGAGGAGTCGACCGCTCCCGAGGAGACGCCCGCGGAGACCGAGGACGGCATGATGGCCGACCCCGCCGCGAACCTCGTCGGCCCCGGCTGCGCCGACTACGCCGAGATGGTTCCGGATGGCCCGGGCTCGGTCGAGGGGATGTCCGCCGACCCCGTCGCGGTCGCCGCCTCGAACAACCCGCTGCTCACCACGCTCGTCTCGGCTGTCTCGGGCGAGTTGAACCCCGACGTGAACCTCGTCGACACGCTCAACGGCGACGAGTTCACGGTCTTCGCGCCCGTCGACGACGCGTTCGCGAAGATCGACCAGGCCACGATCGACACGCTCAGCACCGACGCCGACATGCTCACGTCGATCCTCACGTACCACGTCGTGCCCGGCCAGATCGCGCCGGATGACATCGACGGCATGCACACCACCGTGCAGGGCACCGACCTCGAGGTCACCGGCTCCGGCGATGAGCTCATGGTCAACGGCGCCAACGTGATTTGCGGCGGCGTCCAGACCGCCAACGCCACCGTGTACCTCGTCGACACGGTGCTCATGCCCGCGGAGTGACCCGCGCGGATGGATGAGGGGCGGTCGGGCATGAGCCCGGCCGCCCCTCCCTCATGTCCGGGTCCGCTCGGCCGGGGCAGGATGGTGGGGTGAGCTACCAGGTGGAGGAGACGACGTCCGAGCACCCGGCACGACGGGTGCGGCTGCACACGAACGCGCACTTCGCGGCGCTCGTGTCGGCGTTCGAGGAAGCCGTTCCCACCCTGTCCGACGCCGAGGCGCTCGCGCAGGTGTCGGGCGACTGGGCGGGCTTCATCCGCGGCCTGCAGTGGGAGTCGCCCAGCGGCTTCGTCCGCGTCGCGACCGCCCGGCCGAGCGACCTCCTGCAGCAGGCGGGGAGCACCGCGCTAAGCGTCGTGTGGCTCATCGCGCATCACGGGATCGCCGCGCGCCTGTTCCGCCACGACCCCGGCACCATGCTCTACTCGCCGCTGCGCGTCGAGGCGCACACCTCGCGCGAGCCCGGCACGACGCTGAGCTTCGAGGTGCCGAGCACCCAGCTCGCGGGCTTCGGCATCAACAAGGTCACCCAGGCCGGCGCCGAGCTCGATCGCGCGCTCGGTGACCTCCTCGAGGACCTGGGCCTGCCGCGCCCGGCCGCACTGCGCCGCTGAACCGGGCGCGCCGACAGCGGTCAGACCTCGAGCAGCGCCCGCACCTGGGCGATCGAGCGCCCGAAGGCGAGGGTCGCGACAAGGGCCGCGGTCTCGGACGACACCTGCACGACGGTCGCTCCCTGCGACATCCACCGTCCTCCGCGTCGGGTGAGCTCCAGCCCGGGCTGAGGGTCGAACGCGGGCAGATCGGGGAGCCCCGCCGCGGCACGCTGAGAAGCACCGAGCATCCCGACGAGCCACGCCTCCCCGAGGGCATGCGGCCGGATGGAGGCGGTCGGCGCCCCTCCCCCGACGAACACCTGGAACATGGTGTCGGCGCGCCGGACCGCCCACGCCTCGCCCCGGTGAGTGAAGTCGCACGCGATGTCCGCATGCAGTGTGATGTCGGCCCCGAGCTGTCGGAGGGCCTCGACGCACTCCGCGCTGAGCAGGCGTGCATCGATCTCGCGCTCGCGGCGTCGGAGCTCCGCGACGTACCTCTCGCGGGCGATCGGCGCGTACTCGCGGTGGAGCTGCTCCCGATCCGCCCGAGCTCCGCCCGCGAGGCGATCGAAGAGCCAGGCCGGATCCATCTGGAGGAAGTAGCGGAAGTGGATCTCGACCGGGCCGCGTCTCAGGGCCCGGTCGGGGACCAGCAGCCGGACCCCCTCGTCGACCGACCACACCGCCGAGACCTGGCCGTCCACGACGACGACCCACGACCATCCGCGCGATCTGATCTCGGGCGTGTTCTGCTCGATCGCCGTGCTCAGCCGCGTGCCGCGCGCGACGGTCGTCACCCGGGCGTGCGACGACATGTCGTCGCCCATCGCCACGCTGTCGCGATCGAGGCGGAGTTCGATCGTTCGCCAGGCCACGGGTTCAGCCTACGCAGCGGCCGCTCAGCCGGACATGTCAGCCGGACATGACCGGCTCGCCCTCCTCGGCCATCCGCGGCACGACTCGGATGGCGGAGATGCGCCGACGGTCGACGCCCGCGACCTGCAGGGTCGCGCCGGGCACGTCCACCGCGTCGCCGACCTCGGCCAGGCGGCCGAGCTGCTCCATTACGAAGCCCGCGATCGTGTCGGACGACCCGCGCGGCAGCTCCAGACCTGTGGCCTCCTCGAACTCCTGGAGGTTGAGCCGGCCGTCGAGCACGCCGCCCGCGGTCGTCGGGTCCGTCGCGGTGTCGTACTCGTCGAAGATCTCGCCGACGACCTCCTCCACCAGGTCCTCCAGCGTGACGATTCCGTCGGTGCCGCCGTACTCGTCCACCACGACCGCGATGTGGTGGCTCTCCGCCCGCAGGCGGGTGAGGGTCGGCAGCAGGCGGGCCGTCGACGGGATGTACGGAATCGGCCGGACGAGGAGGCGCAGCGGCCGCTCGGGGTCCTCCGCCGCCGCCTCGAACACGTCGCGGACGTGCACGAAGCCGGTGATGTCGTCGATCGAGGTGTCGGCGACCGGGTAGCGCGAGAACGGCAAGTCGCGCACCTGCGCGGCCGCCGCCCCGATCGTCGCGGTGTCGTCGAGGGCGACGACCTCGGGGCGCGGCCGCATCACCTCGCTGATCTGGCGTCCGCGCAGGGAGAGCACGTCGTCGAGGATGCGGCGCTCGTCCTCGGGCAGGCCCTGGTGCGTGGCGACGATGTCGCGGATCTCCTCGTCGCTGATCTCGTCGGCGGTCTTGTGCGGATCGCCACCCAGCAGCCGGACCAGCGCGTTCGTCGAGACCGACAGCAGCCAGATCACCGGGCGCATGACCTTCGCGAAGCCGTCGAGCACCGGCGCCACCGCATAGGCGAACTGCGCGTTGCGCTGGATGGCCAGCCGCTTGGGCGCGAGCTCGCCCAGCACGAGCGACAGGTACGCGATGACGAGGGTCAGCAGCACCGTGGCGATGGTGAGCGCCACCTGCTCGGAGACGCCGAGGAAGCCCAGCAGCGGTGCGACAGACGGGGCGATCGAGGTGGCGCCGTAGGCCGCCGAGGCGAATCCGGCGACGGTCACGCCGATCTGCACCGCCGAGAGGAACGTGTTGGGATTGCGTGCGAGCGCGGCGACCTTGGCGCCGCGTCGGCCACGAGCGGCGAGGCCGTTGAGCTGGCTCTCGCGCAGGGTGACGAGCGCCATCTCGGTGGCGGCGAAGACGCCGCCGATGAGGACGAAGGCGATGACGAGGCCGATGTTCACGAGGAGGTCGTTCATCGCGTCCGTCCCTCCCCTCGCGTGCGGGGTGCGCCCGGGGTCACCCGGGCGCGGGGACTGTCGGAGTCGGAGGACGGTTCAGGACAGTGCGCGCGTCTCAAGAGAGTTCCTTCTCGGTGTGGTCGGCGGGGTGGGTGTCGGGGGTGCGGCGGTCGGCCCGGGTCTTCGCGAGGCTGGCGACGGTGGCCACCGCGATCGTCGCGCCGATGAAGAGCAGCGAGAACCAGATCGGGATCTCGGGCGCCCAGTCGATGTGCTGGCCGCCGTTGATGAACGGCAGCTCGTTCACGTGCAGCGCGTGGAACACGAGCTTCACGCCGATGAAGGCGAGGATGACGGCGAGCCCCTGCGCGAGGTACACGAGGCGCTCGAGCAGTCCGCCGATGAGGAAGAACAGCTGACGCAGGCCCATGAGCGCGAAGGCGTTCGCGGTGAAGACGATGTACGCCTCGTTCGTCAGGCCGTAGATCGCCGGGATCGAGTCGACCGCGAAGATCAGGTCGATGAAGCCGATCGCCACGATCGTCAGGAACATCGGCGTGAAGTAGCGACGGCCATCCTGCTTCACGGTGAGGCGGTCGCCGTGGTACTCGTTCACGACGGGGAGGACCCGGCGCACGAACCGCATGAACCGCCCGTTCGCGGGGTCCGACTCGTGGTCTCCGAACGCCTGCTTCCAGGCGAGGACCAGCAGCAGCGCGCCGAAGATGTAGAACACCCACGAGAAGTTCTCGATGAGCGCAGCCCCCACCGCGATGAACGCGCCGCGCAGGATGAGCGCGATGACGATGCCGATCATCAGCACCTTCTGCTGGTACTTCTTCGGCACCGCGAAGCCGGTCATCACGATGAGGAAGACGAAGAGGTTGTCGATCGACAGCGCCTTCTCCGTGAGGTACCCGGCGAAGTACTCGCCGCCATAGGTCCATCCCGAGACGACGCCGATGCCGACGCCGAACAGCAGCGCGAGTCCGATGTAGAAGGCCGACCAGCGAGCGGACTCGCCGATCGACGGCTCGTGCGGCTTCCGCACGTGCGCGAAGAACTCGTAGACGAAGAACGCGATGGTGACCGCGATCGTGATGATCCAGACGAGGGGGGTGATGTTCATGAGCGGCTCCAGACCTGGCGCGAACGGATTCTGCGTCAAGGTCTTCTCCATCCCGAAGGACCGGTGGCCCGGGATGCGATGCATCCGTAATGACGAGCCGACCGTGTCGGAGTACTCCCCTTGTGGTTGCGAGATTAGGGCCGCCGGTTATGCGTGGGCTGTGAGCGGAGGCGGTGCGTGGCTTCGGTGGTGCGGAACTCGCGGAATGCGCGCTCATACCGCGAGGAGGGCACCACCGAGTCGGATGGCGATGGCGTCGGTGGTGCGGAACTCGCGGAATGCGCGCTCAAAGCAGCAGAACGGCACCACCGAAGCGGATGCCACCGGTTCCGGTGGTGCGGATCCGGCTGAATGCGCGCTCATACCGCGAGGAGGGCACCACCGAAGCGGATGGCGCTGGTTTCGGTGGTGCGGAACTCGCGGATGGCGAAGCCGGCGATGACGAGACCGGCGACAGCATCGACCCACTGCCATCCGAAGAGCCGCTGTATCGTCAGAAGCGGTCGAGCCCCTGCCTCGGCCTCAGTCGCCCCCGCCGAACTCGCTCACCGGCGCCATGTCGGCGAACCGGGAGTAGTGACCCTGGAACGCGACCTCGAGGTTCGCGGTCGGGCCGTTGCGGTGCTTGGCGACGATGATCTCGGCGCCGCCGGGGTTGTCGTTCTTGTCGTACACCGACGGGCGGTGCAGCAGCATGACCATGTCGGCGTCCTGCTCGATCGATCCCGACTCGCGCAGGTCGCTCACCTGGGGGCGCTTGTCCTGACGCTGCTCGGGGCCACGGTTCAGCTGCGACAGCGCGATGACCGGAACCTGGATCTCCTTCGCGAGCAGCTTCAGCGCACGCGAGAACTCCGAGACCTCCTGCTGACGCGACTCGACCTTCTTGCCGCTCGTCATCAGCTGGAGGTAGTCGATGATGACCATCTTCAGCCCCACGCGCTGCTTGAGGCGACGGCACTTCGCGCGGATCTCGACGAGGGTCATGTTCGGGCTGTCGTCGATGTAGAGCGGCGCGTCGTTGATGCGGCCTCGGGTGGATGCGACCGTCGTCCAGTCCCGGGAGTCCAGCGTCCCCTTGCGCATCGACTGCAGCGGGATCGCCCCTTCCGCGCTGAGCAGGCGCATCGCGATCTCGCTGCGCCCCATCTCGAGGGAGAAGAAGATCGTCGGCATGTCGTTCTTGATCGCCGCGGCGCGGGCGAAATCGAGCGCGAGCGTGGACTTTCCCATCGCGGGACGGGCGGCGATGATGATCATCTGCCCGCCGTGCAGGCCGTTCGTGAGCTGGTCGAGCTCGGTGAACCCGGTGGGGATGCCCGTCATCTGCCCGTCGCGGCCGCGCGCGGCCTCGATCTCGTCCACGGCCGCATCCACGGCCACGGTCAGCGGGACGTAGTCCTCGGTCTGCTCGGTGCCGGTGACGTTGTAGATCTCCGCCTGTGCGGCGTTGACGAGCTCCACGGCCTCGCCCTGGCCCTGGTAGCCCATCTGCGCGATCTTCGTGCCGGCGTCGACCAGGCGACGCAGCAGCGCGCGCTCGGCGACGATGCTCGCGTAGTACCCGGCGTTGGCGGCCGTCGGCACGATCGACGTCAGCGAGTGGAGGTAGTCCGCGCCGCCCGCGCGCTGCAGGTCGCCGGTCTTGATGAGCTCGTCGGTGACGGCGACGACGTCGGTCGGCTCGCCGTGCGAGTACAGCGACAGGATGGCCTCGAAGATGACCTCGTGCTTGGGCACGTAGAAGTCGGGCCCGCGGAGGGTCTCGATGACGTCGGCCACCGCGTCCTTCGACAGGAGCATGCCGCCCAGCGTGCTCTGCTCGGCGATCACGTCGTGCGGGGGCGTTCGATCCCGCTCGCGAGGCCCTGCGAGACGGTCTTCCCCGATTTCAGCGATCGACACGCGCGCTCCTTCTCTCGGCCCCTCGCGGGGGTGATCATCTCCATGACAGCAGCGACCACCGACACCCGCCTGGACGAGAGTAAGGGCCTGCTTCTCCCCCACCAAAGCCGCCTGTGGATATCTCTGTGGAGGAGTTCTGCAAAACGCCGTGATACGTGTGGAATCAACCTGTGGACAGAAAGGACTCGCCCGGCGATCCACGCCAGCGAAACTCCGTGGCACCAGGGCTTTTCTTTTCGCACAGCCTGTGGAGAGATGTGTGGTTAAACGTGTACTTGAAGGTTTGTGGTAGTCCACCGAGACTGTGTACAACAACCTCGCCAGCACTCTGATATCCCGCTCCTGGGAGCGCTCCCCCAGACACGGAGAAGCGGCGCGGATCCGAGGGATCCGCGCCGCTTCCGGCGTTCGCGAGAACTTACTTCTTGAGCGCGATGACCTGCAGCGGGATGACCGCGGTCACCTCGTCGTGCAGACGCACGAGCGCCTCGTGGTCGCCGACGACCTTGATGGGCGACGGCACCGTGATGGTGCGCTTGTCCAGCTGGCCGAGGCCGGCGTCCGCCACCGCAGCGGCGATGTCGGCCGGCTTGACCGAGCCGAACAGACGGCCCTCGGCGCCGGCCTTGACGGCCAGACGCACGCGGGCGTTCTCGAGGGTGTTCTTCAGGGCGACCGCGTCGTCGTGCGACGCGATGGCGCGAGCTTCGCGGGATGCGCGGATGTCCGCGACCTGCTTCTCGCCACCGCGGCTCCACGCCACGGCGAAGCCCTGGGGGATGAGGTAGTTACGGGCGTAGCCGTCCTTGACCTCGATCACGTCTCCGGCGCTGCCCAGGCCGTCGACCTCGTTCGTGAGAATCAGCTTCGACATGGGTGCTCCTTAGCGGCCAGCGCCTGCGTAGGGCAGGAGCGCCATCTCGCGCGCGTTCTTGATCGCACGGGCGATCAGGCGCTGCTCCTGCACCGAGACACCGGTGATACGACGGGCGCGGATCTTCCCACGCTCCGAGATGAACTTGCGAAGGGTCGCGACGTCCTTGTAGTCAATGACGCCGACCCGGATCGACTTCGCGGGAGCGGCGTTCTTCGCGCCCTTCCGCGGCTTGCGGCGGTCGCCGCTCGACTTTCCAGCCATGTTGGGTCCTTTAGAGAGATTGAGTCCTGAATCAGAACGGGGTGTCGTCCGAGAACGACCCCGGGGTGCTCCATGCGTCGGCGCCGGACTGGCCGGGTGTCGCCCAAGGCTCCTCCGAGACCTGCTGCTGCGGACGCTGCTGCTGCTGGCCGTAGCCACCACCACCCGCGTTGCCGCCGCCGTAGTTCCCGCCGCCGGCGTTGCCGCCGCCGTAGTTGTTCCCGCCGCCGCCACCGGCAGCGCGGGTCACCTGTGCCGTCGCGTAGCGCAGCGAGGGGCCGATCTCGTCGATCTCGAGCTCGATGGAGGTGCGACGTTCGCCCTCCTTCGTCTCGTAGGAGCGCTGACGCAGACGGCCCTGCGCGATGACGCGCATGCCCTTGGTCAGCGATCCGGCGACGTGCTCGGCGAACTCGCGCCACACGCTGGCACGGAGGAACAGGGCTTCGCCGTCCTTCCACTCGCCGGACGCGCGATCGAAGTTGCGCGGCGTCGAAGCGATCGTGAAGTTCGCCACCGGCAGGCCGTTCTGCGTGTAACGCAGCTCGGGGTCAGCCGTGAGGTTCCCCACGACGGTGATGACGGTTTCGCCTGCCATGGTGCGTTAGGCCTTCGCCGCCGTCTTGCGAGCTGCCTTGTCCTCGGCGCGCTTGGCCTCGGCCGCCACCAGAGCGATGGCCTCCTCGGCACGCAGCACCTTGGTGCGCATGATCAGCTCGTTGAGCTTGAGCTGGCGGTCGAGCTCGACCGTCGCCTCGCTCGTCGCGGTGAAGTTGACGACGGCGTAGATGCCCTCGTTCTTCTTCTGGATCTCGTATGCCAGACGGCGCTTGCCCCAGATGTCGACGTTCTCGATCGATCCACCGCTGGTGGTGATGACCGACAGGAACTTGTCGAGGTGTGCGGGAACCTGGCGCTCGTCGACCTCTGGCTGGATGATGACCATGAGTTCGTACTGGTGCGTCACTTACCCACCTCCTTCGGACTTGAACGGATGCCGGGCATTTCCCGGCATCAGGAGGGTGTGTGCATGTCGGCGGCTTGCTGCAGACAGGGCTGCTGCGGCCGCACAACCTTCATAGCGTACCCGATGAGGGGCGCTTGACCCAAGCCGAGACGAAGACGGATGGCCGAGGCCGGGTCAGAAGGCCAGTGACGCCTCGTCGTCGACGGAGAGCGAGAGCACCACCGTCTCCACGATGTCGTGCGCTTCGATCCGCCGCTCGACCTCGCGCAGGCGCCGCGCGGCGTCGTGCTCGCGGGCGTCGCCGGCGAGGTCGACCTCGGCCACGAGGAACAGGCGGTTGGGTCCGACGTACTCGATGTGCAGGTAGGTGACGCGCTCGATGTCGGGCGACTCCAGCAGCGCGCGCCCCACTCGGGCCCGCAGCTGCGCGGAGACGTTCGTCCCCACGAGGAACGCCATGTTCCGTCCGATGAGGATGATCGCGACGATCCCGAGCAGCACGCCGACGAGGATCGAGCCGATCGCGTCCCAGGCGGCCACGCCGGTGATCTGATGCAGGGCGATCGAGCCGCCGGCGATCACGAGGCCGACGAGCGCGGCGGCATCCTCGAAGAACACCGCGCGCAGGGTGGTGTCGCTCGTGTCGATCACGAAGTCCCAGGTCGACGACCCGCGCTCCCGCGCCAGCCGACGCGACCGCACGAGGGCCTGCACGAATGAGGCGCCCTCCAGGACGAAGGCGATCGCGAGCACGACGTAGGCGACGACGGGGCTCTCGACCGGCTCGTTCGCCGCGAGCTCCTGGATGCCGTGCATGATCGACACGATCGAGCCGGCGGTGAAGATGCCGAACGCCGCGATGAGCGACCACACGAAGGCGCTCCGCCCGTAGCCCAGCGGATGCCGGGCGTCCTTCTTGCGGGAGCCGCGGCGGTCGGCGATCAGCAGGAACACCTCGTTGCCCGCGTCGGCCCAGGAGTGCGCGGCCTCGGCCACCATCGACGCCGAGGAGGTCATGACGGCGGCCACGGTCTTCGCGATGGCGACGAGCACGTTGGCCAGGAAAGCGATGAGCACCGTCACCCGGTCAGGCTACCCCCGCCCCGACACCCGGTTCGCCAGTGCGGGCGACACGCTTCGCGGCCGAGAACCGGCTCCCCCGCACGGGCGAATCGCAGGAAGGAGGGGGCGCCGCGTCAGGCGCGCAGCCGCTGCTGCAGCGCCGCCACCGTCTCCGGACTGCCGCCGACTCCCAGGAACCACGCCTCCGCGCCGCCGCGGGCGTCCAGCCGATCGAGGAAGCCCTCCATCGCGGGGGCGGGCGCCGCGAAGATCTCCCGCGGGATGTCGAGCGCGAGCTTCGCGCCGACGGTCCACGCCGCCACCGTGCGGCGAGCGCGCGCGAGCACCCGGGGCATGTTCGCCCCCGTCCGCACGTAGTCGGCGACGATGTCCTCCCGCGCGACTCCGACGAGCGCGAGGGCGACCGCGACCGTGACGCCCGTGCGATCCTTCCCGGCCGTGCAGTGGACGAGCACCGCGCCATCCGCCTCGGCGATCTCCTCGATCGCCCGCACGAGGAGCGCCGCCGCCTCGCCCTCGAGCATCGAGGCGTACATGCCGGCGAGCCCCGCGCGCAGCAGGCCGTTCCGGTCGCTCGCCTCGGCTTCGACGGAGGCCCGCCCGCCGAGGAGCGGTAGGTCGACGACGCGGCTGCGCCCGAGGAACGGATGCCGCTCGCTCTTCTCCGCCTCGTCGCGCAGATCGACGACCACCGGCGGCGGCCACGGCGCGATGTCGGGCGCGGCATCCCCCGAGTGCGGGGCGTCGCTGCGCAGCAGGGCGCCCGAGCGCAGCTGCGGGATGGCCTCGGCCACGTCGCGCAGGTTGGCCAGCCCCGAGGGGATCGCGTTCATCGGTCCTCCTTCCCGGGGCCGGCGGGAGCGGCGCCTGCGACCACGGTAGCCCCGCGCGCTCACGTAGCGTTGAGCGCATGTCCGACACGACACAGGGGGTGCCGTTCGACGCGCGAGCTCTCACCGAGCCCGTCGACCCGGCCGACAGCGAGCGGTTCGCCCGCGAGCTCGCGAAGCGGTATCCGCGGATGAACGCGGGGGCCTTCGTGATCATCGTGATCATGCTCGGGCTCGCCGTCACCGGCGCCATCATCACCTTCGCCTTCGCCGCGGCATTCGGCGGCGGTGAACCGAACGGTGCCAACCTGCTCGCCCTCGTCGTCGCGGCGGCGATCGCCGGCGTCATCCTCTGGGCATTCCGCACCCACCGGCGCAGACAGCGCGAGCGCCAGTACCGCCTGGACCGCTTCGCGCGGGCGAACGGCATGAGCTACGTCCCCGTCGTGAAAGCGCCGCCGCTCCCCGGGATGATCTTCGGCGTCGGCCGGGAGCGCCGCGCGTGGGACCTCGTCCGCGGGGATGCGCCGCGGTTCGTGGAGTTCGCGAACTACCAGTACACGACCGGATCCGGCAAGCACAAGACGACCCACACCTGGGCGTACGTCGCCATCCGCCTCGACGCGCCGCTGCCGCACATCGTGCTCGACGCGCTCGGCAACAACAGCATCTTCGGATCCAACCTGCCGGTCGGCTTCGACGCCGATCAGCGGCTCTCCCTCGAGGGCGACTTCGACCGGCACTTCGCGCTGTACTGCCCCGAGGGCTACGAGGCCGATGCGCTCTACCTCTTCACGCCCGACATCATGGCGCGCTTCCTCGACAACGCCGGGCAGCTCGACGTCGAGATCGTCGACGACTGGATGTTCCTCTACACGCGCCGCCGAATCAGCACGCTCGACCCGGCCACGTGGGCGTGGCTGTTCTCCGTCGTCGGCGCGCTCATCGGCAAGCTCGACCAGTGGGGGCGCTGGCGCGACGACCGGATGGCCGTCGGCCCGCGCCCCGTGGCGGGCGGTGTCGCCCGCGCCTTCACCGCGTCCGCCGCGGTCGCGCCGCCGGAGCAGGGCGTGGCCGCTCCCGGGCGTCGTCTGAAGCGCCGCTTCTCCTGGGCCGGGGTCGTCGGCATCGGGATCGCCGTGGTCGTCTTCCTGCTCGAGGTGATGGGCAACGTCGACTGACGCGCAGCTCAGGCCGTCGCGCGGGCGGCGTCGCGCTCGAGCCGTCGGCCCGAGGCCCGGTACCACTGGGCACAGAACACGATGACGATCGCCAGCTCGACCACCCCGCCGACGTAGTACATCGTCTGCGCGCCGAGCTGGCCATCCGCCAGCCCCGCGGACGCGGGCGGATTGGCGAAGAGGTGCTTCGCGAGCACCGCATGGGCGGCCATCGTCAGCACGAGCACCACGGCGCGCAGGATGCGGCTGGTCGGATGCGGATCGGGGTCGACGCCGACGATCGCGGCCGTGAAGAGGTAGCCGACGATCACGGTGTGCACGTGGACGAAGACGTGCACGAGCGCGCTCCCGTGCGCGGCGTCGTAGATCCAGGTCGCGTAGACGAGCCAGAGGCTCGCGGTCGACACGATGCCCATCGTCACGGGATGGACGAGCAGCCGCACGGGAAGGCTTCCGAGAAGGCGGGAGAGACGCCGGGCGGGCGTGGTGTCGAGCGTCCGCAGCGCGAGGGTGACGGGAGCCGCGAGCACGAGGAGGAGCGGGGCGAGCATGCCGCCGACGACATGTCCCAGCGCGTGGGCGACGAAGCTCTCATGCGCCGCGGCCGCGAACGGCCCGAGGATCGGGGCGGCCGCCGCGACCACGCCCGCGCACCAGAGCGCGACCCGGTGCCAGGGCCAGGGGCGTCCGTTGCGGCGCGAGGACAGCGCGCCGCCGATGTAGACCACGAGAAGGAGCGTCGCGGGGATGAGGATGATCGTGTCGAGGCCGGCGGCCGCGCCGTGCTCGTGCGCGCCGGCCGTTGCGGCAAGCGTGTCGGCCGCGGCCGTTGCGGCGGTCATGCGACCCGCCCGGCGCGGGCGTCGCGCGTCTTCACGATGAGCAGGATGCCCGCGGCGAGGAGCACGACGGCCGGCGCGTTCCACGCGATGTCATAGGGCAGCAGGTTCTCGACGTAGCGGACCTGGTGCAGCCGAAGGACCTTGTGCTGCACGAGGCCGTCGTAGAGCTGGAACGCGCCCGCGCCGAGGAGCACGCCGCCCCACCAGCGCGGCCACCGCAGGGCGTTCCGGCGCCGCAGGTCGGCGAGGAGGAACAGCCCCGCGACCGTGCCGAACCAGCTCACGGCATGGAAGAGGCCATCCGACACGAGACCCGCGGCGGGCGTGCCGCGGTCGTAGAAGTGGTGCCAGTGCAGCAGCTGGTGGAACACGGCCTCGTCGACGAACGCGACGAGGCCGATGCCGAACAGCACGCCCGACCACGCGTTCTGCGCGCTGCGGATGTCACGGGTGTCGTCGACCATGGGTCCACCCTGGCGCGATCCGTCGCCCAGGTGAAGAGCGTGGACATCCCACCCCGCCCCTGCTAGCTCGCGTCTGACACAGCCCCCGGCCATCCGCAACCCCCTCCCGACTTCCGGCGGCGCTTCGCAAACTCGCAGGGGACGAGGAGGACATATGAAGGCGTTGACGTATCGAGGCCCGTACAAGATCCGCGTCGAGGAGAAGCCCGATCCGCGCATCGAGCATCCGAACGACGCGATCGTGCGCGTGACGCGCGCCGCGATCTGCGGTTCGGACCTGCACCTGCTGCACGGCATGCTCCCCGACACCCGCATCGGGCACACATTCGGGCACGAGTTCATCGGCATCGTGGAGAAGGTCGGCCCGTCGGTGCAGCGGCTCTCCGTGGGCGACAAGGTCATGGTGCCGTTCAACATCTTCTGCGGCTCGTGCGTGTTCTGCCAGCAGGGGCTGTTCTCGAACTGCCACAACGTGAACGCGAACGCAACGGCGGTCGGCGGCATCTACGGCTACTCGCACACCGCGGGCGGCTACGACGGCGGCCAGGCCGAGCGCGTGCGCGTGCCGTTCGCGGATGTCGGACCCATGATCATCCCGGAATGGCTGCACGACGAGGATGCGCTGATGATCACCGACGCCTTCTCGACCGGGTACTTCGGCGCCCGGCTCGGGCACATCAAGGAGGGCGACACGGTCGCCGTCTTCGGTGCAGGGCCGGTGGGACTGGCGGCCGCCCGCTCGGCGTGGCTGATGGGCGCCGGCCGCGTGATGGTTCTCGACCACCTCGACTACCGGCTCGAGAAGGCGCGCTCGTTCGCATACGCCGAGACGCATGCACTGTCCGAGATCGGCGACCCCGTGCTGCATATGAAGCGCGAGACCGACCACCTCGGCGCCGACGTCGTCATCGACGCGGTGGGCGCGGAGGCCGACGGCACGGTCATGCAGCACGTCACCGCCGCGAAGCTGAAGCTGCAGGGCGGCTCGCCCGTCGCGCTGAACTGGGCGATCGACTCCGTCCGCAAGGGCGGCAACGTCTCGGTCGTCGGTGCGTACGGGCCCATCCACAGCGCGGTGCGCTTCGGCGACGCGATGAACAAGGGCCTGACGATCCGCGCGAACCAGACGCCGATCCGCATGATGTGGCCGGCCATCCTGGATCACATCCGCGCCGGGCGGATCTCGCCGCGCGAGATGATCACGCACCGGATCCCCCTCGACGACATCGTCGAGGGCTATCACATGGTCTCGGCGAAGCTCGACGACTGTGTGAAGACGGTCATCGAAGTCTCGGACAGCTGAGGAGGATGCACATGTCCGCACACGTCGACGCACTCCGACCCCGCATCCCCGGCCGGGGCATCGAGCGGGAAGAGGGATGGCTCGAGGCGCATACGCCCGACCCGAGCGAGTTCGCCGCGCCCTGGGCGCTGGAGGACCGGATGGATGGCCGCGGCCGCGAGCGCTCGATCGAGTACCCGGATGTGACCCCGGTCTACGGCTCGGCGCAGCCGCTGCAGGGAGTCTCCGGCGCCATCCGCCGGTACGCCTACGGGCGCTACAGCGAGAACACGCTGCGGCACTGGCTGCTGCTGGTCGCGGGCGACCGCGTGGAGTCGTTCGGCGCACATGCCCGGTCGCTCTTCACGCTGCGACCCGACAACCCGATCACGCAGACGGGTGTGCTGGGCGAGTTCAGCCGCCATCCGATCGGCTCGCGCGTCGGGCGCGGACGGATCGACCACAAGCACGCCTGGCTCGACCCGATCCTCATCGTGGGGCCGTGGGTGCTGACCGCGGTCCTGTCCGTGAAGGTGCTCGGGAAGGTGTTCGGCGGCAGCAAGCGCTGACGCCCATGGGGTGAAGCGGGGCCGGGCCTCCGGGCTCGGCCCCTGCTCGTGCGCGGGGGGCGGGGGGCGGGGCGCGGGACGCGGAGGGCGGGCGCGCGGCTCATACGGACCGGCGCGAGCAGCTCTTGCCGACCGCGAGACTAGCGCCGGGGGCGGTCGACGAGCGCGCGCCGCACGATGGCTAGCGCTCCGAACGCTAGTGCTAGCGCCCGGCGTCGAGGCTAGCGCCGGGAGCGCTAGTCTCGACGACGAACGCTAGCCTCACGGCTGCGAGCACGCGCGTCGGCACCGGCCGCGGCGACCGCACCGCCCGGCCCTCGGGCTGACGCGCGGCCCCCCATTGCTACGACGCGCGCGTCAGCCCGAAGTGCTGGAGCTCCTCCTCAGTGAGCATCCGCGAGCGGATGAGGAACCGCATGCCGGTCGGGCTCTCGACGCTGAACCCGGCGCCACGGCCGGGCACGACGTCGATCGTGAGGTGCGTGTACTTCCAGTACTCGAACTGCGACTCCGACATGTAGACCTCGATCGGGTCGTCGAGTCCCGCGTCGATGGCGCCGAGCAGCACGTCGCCCGGCCCGGTGAGGAACATCCCGACGGGATAGCACATGGGCGACGACCCATCGCAGCACCCCCCGGACTGGTGGAACATCAGTCGCCCGTGCTGCGCCGTCAGCGTGCGCAGAAGCCCGGCGGCGTCATCCGTGACCGCCACCCGGGTGAAGTTCTCGGCCATCCGCTCGCCTTTCGTGAGACCTCATCCTCGTCGCGAGACCTCGGTCACCGCACGCGGTCTCGCGGCGGGGATGAGGTCTCGCGGAAAAGAGGGACCGACGCTCGGGCGGGGGCCTGGGTGCGCCCCGCCCGAGCGGATCCGATCCGGATCAGAAGAAGCCCATGGGCCCTTCCGCATAGGAGACGAGGAGGTTCTTCGTCTGCTGGTAGTGCGCGAGCATCTGCAGGTGGTTCTCGCGGCCGATGCCCGACTGCTTGTATCCGCCGAACGCCGCGTGCGCGGGGTACTGGTGATACGTGTTCGTCCACACGCGGCCGGCCTCGATCGCGCGGCCGGCGCGATAGCAGATGTCCGCGCTGCGGCTCCAGAGCCCCGCGCCCAGTCCGTAGAGGGTGTCGTTCGCCGTGGTGATCGCGTCGTCGTAGCCGTCGAAGCTCGTGACCGAGAGGACGGGGCCGAAGATCTCCTCCTGGAAGATCCGCATGCTGTTCTGGCCCTCGAACACCGTCGGCGCGACGTAGTAGCCGTCGGTCAGGTCGCCGCCGAGGTCGACCCGCTCGCCGCCGGTGAGCACCTTGGCGCCCTCCTCCTTGCCGATCTGGATGTACGACAGGATCTTCTCGAGCTGGTCGTTCGACGCCTGGGCGCCGATCATCGTCTCGGGGTCGAGCGGGTTGCCCTGCTTGATCCTCGAGACGCGGTCCAGGCCATCCGCGAGGAACGAGTCGTAGATCGACCGCTGGATGAGCGCCCGCGACGGACACGTGCACACCTCGCCCTGGTTGAGGGCGAACATCGCGAAGCCCTCCTTGGCCTTCTCGTAGTACGAGTCCTGGGCGGCGGCGACGTCCTCGAAGAAGATGTTCGGGCTCTTGCCTCCGAGCTCGAGCGTCACCGGGATGAGGTTCTGCGACGCGTACTGCATGATGAGGCGCCCGGTCGTGGTCTCGCCCGTGAACGCGATCTTGCGGATGCGCTTGTGCGACGCGAGCGGCGCGCCCGCCTCGATGCCGAAGCCATTGACGATGTTCACGACGCCGGGCGGCAGCAGGTCGCCGATGAGGTCGAAGAGCAGCAGGATCGACGCCGGCGTCTGCTCGGCCGGCTTCAGCACGACGCAGTTGCCCGCGGCGAGCGCGGGTGCCAGCTTCCACGTGGCCATGAGGATGGGGAAGTTCCACGGGATGATCTGGCCCACCACGCCGAGCGGCTCGTTGAAGTGGTACGCGACGGTGTTCTCGTCGATCTGGCTGATGCCGCCCTCTTGCGCGCGCAGGACGCCGGCGAAGTACCGGAAGTGATCGACGGCGAGGGGGATGTCCGCGGCGAGCGTCTCGCGGACGGGCTTGCCGTTCTCCCACGTCTCCGCGACGGCGATCATCTCGAGGTTCTGCTCGATGCGGTCGGCGATCTTGTTGAGGATCACGCCGCGCTCGGCCGGGCTGGTGTGGCGCCAGGAGGCGAACGCCTTCCAGGCCGTCTCCACGGCGCGGTTGATGTCCTCGGCGGTGCCGCGGCCGACCTCGCAGAACGGCTTTCCGGTGACGGGGGTGATGTCCTCGAAGTACTCGCCCTTGATCGGCTCGACGAACTCGCCGCCGATGTAGTGGCCGTACCGCGAGCGGTACTGCGCGACCGAGCCCTTGTCGCCGGGTGCGGCGTAGATGCTCGAGACGCCCTCTTCCACGATGGTCATTGCTGTCTCCTTCGACTGCGTGACGTTGCGGGGTCTCCCCCGCGCGGGTGTGCCGCCACGCTACGTCGGGGCAGGTTGCATCGGGTTGCACGGGGGGCGGATGGCGGGGGCCGGGTGCGCGCGGGCGCGCGGGGGTGCGTGGGCGCGTCAGACGCCGGGCGCGCCAGACGATGTCGTCTCACCGCCGGGACACGGTATTCCGCGGTTTTCCATGTCGCGCGGGTGAGACGACATCGTCTGACGGGTGGAGGGCCGCCTCAGCGCTCGAGCAGCTCCAGCCGCGCGACGATGCCCGCGCGCCGCGGCGAGCGGGGCGGGAGCATCCGCAGCACCTGGCGCAGCGCCTCGTCGTCGTCCGCGCCGGCGTCGGTGTCCACGTACGACAGCAGCACGTCGACGCGGGCCTCCGCCAGCAGCGCCTCCCGCAGAGACGTGCGGATGGTCTCGCGCAGCTCCTCGACACCGGGTGCGGTCGAGGCGGGGAGCACGTCCCCGCGATACGCGGCGAGCGCGACGCGGTGGGCGCCGCGTCCGAGGAGCGACAGCACCTGCTGCGCATCGGTCTCGACCTCGCCCGCCATCCGATACGGACGCGACTCCGGCACCAGCGCGGGCGCGGTCTGCTCGAGGAGCTTCCGCAGCCGCACCATCTCCGGCCGCAGCGTCCCGGTCGCCGCGGGATCCCCGTACACGAGCTCCGCGAGCCGCTCGGCGGTGACGCCCTGGCGGTGCGTCGCGAGCATGAGCACGATCTCGGCGTGACGCGTTCCGAGTTCGACGACCCGCTCCATCCCCTCGCCCGACAGCGTGAGCAGCGCGCGGTCCCGCCCGAGCACGGTGAGCGTCGCGCGCGAGGCGATGCGCCCCGGCCGCGGCTCGATCGACCGCCCCGCAGACCGCCCCGCCGCCGACTGCCCCGCAGCCCGCAGCCGGGCCACCATCAGCTCGCCCTCGACCGCGCGCGCCGTCGCGTCGACGAGCAGCTGCGCCTGCGGGCTCGCCGCCTCGTCGCGACCGGTGACGTCGATGACGCCGAGCAGCCGCCCCGTCTCCGGGTCCCGCACCGGCGCCGCCGTGCACGACCACGCCTGCACGAAGCGGTTGAAGTGCTCGGCCCCGCGCACCTGCACCGAGCGCCCGAGCGCGAGCGCGGTGCCAGGCGCCGCCGTGCCGACGCGGTCCTCCGCCCAGTTCGCCCCGGCAACGAAGCCCATGTCCCCGGTGAGGTTCCGCACATGGCGGTCGCCCTCGACCCAGAGCAGGCGCCCCGCGGCATCGCCGACCGCGACGGCCACCCCGGCCTCCTCCGCGTGCCCCGGCAGCAGCAGACCGCGGATGAGCTCGAGCGCTCCGGCGAGCGGATGGCCGCGCCGGTACGTCTCGAGGTCGTCGCCCTGCAGCTCGAGCACCGGCAGCGCCTCGGCGCCCACCGCGCTGACGACCGAGCGCCCCCACGAGTCGCGGACGATCGAGCGCACCTGCGCGAGCCGCGGATCGGACGCATTGCCCGCGAGCAGCTCGTCGTGCGCGCGCTCGACGATCAGGCGCGGGGCCGGTGCGGCCTCGCTCGTGAGCCACGGCGACGACATGTCGCTCCTTCCTCGTCGAGGGAGCGGATGCGACCAGTGTAGAGCGCCGCGGCGCGCCCGCTACTGCGGGGTGCGCACCCCGAGGAACGCCGTCCGCTTGCGCAGGTGGAACCCGAGCTTCTCGTAGCCGACGATCGCGTTCACGTTCGATGCCGACGCGTGCATCATCGCCCGCGAACCCCGCTCGCGGATGTGGAACGCCACGTCGAGCACGAGGCGCGACGCGAGCCCCTGCCGCCGGTGCTCTGCGTCGACCGACACCGCGCTGATCTCCGTCCAGCCGTCCGGGTGCAGCCGCTCCCCCGCCATCGCGACCAGTCGGCCATCCCGCCGGATGCCGATGTAGCGCCCGAGCTCATGCGTGCGCGGACGGAACGGCCCCGGCTGATTGCGCGCGACGATCGCGAGCATCTCCTCGACGTCGTCGGCGCCCAGCTCGACGGCCTCGTCGAGCGGCGCCGGCTGCAGCCGATCCGTCTCGATGAGCTGCACGCCCGCGCCGCGACTGACCTCGACCCATCCCTCGGGGAGCTCGGGGTCGGCGTTCGAGACGCTGACGACCGCACCGGTGCCGAACACGTCGATCACCGCGTCCCACACGTCCGGGTCGCTCCACGAGCGCACGCCGGTGAACGGCGACACGTCGTCGGGGTAGCGCTTCACGAGCTCGTTGCCGATCGCGAAGTGCGCGTGCGCGCCGGTGAGGGATGACCAGGCCGGGTTGTCGAGGATCGCCTCGTCAAGAGCGGTGTCGGGTTCGAGCGGGATGGCCGTGGTCATGAGCGCCTTTCGGTCGTGCGGTGGGGGCGACTCGGTTCTCCAACAGCCGACGTCGAACGGGCATTCCCTCCCGGACGACTCACCGTGTTTCGTCTCAGTCGCTGCGCTCCCTCGCTCAACGTCCGGGAGTGCCCCCGCCATCCGTACCATCGGAGGATGGAACCGGGCGAGCGCCTCTCCCTCCTCGTCACGCTGCGTGACGTGCGGCCGGAGGTGTGGCGGGAGTTCGAGATCGACGGCGGTCTCAGCGTGCGGCAGCTGCACATGGCCCTGCAGGTGATCATGGGCTGGCGCGAGATGCATTTGCACGAGCTGCGCGAGGACATCCCACCCGCCCTGAAGGCCACGCAGAAGCAGCTGCGCTGGGGCAGTCCGTCGCCCGACGATCCGGATCTGCTCGATGAGACCGAGTGGACGATCACGGGCGCGCTCGAGGAGTTCGCGCTGGAGTACGCGTACGACTTCGGCGACGGCTGGCGTCACATCGTCCAGGTCCATCCGGAGAGGGAGCCGGACACGACGACGCCGCCCGTGCGGATCGTCCGGGGGAGGAACCGGGCGCCGTGGGAGGACTCGGGCGGCCCGGAGGGGTACGCCCGCAAGCGCGAGGCGCTCGCCGATCCGAACCATCCCGAGCACCGCGCGGTGAAGCAGTGGCTCGACGAGACCGTCGGGCCGTGGGCGCCGATCGATCCCACGGCGTTCGATGCGGCCTCGATCCAGGCCGAGCTGAACCTCCTCTTCAATCCGCGGGGATCCGGCATCGAGCAGGGCGACCTGTCGGGCCTCGTGAAGGTGGAGGAGCTGCGTCCGGCGGGCGATGTGGACGAGGCCTCCCCGATCGTGATGTTCGCGTCGAACCTGCCCCCGGCCATCCGATCGGAGCTGCGACAGCACCTCTATCGCACCGGCGTGCTGGCGCCCACCGAGATCGATGAGGAGACGGCGGCGCGCATCGTCCGCCCGTTCGCGTGGCTCGTCGACGCGGTCGGCGCCGACGGCCTCGATCTGACGCCCGCGGGATGGCTGCCGCCCGACGTCGTCCTCGACGGGATGACCCGGCTCGGATGGCTCGACGGATGGTTCGGCAAGGGCAACCGGGAGGACCTCACCCCGCCCATCGCGAACCTCCGCGAGGCGGCGCAGCGGATGGGCCTCGTGCGCGTGCAGAAGGGGCGCCTCCTGCTCGGCGCCGCCGCGAAGAAGGCACGCGGTGACAGCCGCGCACTGCTGCGGCTCGTCGCGCGCGGCCTCTACCGCAGGCTGCGAGACGCGGAGGTCGACGCGGCGGTGCTGCTCCTCCTCGCGATCGCGGACGGCACGCCGGCCCCCGAGCGCTGGCGCGCGGTCGCCTTCGGCATGCGGATGGTCGGCTGGGAGCAGCCGACCGGCGCCTTCACCGGGATCGACATGCGGATGGCCACGGCGGAGACCGACGGACTGCTATCGGTCCTCTTCGATCGCCGTGCGGGCGACGACGAGGAGACGAGCGGGGACCGCGAGCTGTTCGCGCGCGAGGCGCTGCGATAGAGGGATGGCCGCGGCTGAGCGCTACCGGCGCGCGGGCGACGCGGGCAGGAACTCGGCGTCCGACGACGCGCCGTCGAAGATCGGCATGTTCGGCACCGGCATCCACGGGCGCAGCGAGCCGATCACCGTGAGCGCGATGAAGCCGGTGATCACCTTGTCGGCGAGCGAGGTGATGAGGTTCGACGTCAGCACGGCCGCGAGGGGGTTCTCACCCGCTCTCATGAAGTTCAGGGTCATGCTGTCTGCGGAATGTCCGGTCAGCCCGTCGAAGAGGACGACGAGGATCGGCACGGCCACCGCCGTGCAGACGCACCCGGCGACGACGTTGAGCAGGAAGAACTGCGGCAGCGAACGCACCCGCCGTGCACCGAAACCCCAGATGAGAGCGCCCGCGATCGTGACGAGGACGAACGGGATGGCCGCGGCGCTGTTGACGCCCACCGCGGCGCCCTGGGAGGCGATTGCGACGGCCGCTCCCCACCAGGGACCGGCCACGAGGGAGACGACCGCGGTGCCGACCATGTCGAGGTAGAGCGGCAGTCCGAACCAGTGCACGACCCCGTGACCGAGAAGATTCCCGATCAGGCATACGAGCATCAGCACCGTGAGCTGCTGCCAGGTCAGCCGGCGTCGGAAGGCGGGCGAGAGGCTCGATGATGCGGTGGTCGGAGCCGAGAGGGGGACGGCCGACGACGCATCAGCCGACGGCGGCGCCTCGTCGCCCGCCGACGCGGCCATCGGCGCGATCTTGCGCGCTCGACGGCATCGCTCCTGCCACCGGTCGGCTTCCTCATCGCTCACCTCGAGAGCGAGGACGATCTCCCGGACGAGCTGCGGAGACAGCCGTGACCGGCCCCGCGCGAAGGCGTCGTAGATCGTGGTGCGCGCGGGTTGCGCGGCGGCTTCCGGCACCCCTGCGGCGAGCCGGCGCTCGGCGATGCGCCGCGCGATCTCGGCATACGAGATGGCGCCCGCTTCCTCGCGAAGCCGGCGCAGGCCATCCGCGATGTCGTCGAACGTCTCGGTGCGGCCGCTCGGCCCGCTGTCTTCCCCCACCATCGCCTCCCTCCGATCACTGTAGCGACGCCCCCGGACGTCACGCGGCTGTTCGGGTTCCGTCCGGGAAGGCGGAACTGCCCATTCCCGCGCATCGAATCGAGATAGCTTCAAGCATCGGGCGACGCGCGAGCGCCGCCCGACTCTGCGCCTGGCGGTGGAGTTCTGGGGGCTTCCTCGCCAGGCGCAGAGCATGGATCGCCGCGCAGCTGGCAGGGTGGAGGCATGCGCCGCATCGCCCTCGGAACCGTCGCGGCGCTGATCCTCGCCGCGGTCGCCCTCGCCCCCGTGCGCACGGCCGGCTACTGTGCGGACTCGCCCCTGTCGGGTGCGTCCTTCTGCGACATCACCACGACGTCCCTCATCGGACTGTCGACGAGCCTCTGGGCCTGGCTCGCTCTGAGCGTCGTGATCCTCGCCGTCGCCGGGTGGCTCGTGCGTCGACGGCGCAGCTGAGCTCGACGTAGGGTGCCGTCATGCGGATCACGAGCATCGAGCTGCTGCTCGACGCGAGCCTCGAGGCGGCGGTGCGAAGCGAGTGGCAGGTGCTCGCCGACGCGCGCCTCTCCAGCCTCGCCGCGCACACGTCCGCGAGCAACCGCCCGCACGTGACGCTGCTCGTGCGCGAGGAGGTGGCGCAGCGCACGTTCGCCGCGCCCGTGGCGCACCTTCCGCTCCCCCTCACGCTCGAACCGCCGTCGGTGTTCGCGCACGGCGACCGCGGCGTGCTGGTCCGGCGCGTCGTCGTCACCCCTGAGCTCGCCGACCTGCACCGCGAGGTGCATCGCGAGGCCGGGCCCGGCGACGACAAGCCGCACACGCGACCGGGCGAGTGGACGCCGCATGTGACGCTCGCGCGTCGCCTCCGTCTGGCCGATCTCGACGCGGCGACGGCCATCCTCGGAGCGGAGCTGCACGGGCAGGCCGTCGGCATGCGGCGCTGGGATGCGGGCACGCGCACGGTGACCCTGCTGGGCTGAGCGCCAGCGGATGTCAAGGGCTGGGCTGTCGAGAAGGCCTTCTGTTGGGATGGCGGCATGAGCGACACGAACAGCAACAGCGAGCACTACTCGATCCCCGACCCCGCGACGCAGCAGACCGACCGCGAGGACACCTCGGTCGTCCCCGACCTCGGCGCGGACCCCGTCGAGGAGGAGGAGAAGCGCATCGCGGGCGTCGACGACGACAGCGACCTCCCCGACCGCGTCTGAGCCGCGGTCACGCGCGCAGTTCGAGAGGAGAAGTGCGCTCGGGAGGATGAATTCCGCGCAGTTCCTCCTCCACTGCGCACTTCCCATCCCGAATGCGCGCGCTCTCAGGCCGCGAGCAGCGCCATGACCTCGTCGAGGACCTCGAACGGGGTCGTCGTGTGCGGGGAGAACCGGATGAGGTCATCCCCGATGAGCGTGGTCTGCACGCCGGCGCGGGCGAGCTCCGCGTGCCGGCGCGGCGCATCCGAGAACCGTGCGACCACGATCCCCGCGCGGTCGGCGGCCGAGGTGGGCGAGACGACCGAGACCCCCTGTTCCGCGAGTCCCTCCGTAAGGTGGCTCGCGCGGTCGGACACCTGCTCGGCCACCGCGCCCGCGCTCTCGATCCCCTCGAGCGCGGCGGTCAGCGCCGCGGCCGCGGAGGGTGCGCCGTTGGTCACCGTGAACCGCCGGGCGTCAGCGCGGCGAGGGTGCTCGTCGCCGGAGTAGATCCCCGCATCCTCCACCCCGGCCCATCCGGTGAGGAGCGGCCGGAGCCGGTCGAGCGCGCGCGGCGAGAGCGCGAGGAAGCCCGTCCCCCACCCCGCGCGCAGCCACTTCTGGCCGCCGACGGCGACGACGTCGGCGACGCGCCAGTCCTGCTGCACGACGCCCATCGCCTGGATGGCGTCCACGACGAGCAGGCGATCGCCGATGACGTCCCTCACCGCATCGAGATCCACCCGGTATCCCGTCCGGAAGCTCACCGCGCTCACCGCCACCGCGACGGTGTCGGCGGTGAGGGCGGCGGCGACGTCGTCCGGCGACATGGGCCGCTCGGGCAGCGCCGGTTCCACCACCTCCACCTCGAGCCGGCCCGCCTCGGCCGCGCGCCACCAGGGGTAGAGGTTCGCCGGGAACTCCGCCCGCGAGACGAGGACGCGTCCCGACGGCACGGCGAAGGCGGCGTGCAGCAGCCCGGTGGAGGTGTTCGGCATCAGCGCGATGCCCTCGGCTGCGAAGCCGGTGACGCGCGAGACGGCGGCGATCGCCCGCTCGTCCTCCCGGTGCAGCTCGGCCGCCGGCACGCCCGCCGCCGCGCGCTCGTCGACCCGATGCGCGGCGTCGAGCACCGCTCGTGTCGGCGGACCGAAGCTCGCGAAGTTGAGGTACCGCTCCGTCATCGGAGCTGCGCGACCCCGTCGACGCGGCGTGGCAGACCGAGCGGGTTCGCCTCCTGCAGCGCCGGGGGGAGCAGCGCGTCGGGCACGTTCTGGTACGCGACCGGTCGCAGGAACCGGCTCATCGCCGCCGTGCCGACCGAGGTCGTGCCGACCGCCGTCGTGGCAGGATACGGACCGCCGTGCTGCTGGGCCCAGGTCACCGAGACACCGGTGGGCCACTGGTTCCACAGCACGCGCCCGGCCTTCTCCGCGAGGAGCGGAATCAGCTCCCGCGCCGTCTCGTCGTCCTCCTGGGCGACGATCGTCGCGGTCAGCTGGCCGTCGAGGCATCGGGCGATCTCCAGCATCTCGCTCTCGTCCTCGTAGGTCACCACGAGCGCGGCCGGCCCGAACATCTCCGACACCAGCCCGTCGGCATCGGCGAGGACGGTGGCCGCGGTGGTCTGCAGCAGCGTCGGCGCCGGGTCGCCGGCACCGGACACGAGGGGCGTCACGCCGTCGCGCCCGCTGATGTCGGCGAACGACGACGCGAAGCCGGAGGCGATGGCGTCGTTGAGCAGCGGCGAGCCGTCGGGCACCGAGACCTGCGTGAGACGCTCCACCACGGCCGAGCCCCGGGGCGCCAGCAGGACTCCGGGCTTCGTGCAGAGCTGGCCGGCGCTGCCCATGACCGAGGCGAGGAAGCCGTCGGCGATCGACTCCGCGTCGGCGTCGGCCGCATGGCGAGTGACGAAGGCGGGATTCACGCTGCCGAGCTCGCCGTAGAACGGGATGGGCTCGTCGCGCTGGTTGGCGATGTCGAACAGCGCCCGGCCACCGGCGATCGATCCCGTGAAGGACGCGGCCTTGATGGCGGGCGCACGCAGCGCGCGCACGCCCGCATCCGATCCGTAGATCGTCTGGAAGAGGCCCTCGGGAGCGCCTGCCGCGCTGAGAGCGTCGACCAGCACCCGCGTGGTGGCGGCGGAGAGCTCGGGATGGCCGGGGTGGGCCTTGAGCACGACCGCGCATCCCGCGGCGAGCGCACTCGCGGTGTCGCCCCCGGCGACCGAGAACGCGAACGGGAAGTTGCTCGCGGCGAAGACCAGCACGGGGCCGATCGGCTCGAGCTGGCGGCGCAGGTCGGGGCGCGGTGCGCCCATCGGCCACTCCGGGTCGGCGTGGTCGATGCGGGCATCGACCCAGCTGCCCTCCTCCAGCACCTCGCCGAACAGCCGCAGCTGGAACGTCGTGCGCGCGAGCTCGCCGCGGAGGCGCCCCTCGGCCAGGTGGGTCTCCCGCTGCGCGAGTGCCACCAGCTCATCCGCGTGCGCGTCCAGGGCGTCGGCGGCCGCGGCCAGGGCCCGGACGCGGTCCGCGATCGACGCGTGCTTCCACGTCGCGGAAGCCTCGGCCGCCCGTGCGACGATCGCATCGACCTCCTCGGCCGGGGTGCTGTCGGTGCTCATCGGGCGTCCTCCTTGTGCGGGGTGTTCATCAGATCGGCGATCTCGCCGAGGCGGATCGGCACGCCCACCGGGCGCTTGGCCAGGGGCTCCAGGTCGCGTTCGGTCGAGGGGATGCCGGTGCGCTCGCTCACGAGCTTCGACACCGCGAAGCCGCACACGCGTCCCTGGCACCAGCCCATGCCGGGCCGCGCGGTCACGCGCACGTCCCGGGAGTCGTCGGCGCCGAGGCACGAGACGGTGTCGCCCACCTCGGCGGCCGTCACCTCCTCGCAGCGGCAGACCAGGGTCTCCGGCCGCAGCCATCCGGACCACTCCGCCGGCACCGGGCTCGCGCGATGCATCCCGACCGCGAACCGGCGCCCACGGCCGATCCGGCGTCGCAGGCGCGTCATCTCCCGCGGGGAGGCGGGACGGCCCAGGTCCGCGGCGATCGCCCGCGCGGCGAGCTCTCCCTCGGCACACGACTGGATGGCCCCGCCGATGCCGGTGGCCTCGCCGGCGGCGAAGACGCGGGGGTCGGAGGTGCGCAGGTCGTCGTCCACGTCGACGATCAGCGATTCGTCCACGTCGACGCGCGTGCGGAGCCCCAGCCCGACGGCGAGCTCGAGCTGCGGCGTGAAGCCCCAGCCGAAGGCGACGAGGTCCACGTCGACAGAGCGCTCGCTGCCCGCGATCGCTCGGCCCCGGGCGTCCACGCGCTGCAGCACGACCTCCGAGACGCGCGATGCACCGCGCACCTCGCTCACGACCGTCCGCGTGCGGAGCGGGATGCGGTGGCGCAGGAAGGTGGCGGCGTAGCCGACGCCCTCGAGCAGCTTCCCGGGCTCCTGCACCGCGCGCAGCGGCGTCGCGGCCCACCGGGAGAGGGCGTTCGCATCGCACACGGCGACCACCTCCACACCGGCTTCGGCGAGGCCGGCGGCCACGGAGAGCAGGAACGGCCCGGTGCCGGCGACGACCGCGCGGCGTCCGGCGGTGACCTGATGCGCCTTGAGGAGGGCCTGCACGCCGCCGGCCGCCATCACGCCGGGCAGCGTCCATCCCGGAACGGGGAGCTGCCGGTCGTAGGCGCCGGTGGCGATGAGCAGCCGGCGACCGCGCACCGACCGCTCCGCGGGGCGCCACGCGTCTGCGCCGACCGCGGCCGTGGTGTGCAGCACGAGATCCTCGTCCGGCGACGCGTCCACGCGCCACACCTGACGCTCCGCGACGTGCCGGATGCGGCCATCCCGGACCGCGGCGGCGAGCCGCGCGCGCAGGTCGGTGAAGCGGTCCCAGTGGTGGTGTCCCGTGGATTCCGGCCGGTCGAAGCCGTCGCGGTGCCGCTCGTCGGGATGGCGCCAGTACTGGCCGCCGGTCTGCGCTCCCGCGTCGACGAGCGTGACCTGCAGGCCGAGGTCGGCGGCCGCCACAGCCGCCGACAGTCCGGCGGGCCCGGCGCCGACGACGACGAGGTCGGCGGTCGTCGTGGCGGTCATGCCTGCTCCCCCGGGATCGGCAGTGCGGTGTCCGGGTGCTCGCTGCGCACATCCTGCCCGTCGCAGGCGGGAGTGATGCACGCTCGCTGCACACGCTGGCCGTCGACGGTGACGAGGCAGTCGAAGCACACGCCGATGCCGCAGAACAGCCCGCGCTCGGTGTGCTCGCGACGGGTCGTCCGCCACGACACGATGCCCTGCGCCGTGAGGGCGGCGCCGACGGTCTGTCCGGGGCGGAACGGGATGGGGCGGCCGTCGAACGTCAGGGTCGCTCCGGCAGGCGCGTCTTCGGTCATGCGGCGAGCTTCCCTTCGAATCGTTCGGGTCGGAACGGCGCGAGATCGAGGTCGGTCTCCTCACCCTGGAGCGCCTGCGTGAGGAGCTTCGCGATCCCGACGGACAGCCCGATCCCGGCGCCCTCCTGGCCGGCCGAATGCCACAGACCGGGGAGGCGTGCGTCGGGGCCGATGACGGGCAGGTGGTCGGGGCAGTAGGGGCGGAAGCCCGAGTAGGTGCGCAGCAGGCGGAGGTCGGCGAGCGCGGGGAAGAGGCCGATCCCCGCCCGCGCGATGCGCGAGACGGCCTCCATCGAGAACCGCTCGTCGAAGCCGACCCGCTCGCGGCTCGCGCCGAGCAGGATGGTCCCGCTCGGGGTGCCCTCGACGACCGGCGAGACCTGCAGGCCGGCATCCGAGCTCGCCACGTCGCCGACGTAACCGGCGGAGTACACCTTGTGGTGGATCGTCACGGGCACGGGCTCGGTGACGAGCACGAAGCCCCGGCGCGGGAGCACGGGGAGATCGAGGTCCGCCAGTGCGGCGACGTCGCTCGCCCAGGCGCCCGCGCAGTTGATCACGGCGCCCGCACCGATGACGCCGTCGGGCGTCCGCACCCCGGAGACACGACCGCCGGCGGTCTCGATCGCGAGCACGGGGGTGCGGGTGAGCACTCGCGCGCCGTTCTCGCGTGCGAGCTTCAGGAGGTGATGGGTGGCGAGCACCGGCTGCACCTGGGCGTCCTCGGGGTAGAACGCGCCGCCCGCGAGCGCGGGGTTGATGTACGGCTCGAGCCGCCGCACGTCGGCGATGTCCGGCAGCAGCTCGACCTCGATGCCGAGGCCGCGCTGGTGCTCCGCGAGCGCGGTGAGGGCGGTGGCGCTGGCCTCGTTCTCCGCGACGATGATGCCGCCCTTGGACTCGAACTCCCACACCCCCGCGTGCTCGGCGAGGTCCTGCCGCCAGACGTTCTGCGCGTAGCGGGCGAGCTCGAGCTCGGGGCCGAGCTCCTTGTCGGAGACGAGGAGATTGCCCTCGCAGCGGCTGCTGGTTCCCGACGCGATGGATCCGCGCTCCACGACGACGACGCTGAGTCCTGCTGCCGCCGCGAAGCAAGCGGTGGCCGCGCCCATGATGCCCGCGCCGATGATGACGAGATCCGCGGGCTCGGCGGCGCGGATCACGAAGCGCCCACGGCCTCGCCGGCGGCTTCGCCCGCGGCGGGGTCGGACCAATCCGTGAGCACGTGCTCGATGTGCGCGTGCACGAGCTCGCGCGCGAGGGCCGCGTCGCCCTGCTCGATCGCATCCACCATGGCGTGATGCTCCCGTGCGGACGCCGCGAGGCGCCCCTGCCGGAAGAGGGCGGCGAGGCCGAACAGGCGCGTCTGCGAGCGCAGCGATGCCACGAGCTCGGTCAGCCGGTCGTTGCCCGCATGCTGCAGCAGCGCCAGATGGAAGTCGCTGTCGGCGGAGAGGTAGCTGACGAGGTCGCCCTCCTCGGCATGCCGGACGATGAGGTCGCACTGCGCGCGCAATCCGGGGAGCGCGTCCGCAGGGACGAGCGGCGTGGCGATCTCGACCGCGGGGGGCTCCAGAAGCAGGCGGATCTGCGTGACCTCGACGAGGTCCTTCTCCGCGACCTCCGTCACCTGGAAGCCGCGGTTGGGCATCGCCACCACGAGACCCTCCCGCACGAGGTCGAGCATGGCCTCGCGGATGGGCGTCGCCGAGACGCCGAACTGCTCGGCGAGGCTCGGGCCCGAGTACACCTGCCCCGGCTGCATCTCGCCGCTGATGATGGCGGAGCGGAGCGCCTTCTTCACCGTCTCCCGAATGCTCGGCTGCTTCTGCAGCCGGACGACATTGCGCGTCGCGGGTGTGGTCACGATGCCCCCTCCTCCGAGTGGCCCGACCGGTGCGGTGCGAGCCTCCTCATGATCTTCTCGGCGATGGCGAGATCCTCCCAGGACATGCCCACCCCCGCGTACACGGCGGGGCGTCCCGCTCGGCGCTCGATGCCCGCGCCGACGAGCTCGCGCAGGTTCGCCACCGGCTGCAGTCCCGCCTTCCAGCCGTCGACCGAGCGCGCCTGCAGGAGGTTGCCGCTCTCACGGAAGGCCGATGAGCGGGCCTCCACGACGAGATCGGCGGCACGCACGAGGTCGGCCCCCAGCTCACGGTGGCCGGGGCCATGGGCGCCGATCGCGGCGACGACGGCGTCCGGCGACACGTCGGCGAGGTCGAGGACCGGCTCGGAGGACGACGTCGCCGTCACGACGACGTCCGCTTCCCGCGTGGCCTCACGCGAACTCGGGCGGGCCGCGATGCCGTCGGCCGCGAGCCGGTCGGCCAGCGCCGCCGCGCGCTCGGCGTTCCGCCCGACCACGTCGACGCGGCCGACGGGGAGGATGTCGGCGAGCGTACGCACGTGCGCCTCGGCCTGCGGCCCGGTCCCCATCACGAGCAGACGGTCGATGCGCTCGCGCGCGCTCGAGGGGTGCGCGCGCAGCAGAGCGCGGATGGCGGCGGCGGTCACCGCGGGGGTGCGGAGGATGGTGAGGAACGTCCCCTCCAGGAGCGCGGCCGGCTGCAGCGTCTGCGCGTCGAAGAGGAGGTACCAGGCATGGATCTTCGGCAGCCCGCGCGCGGGATTGCCGGGCGCGACGGTGGCCACCTTCACGCCGGCGTGCGCGGGCGACTCGGCGGGCATGAGGAGGAACTCCCCCGCCTCCAGCTGGCGGAACAGGCGCGGGGTGTCGGCCTCGACGTCCTGCCCCGCGCGCAGCGCCTCCTCGATCGCGGCCACCGCGTCCGCCCGGGTGAGGGCGGACGCGATCGCCGCGGCGTCGATGACCGGAACGCTCACAGCACGAAACCGTGCGGGAACGGGTCGCTCGGATCGAGCATGTACTGCGCCGTGCCGGTCACCCAGGCGCGGCCGGTGACCGTGGGCACGACCGCCGGGACTCCGGCCACCGTCGTCTCCTCGACGAGCCGGCCCGTGAACGACGTGCCGATGAACGACTCGTTGACGAAGTCCGCACCCAGCGCGAGCTCCCCTCGCGCATGCAGCTGCGCCATCCGCGCGCTCGTCCCCGTCCCGCAGGGGGAGCGATCGAACCAGCCCGGGTAGATCGCCATGGCGTGCCGCGAGTGCTGCGCGGTCGAACCCGGTGCCTCCAGGTACACGTGATGGCACCCGCGGATGGAGGGGTCGACCGGGTGCACGGGCGCGTCGGCGGCCTCGACGGCCGCCATGATCGCGAGCCCTGCCTGCAGCAGCTCGTCCTTGTGCGCGCGGTCGAACGGGAGCCCGAGGGAGTCGAGCTTGACGATCGCATAGAAGTTGCCGCCGAAGGCGAGGTCGTATCCGACCGTGCCGTAGCCGGGCACCTCGACCGAGCGGTCGAGCCCCACCACGAACGACGGCACGTTGCGGATGGTCACGCTGTCGGCGTGCCCGTCCGTGACGGCCACCTCGGCGATGACGAGCCCCGCCGGGGTGTCGAGGCGGATGGTCGTGATCGGCTCCTCGACGGCGACCATGCCCGTCTCGACGAGCACGGTCGCGACGCCGATCGTCCCGTGCCCGCACATCGGCAGGCAGCCGGACACCTCGATGTAGAGCACGCCGTAATCCGCGTCGGGGCGCGTGGGCGGCTGCAGGATCGCACCGCTCATCGCGCTGTGCCCGCGCGGCTCGGTCATGAGGAGCGTGCGGAGGTCATCCCGGTTCGCCATGAACCACAGCCGGCGCTCCTCCATGGTCGCGCCGGGAAGGGTGCCGACTCCCCCGACGATCACACGGGTGGGCATGCCCTCCGTGTGCGAGTCCACGGCGTGGTACAGATGCCTCGTTCGCACGGTCTTCCCCCTCTCCGGTCAGCGGATCAACGGTATCCCTTGGCCAGGACGGCCTCGGTGTCGGCGATGATCTGGTCGCGGATGGCCTCGGGAAGCGGCAGGCGCGGCGGGCGCGTCGTGATGCCGACGGGCGCGACGCCCGCGACCTGCTGCGAGAGCTTGATGGCCTGGACGAACCAGGTCTTCGAGTCCCAGCGGAGCAGCGGGTGCAGGTCGCGGTAGATCTCGCGAGCGCGCGCCCACTTCTCGGGGTCGTTCGAGGTCGAGAGGTCGTACAGCTCGACGGTGGCGGCCGGGATCGCGTTCGGGTAGCCGGCGACCCAGCCGACGGCGCCGTTGATGCCGAGCTCGAGCACGACGTCGTCGGAGCCGATGGAGATGTCGAGGCCCGGAGCGAGCTCGCGGATCTCGTACGCGTGGCGGACGTCGCCCGAGAACTCCTTGACCGAGACGATGAGGCCCTCGTCGAACATGCGCGCGAGCAGGTCGGGGCGGAGGTCGACCTTGGTGTCGATCGGGTTGTTGTATGCCAGCACCGGCAGGCCGACGGCGGCGACGCGGCGGAAGTGCTCGACGACCTCGTCGTCACTCGCGCGGTACGCGTTCGGGGGCAGGAGCATGACGGCGGGAGCGCCGTTCTCCGCGGCGTGCTCGGTGAGGCGCACGCTCTCGAGGGCGCCGTACGCGCCGACGCCGGGGATGACCGCGACGCCTTCCGGGGCCGCCTCGACGGCGGTCAGGAACACCTGCTTGCGCTCGTCCTCGGTGAGGGTCTGGTACTCGCCGAGCGAGCCGTTGGGGATGATCCCCGTGACGCCGTTCGCGGTCGTGAAGCGCACGTGCTCGGCGTACGCGTCGTAGGCCACGGAGAGGTCTTCGTGGAAGGGGAGGGTGGTGGCGAGGTTGACGCCGTGCCAGGGCTTCTTCTCAGTCATAGTCGTCTTTCTGGCGGACGCTCAACGCGCGTCATCGGATGAGTACAATTGCAATGCTAGTCGGCGGGATACGTCCGTGTCTATGGCGAGATCACGCGGATCCCGCGGGTTCGAGCGCCGGGAGCACGAGCCGCTGGCGGACGCCCTCGTTCCCCGCACGGTCGGTGGCGGAGAACTCGATCACCTGCTCCCGATCGGTCAGCGTGCGGACGAACGCCTCCTGGAACGTCGCCCAGAACGTGCCCTCGCCACCCCACTGGATCCGCTCGACCCCGGACGTCTCGTCCTGCGCGATGAGGGTGATCTCGACGCTCGCGCCGAGGAACCGCACGCGCGCCTCGACGGCGGGAGCTGCGGTGTCCACCGCCAGCTCGCGGGCGGTGTACCCGGTGAGTCCGGCTGCGCTCGTGGCGCGCGCCTCGACCCGGACGACGCCCTCGGCCTCGACCGGCACGGGGCCGTCGTAGCTGCGCCACGGCTCCTCGCCGGTCCGCACCTCCACGACGAGCGGATCATGCTCGCCCTCCGACACGTCCACGGCCGTGATCGTGACGACCGGCGTCGCCGTGAACCAGCCCGACCCGGCGGGAGGTGCGTCGGTCTCGATGGTGACGTGCGGGGGAAGCGGCGCGTCGTCGAGGCCGCCCGGCAGCGTCCAGACGACATCGCCGGTCTCGCGGAGCTCCCAGCCCACTCCCGCGTCGCCGGCGGCGGCGATGCGCGCACGGCGGGTCACGCCGGAGCCGTCGATGTCCGCGGCGCCGGCACCCACGAGCACGCGCTCGAGTTCGGCGCGCGTGAGCAGGCCGTCGCGTCGAGCGGCGAGCGCGCTCTCCTGCACGCGCTCGAGGAACTCGTCGCGGGTGCGCGGAAGGGGCTCGGCCCAGACGTCGTCGAGAAGCGTCCGCCCGTCGGCACGCACGCGAGCGGGGACACCCGTCGGGGTGCTGGCGAAGGCGACCTCCGTCGCTCGCGCGCGCACATACATGTGATAGCGCGCGTCGGACCCGGTCCAGACCGGCTCGAAGCGCATCCCCGAGATCGCGAGATGGCCATCCGCCTGCAGCCGCACGCCCGCGTCCGCGGCGGAACTGCTCTCGACGCCGCGGTCGTCGAGGAGGGTGCCGTCGAGCCGGCGCAGGCCGTCGAGCGGCAGCTCGCGCGTCGTCGTCGCGTCGTCCCGCGCGACGAGCACGCTCGGCCCGAGGTGCACGCTGCGGAGCGCGGGGTCGTCGATGGCGCCCTGCGCCTGCAGGGTCATCGGCACGTCGATGTCGAGGACCTCGCCGCGGCGCCACCCACGGGTGAGGGCGACGTACGTTCCCGGCTCGCCGACGAGCACCTCCTCACCCACCCGCAGCGTGGCGGGCCCGGACGCCCAGGCGGGGATGCGCACGTGAAGCGTGAGCTCGACGGCGTCCGCCTCCGGCTCGACGCGCAGCGTGGTGCGCCCGCTCCAGGGATGGCCGCTGTCGAGCACGACGTCGACGGCCTGCTCCCACCAGGAGAGCCGGGCGGGCACGAGCAGATTGACCCACAGCTCGGGGCCGCCGTCGGCCGCGCGGAAGAAGACGGTGTCCTGGTGCTTGACGTGGTTCTCCAGGCCGGTGCCGCCGCAGCACGTGCCGATGTTGTCGAACTCGGGCAGCGCGCCGGGGTCGACCGGGAACATGTACGCGACCTCGGGGCTCGTCGTCGAGCGAGCCGCACGCCGTGAAGCGAGCACGTGGTTGAGCGACGCCCGCTCGTAGTACGCCATGTACCGCGGGTCCTCGGTGTGCAGGAAGAGCAGCCGCGCGATCTTCAGGAGGTTGTACGTCGCGCAGGTCTCGGCGTTCCGGCGCCCGATGTGGCCGGCGACCGTCTGCGGCGGGCCCCAGAGCTCGCTCTCGCCGGTGCCGCCGTGCGCGAAGACCCGGCCGGGCACGATCTGCTCCCACAGACCGATCACGGCATCGAGATACCGGCGCTCGCCGGTGATCTCGTACTCGTGCACGTATCCGATGAGCTGCGGCAGGTGCTGGTTGGCGTGCATCCCGGTGAGGACGTCGACGCCGTCCACCCCGGCGTCGATGAGCCGGTCCATGTCGAACAGCCGCGCGGTGTCGAGGAACTCGGGGATGCCGGCGACGCGGCTGAGCCGCGCGAGCGTCTCGTTCATGCCGCCGTACTCGCCCGCGATGTAGAGCGACCACATCCGCTGGATGCGGTCGTGGTCGAGCCGCCCGAGTCGCTGCGCGACCCACCGGCCCATCGCGACGACGATCTCCAGCGCGCGCTCGCTGCCGACGAGCTCATAGGCGTCGAGCAGGCCGGCCATGATCTTGTGGCACGTGTAGTACGGCGCCCAGATCTCGCCGTACGGGGCGAAGTGCTCCAGGCGCGCGAACTGCCATTCGCCGTAGGCGGCGAGGAAGCCGGGGTGGGAGAAGCGGCCCGTCGCGGCGAGCGCCTCCTGCACCTCGCCGAGACCGTCGACCATCTCCTCGACCTTGGCGCGCAGCGTCTCGTCGCGCTCGCTCGCGGCGGCCAGCGCCAGCATCGACAGGAAGTGCCCGGCGTAGTGCCCGCGCAGCAGATTCGCCGTCTGCGCACGGTCCTTCCCGGGGTAGTCGTCCTCGCCCCACGCCTGCTCGCTCGGATGGCCGAAGCCCTCCCAGGCGCCGGGCGGCTCGGCCCTGCGCGTGTCGATTCCGGCATTCGCGCGGAACACCGCGAGCAGGCGGTCGACCGGGTAGGCGCGAGCGAGCTCCAGCATGGCGTCGCGCGCACGGAGGTAGACGCTGCCCCCGCCGAGGGCGACGTCGCCGAGCGGGAACGGCTCGAGGCGCGGCGCGATATCCGTCACCGTCCGGCCATCCGCTCGCCGACCCAGAGCTCGATGCCCGCGGCGTCGATGGGGAGGGCGTCGGAGAGGACCTCCGACCCCGTCTCGGTGACGAGGATGTCGTCCTCCAGGCGCACGCCGATGCCGCGCAGCTCGGGCGGCAGGGTGAGGTCGTGCGCGTGGAAGTAGAGGCCGGGCTCCACCGTCATGACGACGCCGGGAACGAGATCCGCGCCCATGTAGTCCTCGTAGTGCGCCTGGCTGCAGTCGTGCACGTCGAGACCAAGGTGGTGCCCGATGCCGCACGCGAGGTACCGGCGGTGCTGCTGACCCTGCGGGGACAGCGCCTCGTCGACGGAGACCGGCAGCAGACCCCAGTCGTGCAGCCCCGTCGCGATGACCTCCATCGCCGCGAAATGGAAGTCGAGGTAGGGCGTGCCGGGGCGGATCTGGGCGAGCCCCGCGCGGTGGGCCTTCTCGACGAGATCGTGCACCTCGCGCTGCGTGGCGTCGAAGGAGCCGCTCGCGGGGAAGGTGCGGGTGACGTCCGCCGTGTAGAGCGAGCGCGCCTCGACGCCCATGTCGAGCAGGAGGAGCGCGTCGTCGTGCACCGGCCCGTCGCAGCGCACCCAGTGGAGGATCGGCGCGTGCGCACCGGACCCGACGATCGTGGAGTAGCCGGGTCCGTTGCCGAGGGTGCGGGCATGACGGTCGAACGTGCCCTGCAGCCAGCGCTCGCCGAGGCCCTCGGCGATCGCGCGGGGGATCTCGGCGACGGTGGCCCCGAAGCCGCTGACGGTGGCGTCGATGGCCTCGCGGAGCTGCCCGATCTCCCAGGCGTCCTTGACCATCCGCAGGTTCGACAGCGTGCGCTCGAGCTCGGTCGACGCCTCTGCACCGGGGACGACGGCGACGGCCGACCGCGCGGTGAGAGCGCCTCCCAGGCGCGCGGTCGCGGTGCCGAGGTCGGCGAGCGGGCGCACCTCGACGCCGAGGGCGTCCGCCCATTCCGGGAGTCCGGCCGACGGGCCGACCCAGAGCTCGCCGTGCAGGGCGTTCGAGAAGAACCCGGCGTCGCCCGGCCGGAAGGGCGGTGGCATGTAGAGGACCGCGTCGTGTCCGCCGTCGCGAGCCCACATCACGAGCACGGCGTCCTCGACCTGACAGGAGGTGAGCCACACGAAGCTGCTGTCGGCGCGGAAGCCGTATGCCGCGTCGTCGTTGCGGATGGGCGCGGTTCCCGCGGCGACGACGAGCGTCTGCCCCGGCAGCGCGGCGCTCAGCCGGTCGCGGTGAGCGGCGCTCGCGGCGGCCGCGCCGACGGGCAGGTCGGGACGGGTCTGGACGTCGGCCCATCCGCCGCCGATCCACTCGGTGAAGGCGGGGATGTCGGCCAGGCGCGGGTAGCGCGTGCCCGCATAGGGCGGGCGCGAGGTCGTCTCGGTCATGCTGTCTCTCCTCCGCGGTCGCGGACGATCTCCCGGAGGTGCGTGAAGGTGCGCCCCGAGCCGATGCCGTCGTGTTCGTATTCGTTGGTGACCCACCAGCCGGCGTTGCCGAGCCGGCCGAGGGTGTCGAGCTGCAGCCCCGCATCGACGTACATGTCGTCGAAGTACACGGCGGCGGCGACCGGCACCTCGTTGGCCGCGAGCCGGTCGAGGTCGTACAGAGGACCCCAGTCCGTGCGCGCGGCGAGCTCGTGCACGGCCGGTGCGAAGCCGCGCAGCACGCGGATCTCGTCGAACATCCACGGGAAGGCCATCTCGCCCGTGAACAGCAGCGGCCGCCGATCCTCGTCGAAGGCGGGGCGGCGGTCGCGCTCGGCCTGAGCGGCCCAGCCGGTGGCACCGCTCGAGGGATCGCCGTAGAGCGTCTCCTGCAGCGTCCAGAACAGCGGGTTGCCCGCGGTCGAGCTGAGCGCCATGACATCCTGCAGGAACGCGTCGGAGAACCGGCCAGGGCGCACGAACGCCTTCTCGATGAGCCAGTGCAGACGCTCGTGACCGGGCTTCATCCCCATGTCGATGCCGAGCGCCTGGAAGCGGCGGACGGTGAGGACGTCGCCGTCGGGCAGCAGCACGTCGCCCGCGGCGAGCGCGTCGGCGATCTCCGCCACCCGCCCGACGTCGTCGGGGTAGCGCCGGTAGAGCTCCGCCGTCTTCGTCGCGACGCGGTCGAACGTGCGCCGGTAGACCTCGCTCGCCCGCGGCGGCGTGCCGGGGACGCCCCCGCAGATGTAGCTCGCGGCCAGGCCCTCCGGAGCGAACGACAGGTACGTCAGCGTGATCCAGCCGCCGTAGCTCTGCGCGAGCGTCGCCCAGCGCCGGCCCTCGTACAGCTCCTGCCGCACGTGCTCGAGGTCCCGCACGATGGAGTCCGCGCGGAAGTGGGCGAGGAAGTCCGCGCCGGCGCGGCCATCCCCCCGCTCGGCCACGACGCGGGCGTCGAGCGGAGTGGATCCGCCGGTGCCCCGCTGGTCGACGAGCACGACGCGGTAGGTGTCGAGCGCCTCGGCGATCCAGCCGTCGCGCGCGAGCGGGCGCGGGTTCGCGCCGCCCGGGCCGCCCTGCAGGTAGGTGAGCAACGGCGTCTCGGGATGGTCGCGCTCGGGGTCGACGAGCTCGCGGACGAGCAGCTCGATGCTCTCGCCGTCGGGCTGGGTCCAGTCGAGGGGCACCGTCACACGCTGCTCGCGCGCGCGCATCCCGCGCAGCAGGTAAGAGGTGGTCATCGGGCTCCCTCCGCCGCGGGCACGCCGTGCGCCGCGCTCTCCTCGCGCCGCCGCTCCGCCTCGCGGCGTCGGCGGTCCCACTCGGGGTTGATCCGCGGCACAGCGCTCAGCAGCGTGCGCGTGTACTCGTGCTGCGGCGACTCGAAGATCGCGTCGCGCTCGCCGGTCTCGACGATCCGGCCCTGGCTCATCACGGCGACGCGCGTGGCGATCTGCCGGACGACGGCGAGGTCATGCGCGATGAAGAGGTAGCCGAAGCCCTCGTCGGCCTGCAGATCGCGCAGCAGGTTGATGACCTGCGCCTGCACCGACACGTCGAGCGCGGAGACGGCCTCATCGCAGATGACGAGCTTCGGGCCGACGGCCAGCGCGCGGGCGATGCCGATGCGCTGCGCCTGACCGCCGGAGAACTGCGAGGGGAGGCGGTCGGAGAAGTCGGGGTTGAGCCCCACGCGCTCCATGAGCGAGCGCGTGAACGCCCGCGCGCCGCCGGGGATCTTCCGCCCCTGGTAGACAAGGGGCGCGGTCACGAGGCGCTCGACCGAGTGCCGCGGGTTCAGCGACGAGAACGGGTCCTGGAAGATGACCTGCACCTTCCCGCGGAAGTCGTGCAGCTCGCGTCCGCGGAGCGCCGTCACATCCTGCCCCTCGAACTCGATCGTGCCGCCGTCGACCTCCATGAGGCGCGCGACCAGGCGGGCCGTCGTCGACTTGCCCGACCCGGACTCCCCCACGAGCGCCATCGTCTCGCCGCGGCGGATCTCCAGCGACACGTCATCGACGGCGCGGAACGACTTCTTCGTGCCGAGCACGGTTGCCCGGCCGGTGGCGAAGTCCTTCACGAGCCCCGTGGCGCGGCACAGCGGGGTCTCGGTCGACAGCGGAGCGGCGCTCATCGGGTTCCTCCTGTCACGGTCGGGATGGCCGTGGTCCGCAGCGTCCCGATCTCGTCGTCGATGCGCGGCACGGCATCGAGCAGCCGGCGGGTGTAGTCGGCCTGCGGATCGCTGAACACCTGCTCGGTCGTCCCCTGCTCGACCACCGCGCCCTCGCGCATGACGACGATGTCGTCGGTGACCTCGCTCACGACCGCGAGGTCGTGGGTGATGAGGATGAGGCTCGCGCCGGTGTCCTTCCGGATCTCCGACAGGAGGTCGAGGATCTGCGCCTGCACCGTGACGTCGAGTGCGGTCGTGGGCTCGTCGGCGATGATGAGGTCGGGCTCCATGCTCAGCGCCATGGCGATCATGATGCGCTGGCGCATGCCGCCGGAGAACTGGTGCGGGTAGTGGTCGATGCGCTGGGCGGCGTCGCGGATGTGCACGCGCTCGAGCGCCTCGATCGCCACGCGCCGCGCCTCCCGCCGGGACACCCCGCTGCGGTGGGAGAGGTACGCCTCGACGATCTGCGTGCCGACCTTGTAGTACGGGTTGAGCGACGACAGCGGGTCCTGGAAGATCATCGCGATCCGGTCGCCGCGCACGCCGCGCATCTCGCGCTCGGGGAGCGAGGTCAGCTCACGGCCGTCGAAGGAGATGCGGCCGGTGGCGCTGCCGCCCTTCGGCAGCAGGCCCATCACCGCGAGGCTCGTCATCGACTTGCCCGACCCCGACTCCCCCACGATGCCGAGGGCGCCACCGCGGGGCACCGAGAAGCTCAGGTTCTTCACGACGTCGGCGCGCCCCTTGGCCGTGGTGAACGAGACGGTGAGGTCGTCGACCGTGAGGAGTGGGCCCTGGTTCGTGGTCGCGGCGTTCATGCCTTCGCTCCTGTCCGGACGCGCGGGTCGATCGCGGAGTAGAGCAGATCGACGACGAGGTTGCCGACGATCACGAAGAAGGCCGACAGCAGCGTGACCGCCATGATGACGGGCTGGTCGTTGCTCGAGATCGAGTCGGCGGTGAGCTTGCCCACGCCGTTGAGGCCGAACACGGTCTCGGTGATGACCGCACCGCCGAGGAGGCCTGCGATGTCCATGCCGAAGATCGTGACGATCGGGGTGAGGGCGGGGCGCAGCGCGTGGCGCCGCCAGACGAGGCTCGGCGCCAGGCCCTTCGCCCGCGCGGTGCGCACGAAGTTCTCCTGCATCGTCTCGATGACGTTGGCGCGGGTGAGCCGCGTGTAGACCGCGGCGTATCCGATCGCGAGCACGATCCACGGCATGATGAAGTTCAAGAACCAGCGCCCCGGGTCGTCGCCGAAGCGCACGGCCTGCGGAAACGGCAGCCATCCCAGCGCGACGACGAGGACGAACTGCAGCGCGAGCGCGAGGACGTAGTTCGGGATGGACATCGAGCCGAGGGTGAGGCCGGCGAAGAAGCGGTCGAGGAAGCGCCCCTCCTTCACGGCGCTCAGCACGCCCGAGGTCACGCCGCCGAGCACCCACAGCACCGCGGCGCCGATGGCGATCGTCGCGGAGATCGGGAGGCGCTGCACGATCATGTCGCCGACGAGCTGACTGGTCTGGAACGAGTAGCCGAGGCACGGCGCGGAGCAGGCGACGTCCGCGCCGGCGACGACGAACGTGCGGCCCGCGAAGAGCCCGCCGACGTACGTGAAGAACTGCGTCCAGAACGGCTCGTCGAGTCCGAGGCTCGTCCGGATCTGGTCGATGCGGTCGGGTGTGCAGTTCTTGCCGCAGATCTGCACGGCCGGGTCCGGCGACAGCACGAAGAAGATGACGTAGGTGAACAGCGTCACCAGGAACAGCACCAGGGCCATCCCGAGCAGACGCGAGATGATCAGACGGGTCACGCGCGCACCTCTCCGCTGCCGACGATGACGCGCACCCGGTCTCCGAGCGTCGTGAACGACATCACGAGCAGGAACAGGAAGGCGCCGGGGATGACGAAGTACATCGGGTCGACCGCGTACCAGGGGGCGGCCGACGCGATCATCTGGCCCCAGCTCGGGGTGGGCGGCACGACGCCGACGCCGAGGAACGACAGGCCCGCCTCCGTTCCGACGTAGCCGGGCACGGCCAGGGTCGCCATGACGATGATGGTCGACTGCAGGTTCGGGAGGATCTCCCGGAAGATGATCTGCACGTGCGTCGCTCCGGAGGCCTTGGCGGACTCGACGAACTCGCGCTCCTTGAGGGAGAGCGTCTGCGAGCGCACGATGCGCGCGAGGTACGGCCATCCGAACAGCGAGATGACGAGCACCAGCAGCAGCACGCGGTTGTCCGCGGGGAGCGCGGAGAGGATGGCGATCATGAAGATCAGCGCGGGGAACGCCATGAGGAACTCCATGACGCGTGAGATGACGGTGTCGACGAAGCCGCCGAGGTAGCCGGCGAGCAGTCCGAAGACCACGCCGAGGATGGTCGTGAGGACCGTCGCGCTGAGTGCGACGGTGAGGGAGACGCGCGCGCCGTAGACGATGCGCGCGAAGATGTCGCGTCCGCTGCCGGGCTCCACCCCGAACCAGTGCTGTGCGCTGATGCCGCCGAGCGGGCCGACCGGGATGGCGCCGAGGTTCGGGTCGATGGCGGTCTGGTCGAACTCGTACGGTCCCCAGCCGCTGACGGCGACGATGAGCGGAGCGAAGATGGCCGCGAGGACCATGACGACGATGTAGCCCGTGGAGAGCACGGCGGGCACATCGGTGGCGAAGGCGCGGAGCAGGCGACGGCCCGGGGCCGTCGGCGACTCCGTGCGCATGTGCGCGGGGTCGCCGACGGCCGGGGTCTCAGCCTCGATTCCAGTCGAGGTGACGGTCATCTCAGCTCTTCGCGGGGTCCTTGAGCCCGACGATCGTGAGATCGGTCATGTTCGTGCTGGGGTAGTAGTTCGTGATGTTCTCGCCCGGGAGGAAGATGCCCTTCTCGAGCACGAGCGGTGCGATCGGCGAGAGCTCCATGATCTGCTCGTCGAGCTCGCCCCAGGCGGTCGCAGCCTCCTGCGGGTCCTCCATGGCGCGGATCTCGTCGATGCGCTGGTTGATCTCGGGGTCGTTCAGCTGAGCGAGGTTCTGGTTGCCGCGGTCGACGATGTTGCGACCGTCGAAGAGCGGCGGGATGAACGTGCTCGCGCTGGACGCCCAGTCCGGGCACCAGCCGGTGATGGCGGCGTCGTTCTGCTTCGCCGGCGTCGCGATCGTCTCGTAGTAGATCGAGGTGTCGATGACGTTGAGGTTCGCCGTCACGCCGATCTTCTCGAGCGACTGCTGGATGGCCTCGGCCTGCGCCTGCGCGGTCGGCTGCGAGCGGATGTCGAGGGTGAACTCGAACCCATCCGGCATGCCGGCCTCGGCGAGCAGCTCCTTGGCCTTCTCGGGGTCGCCCGCGTGGCCTTCGCTCGGGTAGAGGTCGAACTCCTTGTGGCCGGTGACGGCCGGCGGGATGATCGCGGTCGCGACATCCGCCAGCTGGTTACCGCCCGAGGCGTTCTGCACGGTGGCCCGGTCGATCGCCCAGTTCACGGCCTGGCGGACCTTCACGTCGTCGAACGGCGCCTTCGACGTGTTCATCGACATGTAGGTCGTGCAGTACGCGTCCGCCGAGATGGTGCGCTCCTGCAGCTCCGGCGTCTGCAGACGCGGGAGCGACGAGCCGCTGATCTTGGAGGCGATCGCGCTGGCGTCGCTGCCCTGGCCGGCGATCATCCGCTCGTCGATCGTGGCGGGGTCGATGCCGATCTCGAACTCCCACGCGTCGGGGTACGCCTTGCGCACCTCGTCGGTCTCGGGGTCCCAGTTCTCGTTGCGCACGAGGCGGATCGAGCTGCCCGGCGTGTAGCTGTCGAGCGTGTACGGGCCCGAGGCGATCACGTCGCTGATGAACTCGTCGCCCGCGCCGGTGCCCTCCGGGAACGGCACGGCGTTGGCCTGCGAGAGCACGTTGTCGAACTCGGGGAACGGCGCCTTCAGGTGGAAGACGATGGTCTTCTCGTCCGGCGTCTCGATCGTCGGGAGGTCACCGGAGACGTACGGGCCCTGGTAGTCCTCCGGAGCGTCGATGACCATCTTCAGGTACGGCGAGCCGATGCCGATGTCGGGGTCCCAGGCACGCGAGATGCCGAACTTCACCTCGGCCGAGGTGATCGGGTCGCCGTTGTCGAACTTGAGTCCGTCCTTCAGCGTGTAGGTCCAGGTCAGGCCGTCATCGGACGCCTCGCCCAGCCCCGTCGCCATGTCGGGGACGATCGCGTTCGGGTCTTCGGCGTCACCCGAGGTCTGCATCGTGAGCCCGCGGTAGAGCAGGCGGTAGAACGCGTTGACGCCGCCGTCCCAGCCCCGCGCGGGGTCGAGGTACGAGAAGTCCGCGTTCTGCAGCATGTGCACGGTGCCGCCGGACTGGGGCCCCGTCGTCTCCTGGTTGGCGGCCGGCTCTTCGCCACCGCCGCCACCGGCGCAGCCGGTGAGAAGCAGAGCGCCGATCACGCCCAGCGCGAGCGCGCCCTTCCTCATCTTCGTAGTCACAGCGTCGGTCCTACCTTCCTTGTGCCCCATCGCATGATGGGGAGACTACAGCGAGCAATACGCGAGTGCAATGTACAACTGCACTCTTTCTAGCGGACCTCTTGGCGCGTCGGAAGCAGGGAAACGAGAACGTCACGAGCCGCGCCCCAGATGTAACGCGCGCGCAACATGGGCGGGCGCGGGCTGACGGCCGACGCCTGGGAGCCGACGGCCGGCATCCGGGAGGGGATGTGCGCTCGGGAGGATGAATTCCGCGCAGTTCCTCCTTCGCCGTGCACTTCTCCTCCCGAGTGCCCAGCGCCACGCCGCACGACCCTGTCAAGGGCGGTGACACCAGGGCCCAGCCGCGATCGGATGGTGCCATGAGCCACGACGACAAAGACGAGCACAGCAAGTCCCTCACAAGCCACGACGGACAGCCGAGCGACCTGGAGGAGGCGTCGAACGGCACGAACGAGGCCTCCGCCGAGTCCGTCGACGACAGCCAGGCGCACCTCGACGGGATGGGCATCGCTCCCGACGAGCCGGCCTGAGCCATCCGCGACAATCGGGGGATGACCAAGCGACGACACCGCGCCGGCATGACCCCGGTGGACGGCCAGGGCCTCGCTCTCGGGGATGTCGGCGGCACCCACGTGCTGCTGCGCCCCGATCGCCTCAGCTACATGAAGGACGGCCGCGAGAGCGCGTCGGCCGCCTGGCATGACGTGCGCAGCATCGAGCTCGACATCCCGACGACCGGATGGCGTGTGCCGGCTGTTGGGGATGTCGTGATGCCGCTGCTCTCCGGCGTCTTCGTGAGCATCATCGATCCGCCCGAGGTGCGCCCCTTCTACGTCACGGTCCGCGTGCCGGGCGTCGAGCACGAGTGGGAGGTCGGCTCGCACCACGTCGTCGGCTACAGCCGCCGGAGCGCCGACCTCATGAAGCGCACGGTCGAGTACCTCCACCGCACCGCCGCCGCGCGCGCGATGCTGCGCGAGCCCGAGCACATCCTCGAGCGCCTGCCGTCGAGCTGAACGCGCGCCAGGCGACGCCCCGGTTTCCGCTCCCCCGCGCGGATGCGCTTCACTGGACGCAGCACTGCTGCATCGCCGCGACGACGCGGCCCGGAAGGAGCATCCCTTGTCCCTGCTCGACTCGCTGACGTCCGCTCTCGCGGGCGGCGCCATCCGCTTCATCGACCTCACGAACCCGCTCTCGGCCGAGACGCCGACCCTGCGCCTGCCGGAGCCGTTCGCGAACCTCGTCGACTTCCGCCTCGAGCAGGTGAGCGCGTACGACGAGCCGGGCCCGTTCTGGAAGCACCACAACGTCACCACCGGCGAGCACATCGGCACGCACATCGACGCTCCCGTGCACTGGATCTCAGGCCGCGAGGGGCACGACGTGTCGCAGATCCCGCCCGCGCGGCTCATCGGGCCCGCCGTCGTGATCGACAAGCGCGCCGAGGCCGAGGCCGACCCGGACTACCTCCTCGACATCGCCGACATCGAGGCGTGGGAGGCCGAGCACGGTCGCCTGCCCGAGAACGGATGGCTGCTGTTCCGCACCGGATGGGATCAGTACGCCGATTCGCAGGAGGCGTTCCTGAACGCGGACGACACCGGCTCGCACACGCCGGGCATCACCGCGCGGGCGGCGGAGTGGCTCGCGACCGAGCGCCCGATCTCGGGCTTCGGCGTGGAGACCGTCGGCATCGACGCGGGCCGCGGCGCGGAGCTCGACCCGCCCTTCCCCGCCCACTACCACCTGCTCGGCAACGACAAGTACGGCATCACGTCGCTGCAGAACCTCGCCGAGCTGCCGCCGACCGGCGCGGTGCTCATCGTCTCGCCGCTGCCGATCGTCGGCGGCACCGGCAGCCCGGCCCGCGTGTGGGCTCTCGTCGAGGACGCCGCCGCGGCCGCGGCCGCCCGGTGACAGCCGGCGACGTCACGGTCGCCGAGCTCGTCGGGCGCACGCTCGCCCGGCTCGGCGTCGGCCGCGTGTTCGGCGTCGTGGGCAGCGGCAACTTCCACGTGACGAACGCACTCCGCGACGCGGGCGTTCCGTTCACCGCGATGCGCCACGAGATGGCCGCCGCGACCGCCGCCGACGCCTTCGCGCGGATGTCGTCGACGGTCGCCGCCGTCACCGTGCATCAGGGGTGCGGGCTGACGAACGCGACGACCGGCATCGCCGAGGCGGCGAAGAGCCGCACGCCACTCCTCGTGCTCGCGGCGGAGGCCAGCACGGGCGACGTCACGAACAACTTCGCGATGGATCAGGATGGACTCGCCCGCAGCGTAGGAGCGGTCGCCGAGCGCGTCCACTCGGCCGAGACGGCGCTCCGGGATGTCGTCCGTGCGTTCCGGACGGCCCGTGACGAGCGGCGCACGGTCGTCCTCAGCCTGCCCATCGACATCCAGGCGCGGCGGGTTCCGGCCGAGCTGCTCGAGGCGCCGCTGCACGCGGACGCTCCCCTGCCCGTCGCGCCCGATGCCACCGCGGTGTCGGTGCTCGCGGATCTCGTCGAGCGGTCGGAGCGCCCGGTCATCCTCGCCGGACGCGGCGGACGCTCCGCCGGCGCCGAGCTGCGCGAGCTCGGGCTCGAGGCCGGTGCGCTCCTCGCCGTCGGCGCGGTCGCGAAGGGCCTCTTCGCGGGCGACCCGTTCGACCTCGGCATCTCCGGCGGATTCTCCTCGCCCCTCACCGCCGAGCTGCTGCAGGACGCCGACCTCGTGATCGCATTCGGCTCCGCCCTCAACAACTGGACCACTCGCCGCGGAACCCTCATCGGGCCATCCGCCGCTCTCGTGCAGGTCGACGTCGAGCCCGGCGCGCTCGGGGCCATCCGCCCGATCACGCTCGGAGTGCTGGGCGACTCGACGGCGACCGGCCGCGCGCTCACCGCCGAGCTGCGCGCCCGCGGCACCGCCCGCCGCACCGGCTACCGCACCGAGGAGGTCGCCGCACGGATCGCGACCGCGTCGCGGTGGCGCGACGTTCCGATCGACGATCTGTCGACATCCGCTCGCATCGACCCGCGCGTGCTCACCGCACGGCTGGATGACCTGCTGCCGCGCGAGCGGATCGTGTCGATCGACTCGGGCAACTTCATGGGCTACCCGAGCCAGTACCTCGAGGTGCCCGACGAGTTCGGGTACTGCATGACGCAGGCGTTCCAGTCCATCGGGCTCGGGCTCTCGACCGCGATCGGCGCCGCGCTCGCCCGACCCGACCGGATGGCCGTGCTCGGCACCGGCGACGGCGGCCTGCTGATGGCGATGAGCGAGTTCGAGACCGCCTGCCGGCTCGGGCTGCCGCTCGTCGTCATCGTCTACAACGACGCCGCATACGGCGCGGAGATCCACCACTTCGGCGCCGATGCGGACCTCGCGACGGTCGAGTTCCCCGACACGGACTTCGCCGCCATCGCCCGCGGGTACGGAGCGACGGGCTTGACCGTGCAGACGGTCGACGACCTCGACGCGGTCGCCGAGTGGGTCGCGTCAGGGCCGTCGGCGCCGCTCGTCATCGACGCGAAGATCATCTCGGATGGCGGATCCTGGTGGCTGCAGGAGGCCTTCGCCGTGCACTGAGGCAGCCGTCATCCGATGGGGATCAATCCCCCTTTGGAGGCCGCTTCACAACACTGGGCTCGGCCGCAGTTCCTTCGAAGGGAACGCAGATTTGTTCCCCGTCCTTCGCGTAGATCACGCCAGCGTGCTCGTTTTTCCCCACTCAATCGCCGAGAATAACGCTCCGCCGAGACTCATAATCCGCGACGAGCTAGCACCGCGTCGGCGTGATGAGTCAGGGGGATCAAGGAGTAGCAGTCGTGCCTGCTCAGTCAGTCGAATCGGGTGCAAGAGGCTCGAGCTGAGGAAGCTCCTCAAAACGACCACTGGTATCGCACGACTGTTCTTCCGGATGCGATTCGGGCAGGGTCACTATCATCCTGTGCTTCTCGTAAATTTCGATCACGTCTTCGTACGTCTCCATACAGTCGTAAGTCGTGGTGAGCGACGGAGTGACAAGTTGCGGGATCACGCCTACCAGCAGGGGCACTGCGCCGATGGCGGCGACCACGATCGCCGTCACCGAAGCGGACCTTCGGTTGGCGCGCGCTTCCGCTCGCACCTCAGCCAATTCTGCCGCGCGTCGAGCAGCTGCCGCCTCTTGCAAACGGGCGACTTCCTCACGGCGTGTCATCGCCCCACCGCCCGTCTTCTGCTCGCCCATCGGGCTGGCCCTCCGGCATGGAATGCTCGTGAGAGCGAGTAAGTCGAATACGCCTCAGCTCGCGCATTTGGCGCTCCAGCTGGTCTGCAAGACGGTCTTCTCGCCTCGCAAGGTTGGCCAGCAACATAGAGCGAAAGATCCCGCCGAGAACTAATCCAAGGAGGAGAGCAACCAAAGCCTCCGTCGAGGAAACTGGGAGGGCAGTCTCGAGCAGAACTTCAAGAACTCCCCACATGCAGGCGATAACGGCGAAAATCGAGACGACGGCGACGGTACCACTAGTAATCCACATACGCTCACGGCGGAACATCTGAAGCTCCTCGTCAGCGAGGTCGCTCATCTTTTCTTGTTCCTCCAGGGAGGTGAGCTCATCCCTAGTGAAGCCCGAGCTGTTCGTGTCGCCCGACGGTTTTATGATCATGCGCGTGATCGTAGGAGCGTCACCCGTGATGCGCAATGCGCCGTTTCTCCGATCGCAGTTCTCAAGCCCCCGCCGGTCGGTCCAATTCCCCTTCTTGGCTGTATCTCCTCCCGGATTGGAGATGCGGCCCGACCTCAAGTGCGCCATCCCCCTCTGGTGCCGGTTGCGCGACGCTCCTATACTGCGCTCACCGACGCGCGACTCGATGTCGAGCCGGGCGTCGACACAGCGCTGTGATCGACGGGTCGACTGGGGACGGCTATGAGCGCAACCCGACGGGGAGAGGGCGCATTCGGTCGCGCCCTCGTCACGCTGGACGGCGACGAAGGCCTCTACCTGGAAGCCGCGGACCCCGCGCAGGGGCGGTTCGTCGGCGAGCCATTCGCCGAACTCGTCGCCGCGTGGCGCATCGAATCCCGCTTCCCTGACGCTCAGACAGTCGCACGTGTCAGCATTCGCGTGAAGGGCGATCGCCACCGAGTCGCCGTCCTCGT